>JBCDBB010000178.1:0-7896 GCA_039184415.1 Pseudomonadota bacterium
GTGACGAACGCAATCTCCTCGATCATCATCTTGGGCGCGCTCATTCAGATCGGCTCGTCTAGCATTCTCATCACCCTGCTCGCCGCGCTCGGCATCTTCATGGCCGCGATCAATATCTTCGGCGGCTTCCTCGTGACACGGCGCATGCTCGCCATGTTCCAGAAATCCTAAGGAGCACGGGTCCATGGAATTCGGATTTACGCTGGCAGCCAATGCGGTTGCCGCAGTTCTCTTCATTCTGTCTCTGGGCGGGCTGAGCGGTCAGGAAAGCGCCAAGCGCGCGGTCTGGTACGGCATCGTCGGCATGGCGATCGCGGTGCTGGCCACGATGATCGGACCCGGCCAGGGGCTCTGGCTGGCCTCGGTCATCCTGATCGCTGCGGGCGCGGTGATCGGCTACATGCTGGCCACCCGGGTGCAGATGACCCAGATGCCCGAACTGGTCGCGATCATGCACAGCCTTGTGGGTCTGGCGGCGGTCTTTGTCGGCTTCAATGCCGATATCGAGCTCGGCCGGGTCGCGGCGCAGTTCACGGAAGCCGGATTGCTCTTCCCGCGCCCCGAGGAGGTGACCCCCGAAGGGTCCGCCTTTGCCAGCGCCTACACGGGTTTTGCCGCGATCGTGGCGAAGAAGATCGCGGTCGAGGTGACGATCCTGCGGATCGAACTGGTGCTCGGGATCTGGATCGGGGCCGTGACCTTCACCGGCTCGGTCATCGCCTATGGCAAGCTTGCGGGCAAGGTCGACAGCGCGGCCAAGCAGCTGCCGGGCGGCCATATGCTGAACGCTGCGGCAGCGGTTCTGTCACTTGTCCTGGTGGCGCTTTATCTCGGCGGCGCGGGCAGCTGGACGCTGGTCCTTCTGACGCTGGCGGCGCTCTTCATCGGTTACCATCTGATCATGGGGATCGGCGGCGCGGACATGCCGGTCGTGGTCTCGATGCTCAACAGCTACTCCGGCTGGGCGGCGGCAGCCATCGGCTTCAGCCTGGGCAATGATCTGTTGATCGTCGTGGGGGCACTGGTTGGGTCTTCGGGGGCGATCCTGAGCTACATCATGTGCAAGGCGATGAACCGGAGCTTCATCTCGGTGATCCTGGGCGGCTTCGGCGGCGCGTCGGGCGAGGCCATGGCGGTCGAGGGCGAACAGGTGGCCATCGATGCCGATGGCGTGGCCGCGGCGCTCGAGGATGCCGACAGCGTCATCATCATCCCGGGCTACGGGATGGCGGTGGCCCAGGCGCAGCAGGCTGTGAGCGAGCTGACCAAGCGGCTCCGGGCCAAGGGCAAGGAGGTGCGTTTTGCGATCCATCCGGTCGCCGGACGCCTGCCGGGGCACATGAACGTGCTGCTCGCGGAGGCCAAGGTGCCCTACGACATCGTCCTGGAAATGGATGAAATCAATGAAGATTTTCCAGATACGGACGTGGCGATCGTGATTGGATCCAATGACATCGTGAACCCCGCGGCGCAGGAGGATCCGAATTCTCCCATCGCGGGGATGCCGGTGCTGGAGGTCTGGAAAGCCAAGCAGGTCTTCGTGTCCAAGCGCGGACAGGGCACGGGCTATTCGGGGATCGAGAACCCGCTGTTTTATAAGGAAAACACGCGTATGTTCTACGGAGACGCAAAGGCCAGCCTCGACACGCTGCTGGGCAAAATCGCCGCCTGAATGGCCGTGTGACCCCAAAAACAAAGGCCCCCGCACCGGGGGCCTTTTTCGTTTCGGTAAGGTTTGTACGTTTTGTCCAAATAGTCATTTCGTACGTTTATGTTCGCGGTTTGATCCGTTTCTTGCCAGCCCACCGACGCGCCGCTACCTCTTGACCATTGGTTAACGGAGTTGCGCATGAGCGAACGTCCTCTTCTCGCCGAACATAGCGCCGCATTTTGCGTCGCTGTCGCGGGGCTCGCGTCTGGCGGGGTCGGTATGGCGGCGGCAGGTGCGTCGGCGGCCGTGCTGACAGCCATCGGTTTGGACAAGTGGAACTCCTGCGATGCGGCGACGATGCGCGCAGCGACAAGAGCGGCGAACCGCGCGCTGGAGCAGCACCCTGACATTCCAGATCACTGCATCGCCGCCGCGGCGCACCTGCTGAAGACCCATCAGGGCCGCATCACGTTCGATCCCGAGCGGATGACGGAGGCGGTGAAGACCGGCAGCGCAACGGATGAAATCATGGCTTCGGTCTTCGGCGATCTGCGTGGTGAGGACCCTGGAACGGTCACTGCGCTCCGGCTCACAGTGGAAGCGGCGTTTGACGCCTTCCGGGGGCACTCGAAGTACCGAGACGCCTTTACTCAGGAGATGGTGAAGGTCCTCGTCGAAGACCATGCGGTCGAAGTGAAGTGGCGTGAGCAGGTCACGGTGCAACTAGTCGCGCAAAACTCCAAGCTGGACGAGATTCTGCTCCGCTTGGGCGGTGGCGGGGCGGCGCTGGCGGCCCCGGAGGCGTTGAGCCTGGACGAATTGCAGACGCTGGCGGCGGGCTTTGGCGACACACCCGGGTGGGGCAAGGCGGAACTGATCCAGTTCCTCGACCTGAAGGCGCAGGAGTATGCGAGCTTTCAGGCGCAGATCGACCTGATCGATGAACGCACCGCGGGACTTGGCAACCTCAAGGCCGCGGCGAAGGACGCGGCGGAGCGTCTTGATTTCGAGGAGGTCGAGACGTTGCTCGCGAGGGTCGATGAGGTGGAGACGGAGATCGCCGCCCAGACCAAGGAACTGCGTGCCGACAACGCGCTGCTGCGCGGGCGGGTGGAGGAGGCCTATCGGCTGCTCAGCGCGGCGGCGGACAGTTTCGGGTCGGTTGATGCGTTGGAGCCGGCGCGCAAACGCCTTTGGAAATATACTGAAAAGCTTCTTTCCCATGGACAGCGCTATGGCGGCCGGGGAATAGATTTGTCCATCACGATGACCCGAACAGCGTTACCGGAGTTCAAGGAAGAAGAGCACCCGAGAGAGTTCTGGGCTGCGCAAGTCTTTCTCGCCAACGCGCTCGGCAACCAAGGCAGCCGCACGGGCGGGGAGGAAAGCGCGGCGCTGCTGGCCGAGGCGGTGGCGGCCTATCGCGCGGCGCTGCGGGTGCGGACAGAGGCGGATCATCCGGTGGATTGGGCGATGACCCAGAACAATCTCGGCAATGCGCTCGGCGACCAAGGCAGCCGCATGGGCGGGGAGGCCGGCGCGGCGACGCTAGCCGAGGCTGTGGCGGCCTATCGCGCGGCACTTCGGGTGTACACGGAGGCGGATCATCCGGTGTACTGGGCGGGAGTTCAGAACAATCTCGGCACCGCGCTCCGGGACCAAGGTAGCCGCACGGGCGGAGAGGCGGGTGCGGCATTGCTGGGTGAGGCGGTGGCGGTCTATCGCGCGGCCCTGGGCGTTCGGACGAAGGTGGATCGTCCGGTCGACTGGGCGATGACCCAGAACAATCTCGGTGTTGCACTCTGGAACCAAGGTCGGCGCAAGGGCGGGGCGGACGGTGCAGCATTGCAGGCCGAGGCGGTGACGGCCTATCGCGAAGCGCTGCGGGTGCGGACAGAGGCGGACCATCCGGTCGACTGGGCGATGACCCAGAACAATCTCGCCATCGCGCTCAGCGACCAAGGCAGCCGCACGGGCGGGGAGGCCGGGGCTACGCTGCTGTCCGAGGCCGTGGCGGCCTATCATGCAGCGTTGCGGGTGCGGACAGAGGCGGACCATCCGGTCGACTGGGCGATGACCCAAAACAATCTCGCGCTTGCTCTCAACGAACAACTCAAGCTCGAAGACACGGCAAATGCGCGTTTCTTGTGGACAGAAGCTGTTGCGGCTTGCGATGCCGCACTACGAGTAAACACGCGAGAAAGTCACCCGGTAGAATGGGCGATGCGTCACGAAAGCGCTGCGATCAGCCATGAGGCTTTTGGTGATCACGCAGGGCGCGAGGAGCGTAGAGAGGTTTATGGCTTAGCTTTGGAGGCGATCTGTAATTCGCTGGAGGTCTATGACCCCGAGCATATGGCTGCGCGGTTTAAGTACGCCTCCGCGCTCAAATCCCGGGTGGAGGCGAAGCTGGCGGGGTTGGAGGGTTGTTCGGACTAGTGTGCCGAGGGCGCCCGTCGCGGCGGGGACAGGCGCGAAAGCGGCCGCTCCGTGGCGGTACGGAATGGCCGCTGCCCGGGGGGCCGGGCGAGGGGAGGGGCTTCGACCGAAGCTCTTAGCTTACCCTTGTCGGGCGCTTGGTGCGGGATCGTGCTGTGACGGCGGCCCGTTGTCGTCGCGTGGGGTGCGCCCCCGCCCGCGCGGGGCGAGGGCTAACCGGCGCCGTCACGCGTCGGCGTCGGTCTTTTCGAGCACGGCGCTGTAGGTCGCGCCCCGGTTCAGGCTGCGGAAATCGACATAGATCTTGTCGCCGTCGAGCCGACCATCGATGACGCCCGTCACCTCGTAGGGCGGCTCGGTCCGGGTTTCGAGCATCCCGATCCGGCCTTCGCCATCGGCGCTGAGATTGCCGGTCACCTGGCGGGTGTTCCAGCTGTCGGAGCCCTGCCGGCGGAACTTGGTTTCACCGTAGAAGACATTGTCCTGCTGGTCGGTAATGTGGAGCTGCCATTCGGCTTCGTTGAAGCGAGGACCGTCGCCGCGGGCATTGGTCGGCACGACCACGGTGTATTCGCCGTGCCAGGTTCCGGTCACGTCGGTTTGGCCCGTGTTGGTTTCGGCAAAGGCCGGCAGGGCGGTGGCGAGCCCGATTGCGGCGGTCAGGGCGGCGATGCGAGGGGCATGGGACATGGATCTCTCTCCTTACTCTTACAGTTTTGCGCGCACGCTCCCTCCCGGGGCGCGAACGAACGCGGCTCCGGTGTGGCTCGTTGGCAAATAATGCCTTGGAGCCAGATAGTTAGCGGCTTGCGATTGAGATCCATATGGGGCCGGTGTTACAGTTCTGAAACCCCAAGCGCGGGATTTCGTGAGGTGCCGTACCGTCACCCTGGCGCGCGGCACCGCCCGCCCGCCGGTATCGGAATCGCGCGGCGGCAGGCGGAAGTGTTTGGTGGTGCGTATGATTTCGGGGGGGGGTCGGTCAGTTCGCCTCGGACTTCTCCAGCACCGCGCTGTAGGTCGCGCCGGAGCGGATGCTGCGGTAGTCCACATAGATCCGGTCGCCGTCGAGCAACCCGTCGATCACCGAATGCACGTCGTAGGGCTCTTCGGTGCCGATCTCCACGATGCCAATCCGGCCGGAGCCATCGGCGCTGATGTTCCCGGTCACCTGGAGCGTCGTCCAGTCGGGGGAGTTCACGGTGCGCCATTTCGTCTGGCCGTAGAAGACGTTGCCCTGCTGTTCGGTGATGGTGAGCTGCCATTCGGCCTGGTTGAAGCGGGGGCCTTCGCCGCGATTGTTGGTGGGCGAGACGGCGGTGTAGCTGGCCGCCCAGCTGCCGGTGAGGTCGGTGTCGGCCAGCGCAGGGACGGCGGCGAGGGCGAGGGCGGCGGCGGTGCCGAGTGCAAGGGCGGTTCGCATGGTGAAGGGTCTCCCGTTCCGATGTGGCGGGCGGCCCCGGGCTGCGCGGACCGCCCATGGCCCGAACTCTACCCCGAAGTGACCGCGAGTCTGTGCGCTTTGTTCCAGTCGCCGGGATTTTTGCCGGCGACGTGCGTGGGAGGCGCCCGGCGTCGTTTGCCCTCGCAACCGGGGGCCGGAAGGGTTACCTCGGGTCTGCCGGCGCAAGGGCCGGGCGGGTCAGGAGGAACCACCATGGAACGTCACGCGAATGCCGTCTGGTACGGCGATCTGCAAAAGGGCTCGGGCCGGATCTCGAGCGAGTCCGGCGTGCTCAGCAAGCACAATTATTCGTTCCAGACGCGGTTCGAGGACGGCCCAGGCACCAACCCCGAGGAGCTGATCGCCGCGGCCCATGCGGGCTGCTACGCGATGGCGTTCAGCCACGAGCTCGACCAGGCGGGGATGACGCCCGAGAGCGTCGAGGCCAAGGCGACGGTGACGCTGGCCAAGGTGTCGGGCGGGTTCGAGATCCCCTCGGTGCATCTGGAGGCGGTGGCCAAGGTGCCCGGTGCGGACGAGGCCAAGGTGCGCGAGATCGGCGCGGCGGCCAAGGAGGCCTGCCCGGTTTCCAAGGTGCTGAACGCCAGGATCACGCTCGATCTGACCGTCGAGGTCTGAGCGCGGCGGTCGGGGCGCGCCGGTCCAGCTCCGGGCCATGCCGTCGGGTCACCGGGACTTTGCAGGGGACCTGCCGGCCGATAGGGTCGGGCGGCAAAGTCATTTGGTCCGGGGAGACGCGACATGGTCAGAGAAGGCCGGGTATTGGGGCTGGCGGCACTTTTGATGGTGCCGCTTGCCGCCGGTGCACAAGATGCGGCGGATGCGCCGGTGGAGCCCCCGGCCGAGGCCACGGGGGCTGCCGGGGCTGCCGATACGGGCAGCGACAGTGCCGGCGACAGCGCCGGTGGCGGTGAAGGCGCGGATCTGCTGACCGAGGCCCAGCTGGAGAACCTGGTGGCGCCGATCGCGCTCTATCCCGACACGCTGCTCATCCAGGTGCTGGTGGGGGCCACCCAGCCACTGGAGATCGTCAAGGCGGAGCAGTTCCTGAGCGACCATGAGGGCAGCACGCCCGAGGACCTGAAGCCCGAGATCAACGCACAGGGATGGGACGAATCGGTGGCGGTTCTGGCCACCGCCTTTCCCGATGTGATCGAGGACATGGCCAGCCATATCCAATGGACCGAAACCCTGGGCGACGCGATGCTGGCCCAGAGCGACGACGTGATGAACGCGGTGCAGGTCAAGCGCGACGAGGCGGTTGCGAGCGGCGCGCTGGTGTCGGGCGAAGAGATCACGGTCGACAGCGACGAGGCGAGCCATGTGGTGATCACCCCCACCGATCCCGAGGTGGTCTATGTGCCGAGCTACGACCCGGATGTGGTCTATGTCTCGGACGGCGGCAATAACACCGGCGATCTGCTGCTGGCCGGGGCGATCGGGTTCGGGACCTTTGCGCTGATCGACGCGATCTTTGACGATAATGACGAGTATTACCGCTACTGGGGCTGCCGGAATTGCGCCGGCTGGGGCGGGGCGCCGATCGTGCGCGCGCCGCCTTGGGGCGGGAACGCCAATGTCAACATCCAGGGCGGCGACCGCGAGATCAACATCGACAATGACCGGTTCAGCATCGACCGCAACAACATCGATCTGGACCGCGACAACATCACCTTTGATCCCGACTCGGCGCGGCGCCAGGAGGCGCGCGAGGATCTGGCCAAACGGCGCCAGGAGGGGGGTGCAGCGCTTGGCATCGACCGCCCGGACCGGTCGGATGCGCTGCGCTCGCAGCTCTCGGAACGCTCCGGAGCACCGGATATCTCGGCGCCGGGACATGGCGGGGTGAATCTCGACAATATCCAGCGGGCCGGAGCGCGGCTGCCGGCGGAGCAGCGGTTCGAGGCGCTGCGCAATACCGGCGCGGCCGCCGCGGCGGTCGGCGCGGGGGCCGTGGGGGGCGGGGCGCTCGCCAATGCCGCGCGGTCGGGCGATGTGCAGAGGCCGGCCAATGTCGAGAGACCTGCGAACGTTCAGAGGCCGGCAAATGTCGAGAGGCCCGCGAACGTCCAAAGGCCCGCCAACATCCAGAGACCCGCGAATGTCCAGCGGCCGGCGCAGATCCAGAGGCCCGCGGCCTCCAAAACCCATGCGTTCAAGCAGCGCGCCCCGGCGGCCAGGACCCGCGCGGCCGGCCATCGCGGTGGCGGACGTCATATGGGCGGACACAGGGGGCGGCGATGATGCGGACGGGAACAGCTCCCATCTTTATCATCGGTCTGGCTACTACGGCTTACACGATGCTGGGTGGGGTACAAGCCGTAACCTGGACCGATGTCAA
>JBCDBB010000179.1:0-7757 GCA_039184415.1 Pseudomonadota bacterium
TCTCCAAGCGCTTCCGGGCGAGCAACGACGCCTACCGCTTCGCGCGCTCGGAGCCCGTGGCCGCCGGCAAGTGCTACGGAATCGAGCTCGAGGGCGGCCTGTTCGAGATTCCCGGCACCAAGCGAGCGCTGACCGTGGACCAGAGCGGCGCGCGCTCGGGCTCCCTCGGATGGACGATATGGGCGATCCCGCCCGCGAGCGTCATGGCGCCGGGAGACGAGGTCGCCACGGCGCCGTCGGTGATGGTACGGGTGCCGACCATGCCGGCCTTGGGATCGGCGAGCCCGATGGTCCAGGGCCCGCCGGAGCCGCGGATCTCGCCGATATTCACCAGGCTCTTGGGAAAGCCGTGCTCGGCCAGGAGCGCCGAGACCTGATCGGTGGCAAAGCCCTGGGCGATGCCGTTGAAGGTCAGTGCGAGCCCCGGCCGCAGGTCGATCCGGTCGTCCGAGCGCGCGACATCGGTCCAGCCCGCGTCCGTCTGCGCGTCGGGGTCGTTCCACAGCCGCTGGACGGTGGGATCGAAGAGCCCGTCGGTGGCGGTGTGGAGGTCGTCCACCGCATCGCAGAGCGCGTGAAAGACCGGCGAGGGCGCGTCGAGCCGGCTCGTGTCATTGAGCCGCCCCAGCGAGGAGGCCGGATCGTAGAGATTGAATTCCGCCATCATCCGGTCGATCTCGGCCCGGGCTGCCGCGAGCGCCGCCTCGGCCTCGCCGCGGGGCCCGATCAGGGTGATCTCGGCCTCCGCGCCCAGGGCCACGCCGCGCCAGCGCGTCGCTTCGCCGGGACGGCGGCGGAGCGCGTCGGCGAGCGCCGCGGTCGGTGCGGCGCCGGCGGCAGCGGCGGTGATGGCGATGAAGCGGCGGCGGGAGAGGGGCTCTGTCATTGCTCTTCTTTTCGGTGAAGGTTTTGCTGCGTCTGAGCGGTGCTGGTGGCGGATATTCGGGGTCGGGTCCGGGTCACTCGCCGGGGATCGGCGAGAGGTCGGGCGGCGGTGCTGCGGCGCCGGGCGGCGCGGTGCCGGGCGGGGCGCGCCGGGCGCGCTTGGCATCCAGGATGCGCGGCACGCATTTCTTGTCGCTTTCGAAGATCTCGACGCAGTCGAGGCACTGGAAACATTCGTCATAGGCGATCTTGCCGCTGGGCTTGATCGCCTTGTAGGCGCATTTCACGCGGCAGAGCTGGCAGGGGCTGCCGCAATCCGCGCGGCGCTGGATCCAGTCGCGGCTGCGGAACAGACCGCCGATCGCCATGAGTGCACCCAGGGGACAGACATAGCGGCAGTATCCCTTGAAGAGCACCGTGCCGAGCACCAGCCAGAAGGCGGCATAGGCGACATAGTACCATTCGCGCACGAAGAAGACGGTGATCGCGGTCTTAAAGGGCTCGATCTCGGCGGCCTTGTCGACATGCTGCGGTGCGATCAACGCTGTGGCGACCAGCCCGGCGAGCAGGACATATTTGAGATAGACCAGCACGCCGTCGATCCGGTCGGGCACGCGCCACTCGGGCAGGCGGGCCCAGCGGCCGAGCTTGTGCGCAAGCTCCTGCAGCACGCCGAAGGGGCAGAGCCAGCCACAGAAGAACCCGCGGCCCCAGAGGATGAAGCCGATGATGACGGCGATCCAGATCAGCGCCGAGAACGGGTCATAGGCGAGAAAGGCAAGGCTGCCGCCATCGGCGACGGTCGTCAGCGTCGCAAGCGGGGTGACGATGGAGAGCTGCCCCTGGCCCCACCAGCCGACGAAGCCCAGGGTGAAGAGCAGGATGCCGAGGCGCGCGATGCCGAAGCCCGGCAGGCCGGTGAAGGCGGCCGGATACATCAGGATGGCCCCGAGCGCGAAGAGTGCGGGCGCCAGCACCAGAAGATCGGCCTCGCGGTTATAGATCGCCTCCAGCCAGGGCGGCACGGGTTTGGGCGGCTCGATCCGCTCGAAGAACCGCTCAGGCGTCTGGTGGGCCGCGGTCAGTACCACGGTGCCGATCTCGGGGTGGAACATGCCATGTTCGCGGAGCGCCTGGACCTGCATCTCCCAGGGGGCCGACGGGTCGAAGCCGAGCCGCCGGTCGGCGCGCAGGATCATCGCGACCCCGTCATGGAGGTCGTCGGGCAGATCGGGGTGCAGATCGACAAAGAGATCGGCATCGCGCATCTGCACCGGCAGACCGCCCTGCTGGGCCGAGATCCAGTCCGGTGCGGTGTTGCGCACGAAGTCGGGTGAGACCAGCCCGTGACGCCCCGCATCGATCACCAGGATCGGCTCGTCATTGTCCGAGATCGCCATGAAGCGCTGCAGATCCTCGAACCCGTCCTCGGACAGCGCGGCACGGGCGATGGAGGCCGGACCGAGATCGACGATCCAGAGATCGAGATAGGTGCCTTCGGGATCGTCGGTCGCTTCGGGGTCGTCGTCATGCCATTTGGTGCCGGCGAACTCGGCGTCGATCTCGGCATTGCTGACCCGCAGGTTCGTGGCGATGCCTTGCTCGACCAGTGCGGCCCAGTCGAGCGGCTCGTCATGGTCGGGATCGGGAAAGGCCGGCGGTCCGGTGGCGACGCCCTGCATCTTTTCCCGCGCGATCTGGAGCGCGGCGGCGAGCAGGCTCTCATGGGCGATGCGCACGCTCGCCGTGGCCTTGGTCACGCCGTCGAGATAGACCAGCGGGCCCCCGTCGCCGCCGTCCCCGTAGGCGGTGCCGACGACCAGCGGCTCGGAGATCGAGTGGCCCTGGTACTGTTCGAGGAATTCGCGAAAGGGCGCCTCGCCCAGGCCGGAGACGAAGATCGGCTCATTGTGCTCGATCAGACGCACATCGAGGAACTGGCCGTCGAGATCGAGCACCACCAGCATGTTGATCGGCGCGCCGGAAAAGCCGGGCAGGGGGGCCATGGGCTCGGTCTCGAACACGAAGCCGGCCTCGGCGCCGCCGGAATTCAGGAGGCTCCAGACGCCCTTGTCATTGAGCGGCTCGCCCAGTTCGTAGGGCGCGTAGACATAGCTGCTGATCTCTTCACGGGTCAGACGCTCGGACGCCGATGCGCCGAGGGACAGGGCGACCAGCACGGTCGCCAGGAGGCCGCGAAGGAAAGCGCGTATCGCCATGAGTGCAACGCTATGCAAATCCGGCGGGAAGGACCTATGCGACGAAGGTCTTAACTCGGGCCCGAGGCCTTCTGAAACGGCCCTTTAGGCGCTAGAGTTGCAGCCATGGACAATAGGACGCAGAAGCCGCGCGGTGGACGCGGATACAATGACCCGCTCGTGATCGCAGTGTCGCTGACGGGGCTCATTCTGTTCTGGGCCCTGGCCGCGCAGATCAAGGCCGATCCCGACGTGCTGCCGACGCCGGTCGAGGTCTGGCAGGTGACGGTGGAAGAGGCCGAATCCGGCGCGCTCTGGCACAATATCGCGGTGACGCTCCGGCGCGTGGCGCTGGCTTTTGGCGCGGCCATGGGGCTGGGCTGCGTGATCGGTCTGGTGCTCGGCATGATGCCCCGGCTCGACCGCTGGGCCGACCCATGGGTGATGTTCTTTCTCAACCTGCCCGCGCTCGTGGTGATCGTGCTCTGCTATCTCTGGATCGGGCTGAACGAGGTTGCGGCCATCGTCGCGGTGGCGGTCAACAAGACCGCAATGGTCGCGGTGACGATCCGCGAGGGTGTCCGTGTGCTGGACCGCGATCTGGGGGACATGGCGCAGGTCTACCGGCTGACGCCGATGCAGCGGCTGGTCCATGTGATCCTGCCGCAGCTCGGGCCCTTCGTTCTGGCCTCGGTCCGCAACGGGTTGGCGATCATCTGGAAGATCGTGCTGGTGGTGGAGTTTCTGGGCCGCCCCGACGGGGTGGGCTTTCAGATCCATCTCTATTTCCAGCTCTTCGACACGGCCCATGTGCTGGCCTATGCGCTGAGCTTTACCTTCGTGATGCTGATCATCGAGTTTCTGGCCGTGCAGCCCTTTGAGGCGCGCGCGCGGCGCTGGCGGCGGCAGAGCGCCTGAGGCGGCACGGCGCAGGGCGACTGGCGCACGCGACATCGCGGCCATCTGTGCGGGGCCCAAAGGGCTGGACAGGGCGTGCGCGTCGGGTATGGGTTTTCCGGCCAGATCTGTTGGCAGACAAGGTGGACAGAGACGATGAACCAACAAACGACGCCGTGGCACCACGGGCTTGTGGCGGCACTGGCGGTGATCTTTTATGCCATTGCGACGCTGAAATTCTTTGTCCTGTGGTTCGGCTTCGGCGGCCTTCTGGGGATGAGCGACGAGGTGCTGACGCTGATCCGGTCGATGGCGGGCTGGTTGAACTGGATCTGGGCTTTGTGCGTGCTGAGCGGGCTGGCGGGCGCCTGGCTGCTCTATACCTACAACCGGGTCGCGCCGCTCTTTCTCTTCGTCGCCTTCGTCCTGTTCTGCATCGTCGGGGTCTGGGTGACCTTCTTCACCCGTCCGTCGCTTCTGGGTCTCTTCGGGTTCCAGGCCTTCACCATGCTGATCGTGCCGGGCGTGATCTCCTTTCTCTTCTGGATCTACGCCCGCTGGGAACGGTCCGAGAGGATGCTGGAGACCTAGTCACGGACAGCGGCAGGCCTGAAACACGCGGCGCGGCAATCGCTCAGCGGTTGCACAGCATGTAGGACGAGATGTACCCGCGATCCGGGCCGGTCTGATCGACGAGCAGCAATGTGTTCCCGTTGTCCTTGGAGAAGGCCAGAACGTCGAGCACGCGGTCCGCATCGGTCAGAGCGGGAAGTTCGGCCTTGCCCGTACCGTTCAGCGCGCACTGCCCCCTGATCCGAAGACCGGTTCCGAGC
Source organism: Pseudomonadota bacterium (assembly GCA_039184415.1). GTDB lineage: Bacteria > Pseudomonadota > Alphaproteobacteria > Rhodobacterales > Rhodobacteraceae > JANSYP01. The sequence continues at coordinate 4,814 of JBCDBB010000179.1, forward strand.
GGCTCGGTGCTCTTGATATCGCATTCATAGAGGTAGAAGGACATCTGGCTCTCGCTGGCGTCGATGGACAGGTAGCTGGGAGTGACCTGCGGGCGCCAGCCTTCGCAGCGGTCCTGATCGCCGCCGGTGATATCGCCGCGGCCTTCCCTATACTGCCCCTGGATGCTGGTGAGCCCGCCCGCGCCCGCGCCGACCGCGGTCAGGTCGGCGGGGTCGCATTGCGCCGCGAGACCGACGATCTGCCGGTCGTTCGAGCAGAGGATGCCGCCCCACTGATAGCCGATGATGCGCCCGACCTCGATCTCGAACCAGTGGTAGCCGTTGTAGGTGGCGTCCGATCTGCCGAGGATCGGAACCGCACGACCGGGAGGCAGTGTGCCCATGAGGTCCGCATCGGCGGACGCCGCGTCCCGCCAGTGACCACCGAGACTCTGGCCCATGATCGGAAAGGAGTCGTCGGCGGCGACAGACGCGGGAGGGCTGATCAGCAGCAGTGCGACACAGGGTGCAAGGGTGCCGGCGCATATCCGGCGCATCGCGCAGGGCGCCTCGGAAGCTGCTCGGGAGCGTGGGCGAAACGGGAAAATGGTCATGGCGAACGCCCCCGGTTTTTCGGTTGGCCGAATGGGCGCGACCCTACCCGCAGGCGCAGACCGTGACGATCCTTTTCCGTTTTGCGCCTTGCCAAATCGGCACAGCCGCGGTTGCGGTGGCGGTCGGTGAGGCGGGTGTTTCGATGCTCCCGACAGAATCCTGACAGGCTCTGGTCCGGCCTTCTTTCCGCGGGCGGTGGCGCGGCGCATGGGGGCTCAGAGATCGGCGGTGAACTCCGCGATCAGATGCTGGACGACCGCGCGGTTGGCCTGGGCGGCGTCGCACCCGCCCGCGAGCGCGTCCGTGCGCACCTTGCGCTGGCGGTCGGCGCTGGTGCCGTGGGCCACCAGATCGCGTAGCCCTTCGACCTCGGCGCGTCCGCCCAGAACGTCCAGGTCCTCGTCGACCAGCTCGATCAGCTCTTCCAGCAGATCGGCGAAGGGCACGATCTCGCGCGCGCCGAAATCGATCAGCCCGCCTGAGGTGCCGTAGCGCTGCGCGCGCCAGCGGTTTTCGTTGATCAGGAAGCTGTCATAGTGCCGCCACCGCAGGTTGCCGCGTCTCAGCCGCCAGAGCATCCGCAGAAGCGCACGGGTCAGCGCGGCAATGCCCAGCGTGTGCTCCAGTCGCGGGGAGACGTCGCAAATCCGGGTTTCCAGCGTCGGAAATTTATGGCTCGGGCGGAGATCCCACCAGATCTTGCTGGTGTCCTCGATGATCTCCAGCTCCTTCAGCACGTCGGTCGTGGCCTCATAGGCGGCCCAGCTTTCGAAATGTGGCGGCAGGCCTGTGCGGGGCAGATTGTCGAACACCGTCAGTCGGTAGGAGGCCAGCCCCGTATCGTCGCCGCGCCAGAAGGGGGAAGAGGCCGAAAGCGCCAGCAGGTGAGGCAGGAAGTAGGTCAGTTGCGGCTTGAGGTCGATGCGCAGGTTGTTGTCCTCAACCCCGATATGGACATGCATGCCGCAGATCAGAAGACGTTCGGCGACGCCGGCCAGATCGCTGTGGAGCGCGTCATAGCGGTCCTTGCGGGTATGGCTTTGGGTTTTCCAGTCCGAGAACGGGTGGCAGGAGACCGCGATCGGCGCCAGCCCATGCTCTGACGCGCGCGCGGCGATGCAGGCACGCAGCCGGCGCAGATCGTCGTGCGCTTCGGCGATCGAGCCGCACACCCGCGTGCCGACCTCGATCTGGCACTGCATGTATTCGGGGCTGACCTGATCCTCCAGATCGGCTTCGCAGGCCTCCATCAGCGCCTCGGGCGCTTCGGCCAGATCTCCAGTATCGGTGCGGACGAGCAGATACTCTTCCTCGATGCCGAGGGTAAAACTTGGGTCTGGCAACTGGGTTCTCCGGCAACGGGTTTCCGGCGACTATTTCGAAGCTGGCCGGCGATTGCAATGCACCGCCGACGCGCAGGTGCGGGGGGCGGGCGAGGTAGGATTCGAGGGGAATGCCGGACATCCCGCGCTATAGTTTGCGTGGTGTGATGGAGGGTTCGGGGTGTCATGATTATCGCGGAACGGATGACGGCCGAGATCGAGGGGCCCTTCGTGGTCTTTCTCATCGGCATGCGGATCAACAAGCCCCTGAGGGTCGCGGCGTGGCTGCCCGTGGCCCGGGCGATGCGGCGCATGATCCGGGAGCTCTATGCCTCGCCGGCGGAGTCGGGCTTTCTCGGCCATACCGGACTGGGCGGGTTCACCTTCGTCCAGTACTGGCAGAGTTTCGAGCATCTGGAGGCCTATGCGCGGGCGCCCGAACAGAAACACTGGCCCGCCTGGACGGCCTTCAACCGGCGCGTCAGGGAGACCGGCCGCGGCGCGGTGGGGATCTGGCACGAGACCTATATGGTCGAGGCGGGCGCCTATGAGACGCTCTATCGCGGGATGCCCGCCCACGGGCTGGGGAAATGCGGCCGGCTCGTGCCGGCGACCGGCGCGCGGATGGAGGCCCGCGGACGGGTGCAGGCGGCGGAGTAGCCCGCTATTCGCCCCTACTGTCCGGCGGCGCGTTCGGCGGCATCGGCCGCTTTCTCGGTCTCGACATCGCCGCTGCTCGGCGGCGCCCAGCCACGCGCGGTGCGGCTGTTATAGCCGCGCAACTCGCCGCGCATCTCGGCCTCTGACTCGGCATTGAGCGCCTTGGCGCGGTCGACATAGGGCTGGTTCTTGTGAAGCGGGATGTCGGCGTCGTAGACCGCTGCGAGCTGCGCCAGCGCCCGGCGGTCGCGGGCGACGAAATCGCGGCAGCGGAGCTCCGCCTCGTAGGGATGCATGCCGAGCGCCTCGAGCGCCGAGCGGCCCGTGCGCACGCCGCTGTCGAAGGTGTCGCGGATGATGTCGCGGCA
>JBCDBB010000180.1:0-7465 GCA_039184415.1 Pseudomonadota bacterium
CGCCCCAGAAATCCTCCGGATCCTCCACCGACAGCGCATACATGCGCTCATATTCCCCCGACCCGATCTTCGCCTGACCCACAAACTCGGAACTCGGCGGATAAACGCCATCGCCCTTCTCAAGCATCGCTCTCTCCCTCGACCCGGCGCGTGCGCATACCGGTCTTCCGTTCCGTGTCCGACCTGTCACGCGGCGCAGACACTCATGGCGCTCACAGTAACATGAATTGCAAATTCGGGAACAAGCGTCGGGAAAGGTGGGATTTTTTTGTAAAAATTTTTTCGCCGCGTCTGAAAAACAGTCAATTCACTTAACCAATCGCGAAAAGTTCGAAGAATTTCTATATGTTGCGCCCGGGCTTTTCGCGGCCATGACGCGTTCTGCCGCAGTGCGCCTTTGCCGTGGCCCTGCAGGTGAGAGCGCTAACGCAGGGTGTGACATATTCGCATGCGTTCTTGCTGCTGCCCGCCAGATGCATGGGCGGCGCGGCAAATCCAGGTGCGGAGCGCGCGATGTCGCAGGGACTCTGCCGGGCGATTCCCCCTGCTGCGCATGACGGGCCGCGCAGCATATCTCACCTCCGCCTTGGATTTGCGACGTTGGTGTTTTCGCTGCGTCTTTCACGTGGCGAGACGAATGTGGCTCGCAAAAAAATGAGACTGGCTTATCCGGCAACCGGCGGGTGCCGTATCCCGTTCCGCAAGGGGGGCGCTTGGGCGGGCGCCGCCTCAGTAGGCGTTCCGGGTGTCCAGCAAGGCTACAGGTGTGGCGAGCAGGATCCGCAGGTCGAGCCAGGGCGACCAGTTCTCGATGTACCACAGGTCGTAGGCCACGCGGCGACGCAGCGCCTCGGGATCCTCGATCCCGCCGCGCGCGCCGTGGATCTGCGCCCAGCCGGTGATCCCCGGCGGCAAGCGGTGGCGTGCGGAATAGCCCGCAACCAGCTCTGCGAAGGCTTCCTTGCGCCCCGTCACCGCGTCCACCGCATGGGGGCGGGGGCCGACCAGCGACAGCTCGCCCCGCAACACATTGAAGAGTTGTGGCAGCTCGTCGAGCGATGTTCGTCGCAGCACGGCCCCGACTCGGGTGACCCGCGGGTCGTTCTTGACCACGATCTGGCGCGCCTGCAGATCGCACCGGTCCGCCCGCATGCTGCGGAACTTGAAGACGGCGACCTCGCGTTCGTTGAACCCGCTCCGCATCTGCCGGAACAGGACCGGGCCGGGGCTGTCGAGCCGGATCGCCAGGGCGATCAGCGCCAGCAGGGGCGACAGCACCACCAGCGCCAGACTGGCGATCGTGACGTCGAACAGGCGTTTGAGCATCCGGCGCCGCAGTCCGAAACTGCCCGCCTCTAGCAGGCTCAGCCGTGCCTGCCCGGGGGACGGCACGGTATCGTCAAAGGCGTAGTCCTTGCTGAACTGCGCCAGGTGGACCGGCAGCGGCAGCACCTCGAACTTGTCGAGCAGAAAGGCGATCCGGTCGGTGGCTTCCAGGGGCAGGGCGATGATCACCATGTCGATCTCGGCGCGGCGGGCAAAGCCCAGCAGATCGTCGAACCGGCCGATCTTGGGCACGTCGAGCACCAGATCCGGTGAGCGCGCGTCACTGCGATCGTCGAAAATGGCGCAGATCCGGATCCGGTTGCCGGGATTGCCGCGCAGCCCGGTGATCAGATCGCGCGCCGGATCGCCGCCGCCCACGAGCACCGCGCGCCGCTCGGTCAGACCGGCCTCCACCGCCCAGCGGATCGCGGGCACCAGGCACAGCCAGCGGAGCGCCAGGGGCAGGGACAGCAGGCCGGCGGCGAGCGCCGCCACACTGCCCGGCGACATCTCGGGCGGGCGGGTGGCGACCAGGACCGCTACCAGCGGCGGCAGCGCGCACAGGATCAGACGCCAGGCCTGTGCACGCAGCGACCGTAGATGGCGCAGCCGGTAGCCGCCGCCATAGGCCAGCAGCGCCACGGCCAGAGCCGCCGCCGCCGCCGCGCCCACGGCCGCGTGCCAGGGTGCGAACGCTGCAGCCGGCCAGAGCGCGTAGGCCCCGAACCAGGCCAGCAGGCTCAGCAGCGTGGCATCCATGGCAGCCACGCTCAGTGCCACCGCCTCCGCCGAGAGGCGCGCGCGGCGGAACTGCCCGGCAAGACCGGCCGCAGCCGCGGTGAGCGCCGGCGCCGCCGTACGTTGGGGCAGGGATGTATCGGGCATGCAGGCTGGTCCGTGAATGCTATCGCACAGGACCTAGCGCAGAACCCTTAACAGATGTTGGCTGTTCTACGGACTTTGCCGGCGGGGCCCGCGTCAGGCCCCGCGTCAGGCCTGATCGAACGCGCCGTAGCCACCGAGCGCGAAGAGCAGCGGGTCGCCCGCGGCCAGATCCACCGACAGCACCCGCCCCACAAGGATCACATGATCGCCTGCGTCATGGGCGGCGTGCAGGACGCAGTCGAAGCGCGCCAGGCTGGTGTCGAGCGCCGGCACGCCATCGCGGTCCTCGCGCCAGGGAATCTGGTCGAAAAAGCCCGGGTCCCGCGCAAACCCGTTCGACAGCGCCTGCTGGCCGGCCCCGAGCACGTGGATCGCATAGCGCTCTGCCGTGGCGAACACGTCGAACCGGTCCGAGGCCTTGCCGAGGCACCACAGGACCAGCGGCGGATCCAGCGACACGCTGGAAAAGCTGTTGGCCGTCATGCCGACAGGGCCGTCGGGCGTACGCGTCGTGACCACGGTGACGCCCGTGGCGAAACGGCCGAACGCATCGCGCAGCCGGCGCTCATTGTCCGGCGCAGGCACAAAGCGCTCCCGGGCGCGGTCCTGGGTCACGGTCATCGTTCCATCCATCTCGATACCTCGGCGTTCGTCGCCCGGCAGGGGGCAGAAACCATATCTTGCCGCGCACGACCAGCGCTGACGGCGCAGGCAAAGCGCCCTTGTTGCGCCATAGCTAATGCGCGCGGACCGCAGGACCATGGCCCACCGGCCCGTGGCCTTGCAGGGCCATGCGATCGGACGGCATTGCCACCGTCGAGGGGCGCCCGGAAAGCTGTGATCCGCCGAGTACGGCGATGGGTCCGACCTGCTGCGATCAACTGCCGCGCTCTGCCTTGTCCACGGACGCGCGCCGCGAGGGTCAGCGCGGACCTTGGGCTGCGCCCTGGCCGGGAGGCGTCGGCGCCTTGGTGGCGGCACGCATTGCAGAGACTTCAAGAGCGCCGCATAACTGTCTGGTTTGAAACATCTTGATACTGCATGAGATACCTTTGACCGGTCGGTCCTGCGGCGTTGACCGGCTTTGTTCGCCCGATTGCCCGGGACGACCTCGGCGAAATAACCCGCCTGACGCGGGGCTGCACCCGCGTCGCGCACACGGATGCCCAATTCTTGAGCAAGTTCGTCGGCATTGACATTCCTGAGTGAACCAATCAACAAATAGGAGACGCCTCAGCCAGCCCTGCATCGCCGCAGCGGACAGCCCAGGTCCTGCCGACGGAGCCCGATCATGACCCGCACGCGCACCAGGACTGGCCAGCATGTCACCGCTCGCCGAGGGGCTGGGTCCCGACCGACCGGTGGCAGGCTATGAAGGATTCTCGTCTAGGGGTGACAGACCCCCATCGCCCCCGGGAGACCACCGAACCTGAATCGCCGCCGGTCTATCGGGCGGTGGACCTGACGCTCGGGGGCAAGCGCGCGTACATCCTGCTCGGCGACCAGACCTATTCGCTCTCGATCACTCGCGCCGGCAAGCTGATTCTCACCAAATGAGCGCCGTGGACCGGAACGCAGCTCCCATCGGACATCTGGCCGATCTTCCGCCCGAAGAGGCCGACCTGATCGTCACCTTGCGCCAATGGTGCGAGGGGCCGTCGGGGCAGGCGGCGGTCTGGAACAGTTTCGCCACCCGTCTCGGCCCAGAAAAGGGGCGCCGGGCGCTCGGCGCGTTCGAGGATCTGGTGACGCTCCTGACCAACCATAGCCGGCGCCGCCTGATGCGCTATGATGTGTGCTGCCGCTGTGTCGGCGCGGACGAATGCGTCTTTGCCCGGTTTGTCGCCCAGGCCGCCGAGGGCGCGCGCGAGGACGCGATGCTCATGGCCATGCTCATCGTGCGGCCCGACATGGCGCCCTGCGTGACCGCGCTGGCCGAGCAGGTCGGACTGATCCTGCGCCAGGGCCAGCGCACGGCACCCGAGCAGGCCAGAGCGGCGCCCGCAACGGGCGGGGAACCCGCTCCGAAACGACAGGAACTTCAAAAGGCGCCACACTCCGGCACCAGACCAAAACCACCAACGATTCACTAGAGGGACACAAAGTATGACATCGAAACTGCTCGCAGGAACTGCGCTCGCCATGTTGCTCGCCAGCCCGGCACTTGCGGTCGAAAAATCCGACGTTCTGACAACCTATGCCGATATCGCCGCGGCGAAATATGCCGACAGCGTGACCACGGCAAAGACGCTCCAGACGGCCGTCGACGCGCTCATCGCGTCACCGTCGGCCGAGGCGCTGCAGACTGCCAAGGAAGCCTGGCTGGCCTCGCGCGTGCCGTATCAGCAGACCGAGGTCTATCGCTTCGGCAATGCCATCGTCGATGATTGGGAAGGCAAGGTGAATGCCTGGCCGCTCGATGAGGGGCTGATCGACTATGTCGACGCCTCCTATGGCGGACCGACCGACGAAAACGAGGCCGCGGCACTCAATGTGATCGCCAATCCGACCTTCACGCTCTCGGGGCAGGAGATCGACGCCACCGAGATCACGCCGGAACTGCTCGAAGCCACGCTGCACGAGGCTGACGGGGTGGAGGCCAATGTCGCCACCGGCTACCACGCGGTCGAATTCCTGCTCTGGGGCCAGGACCTGAACGGTCATGGCACCGGCGCCGGCAACCGCCCCTGGACCGACTATGCCGGCGGCGAGGCCTGCACCGGCGGCAATTGCGACCGGCGCGCGGCCTATCTGAAGGCGGCCACCGACCTGCTGGTGACCGATCTGGAATGGATGGCGGCGCAGTGGGCCCCCGATGGCGAAGGCCGCGCGACGCTGATGGAAGACCAGGATGCCGGCATCGTCGCGATCCTGACCGGTATGGGCTCGCTGTCCTATGGCGAACAGGCGGGCGAGCGGATGCGCCTCGGCCTGATGCTGAACGATCCGGAGGAGGAGCATGACTGCTTCGCCGACAACACCCACAACAGCCATTTCTACGACGGTGTGGGCATCCGGAACGTCTATCTCGGCCGGTATGTCGGCACCGACGGCACCGTGACCGAGGGCCCGAGCCTCAGCGAACTCGTCGCCCAGTCCGACGAGGCGCTCGATGCCGAGCTTCAGATCAAACTGGCCACCACCGTGCTCGCGCTTGGCGAGATCAAGTCCGCGGCCGAGGCCGGCTTCAAGTACGACATGATGCTGGAGCGCGGCAATGCCGAGGGCGAGGCGCTGATCATGGGTGGCGTGAACGCGCTGATCGACCAGACCCGCTCCATCGAACGGGTGGTTGCGGCACTTGGTCTCGAAGCCATCCAGTTTGAAGGTTCCGACAGTCTCGACAATCCTGAGGCAGTCTTCCAGTAATACAGTCCAAGCTGGCGGGGGCAATTTCGTCCCCGCCGTTACGCCAGGAGAGATCATGAGCAAATTGCCGTCGCCTTGTATCAGCGTCTGCAAGTTTAAAATCGAGGGCGGTCATTGTATCGGCTGTTCGATGACCAAAGCGCAAAAGTCGCTGTTCAAGAAACTCAAGAAAGACCAGGCACGCGAAGCGTTCATCACCATGCTGTCGGCCCAGCAGCATGTCGTCGGTTCGGCCAAGGGCTGGGTCGCGAGATATCTCAGCAAATGCGCCAAGAAAGGCGCTAAGGCGCCACCGCTTTTACGGCGCGTTTGACCCCTTATATACATCCGGCCCCCAAGCGTTCCGCCAGGAGACCCCATGCCGAACATGCCGTCGCCGTGCCTAGATGTCTGCAAGTACAAGATCCGCGGTGGGTACTGCATCGCCTGTGCCATGACCAAGCCGCAAAAAAGGCTCTTTGACGGCATCCGGGACGAAGCCTCCCAGCGTGCCTTCATCGAGGACCTCATGGCCCAGCAGCAGCGCGTCAAGTCGGCCAGAACCTGGCCCATGGAATATGCCGGCAAATGCGCCCGTCAGGGGGTGGAGCCGCCCTTCACGCTCTCGGACGGCTAAGGGCCCGGCGGCACGCCCGGGCGGGAAACGGGTGCTCGAAAAAAAATCAGGCCGACCGTGGGCAACGGTCGGCCTTTTTCATTTTAGGTCGTCATTCGGAGGGCCGCTCGGGCCGCCCGATCACTCCAGATGCGAGCGCAACATCCAGGCGAATTTCTCGTGGTCACGGCCACGCTGGATGCACAGGTCCTCGGTCAGCGTGTCGCCATGGCCGGCGGCAAGCTCGCCGCAGCCCGCAAGCGTTTCCGCCACGGTTTCCTGGGCTTCGAGCAGGTACTTGATCATCTCCTTGTCGGAGGCGTGTCCGTCATGCTCCTTGACCTTGGAGCGCGCGACCATGCCCGACAGCGTGCCCTCGGCATGGGCACCCAGGGCGCGGACGCGCTCGGCCAGATCGTCCTGACCTTCGAAATGATCCTCATAGATCTTCTGGAACAGCTCATGCAGCGGGCCAAAGGCCATGCCGGTCACATTCCAGTGGAAATTCTGTGCGAGCATTGTCGTCACGGCAGTCTCGGCGACGCACTGGTTGAGAGCGTTGCAAATCTCGGTCTGGGCATCGGTACCCAGCGAAGCGGCGGTTTGTGTCATTTATTCTTTCCTCAACTAGACGACCCGGACATATACGGTGGCTGGCGTCGTGCTGGCTTCCTTGGCATAGAACTATTCTAAGTTGAGAAGCTTACAAGGGCAAAAACAACTGACAGAAACGCTTTTTTTGCACAAAGATACTTTGCGCAATTCGGACAGTTTTTGTCGTGATCTATGGTTTTATTTGGCGCCGCGGGACGTTCGTCCCATGCGCCAGTATCTTAGCTGTCGGAGGTGGCTTGCGGCCGCTCTTCTTCGGGGGGTGTCACCAGCCCATGCACAAGGAACGCCACCGAGCGGCGGTATTCATGGGGAATTCGGCGTGACAGAAGAAAGGTGAAACTATCCGTGTCACCGCTCTCCAAACGTTCAATAACCCGCAACAGCCAGCGCTCGTCAAAGCTGACCTCGGCCGATCCCGGCCGGTGAATCACCAGTCGCTTGCCGAGCGCCTGACCGAGCGTCCGCAACAGGGCCCGGGCGAAGACCACCGGCGCCCGGTCGCGATCGAGCGTCAGGAGGTTACAGGCGCGGTGCAGATCCAGATGCGCCGCCGTCCGGCAGCGCGCGGCCTGGGTGCGCAGCACTTCAAGACGCGCATCGCGGTCATGTGCCGCAACCTGTTCCCCAGGGTCGACATCATAGTCAGTGAGCAGTACGTCTGCACGCATGGGGTCA
>JBCDBB010000181.1:0-7321 GCA_039184415.1 Pseudomonadota bacterium
CCGGGTCTATTCGATCTACAATCCCGCCTACGCGCCCGCGCAGGACGGGTAGCGCCACCGGTCCCGTCCGCTGCGGCACCCTGCGGCGGGCCGGGCCAAATAGCGCTTGACGCAGCCCGGGCACGGGCCTAACAGGCGGTCTCTCATTCCGGGGCGCGGTCGAATTGCGCCCAGAGCATTCTCACCCAGGCCCTGCGGATCCGCCGCATCGCCCGCAAGACCCCGAGGTAGCCATGTCGCGCCGCTGCGAACTGACCGGAAAAGGCCCCATGGTCGGCAACAATGTCAGCCATGCCAACAACAAGACCAAGCGCCGTTTTCTGCCGAACCTGAACGATGTCACGCTGATGTCCGATGCGCTCGGCCGCAGCTTCAAGCTGCGCATCTCGGCCGCAGCATTGCGCACCGTCGATCACCGCGGCGGGCTGGACGCCTTCCTGGCCAAGGCCAAGGATGCCGATCTGTCGTCCAACGCGCTGCAGATCAAGAAGGACATCGCCAAGGCCCAGGCCTCCGCCGCCTAGGCGAGAGCCTTCCCGCGCGCCTTCCAAAGGCGCGCAAACGCACAGATTTTACGCCGTCCGGTCCGCCGCGACGGCGTTTTGCGTTTCTCCCCTTGCGCCGGCCGGCGCGCTGTCCCACTGCGCGAAAAACCCCGCAGAGAGAGTCGCGATGTCCACCTTTGTTCTTACCGTCCAGTGTCCTGCCCGCATCGGCATCGTTGCCGCCATTTCCGGCTTTCTCGCCGAGCAGGGCTGCAACATCACCGACAGCGCCCAGTTCGACGACAACGATGTCGGGCAATTCTTCATGCGGGTGCGGCTGGAGAGCGAAGAAGGGCTGGACCGCGATGCGCTGCAGACGCGTTTCGCACCGGTCGCCGAGGCCTTCTCGATGACCGCGCGGTTCCATGACGAGGCCGAACGGATGCGCGTCCTTCTGATGGTTTCCCGCTTCGGACACTGCCTGAACGACCTGCTCTATCGCTGGCGGATCGGCGCGCTGCCCATCGATATCGTCGGCGTGGTGTCCAACCACATGACCTATCAGAAGCTGGTCGTGAACCACGACATTCCGTTCCACTACATCAAGGTCACCAAGGAGAACAAAGCCCAGGCCGAGGCGCAGCAGATGGCGCTGATCGAGGAAAACGGCGTCGATCTGGTGGTGCTGGCCCGCTACATGCAGGTGCTGTCGGACCAGATGTGCCAGGCGATGTCGGGGCGGATCATCAATATCCACCATTCCTTCCTGCCCTCCTTCAAAGGCGCCAACCCCTACAAGCAGGCCTATGAGCGCGGCGTGAAGCTGATCGGCGCGACGGCGCATTACGTCACCGCCGATCTCGACGAGGGTCCGATCATCGAGCAGGACATCACCCGCGTGACCCATGCCCAGAGCCCGTCCGACTATGTCAGCCTCGGCCGCGATGTCGAAAGCTCGGTCCTGTCGCGCGCGGTCCATGCCCATATCCATCACCGGGTGTTTATGAACGGCGCGCGCACCGTTGTGTTTCCGGCCAGCCCGGGCAGTTTTGCGTCCGAACGGATGGGCTGACGCGCGGGTCGCGGCGATTGCGGCATGGGCCCGGAGCGCTTAGGAGGCATCAGGACCGAACGCTCCGAGGTGCGCCCATGAGTTCCGGATTGCTGGCCCTGCTCGATGATGTCGCGGCCATCGCCAAGGTCGCCGCGGCCTCGGCCGACGATGTCGGGACGCTCGCGGTCAAGGCCGGCACGAAATCCGCCGGTGTCGTGATCGACGATGCCGCGGTGACGCCGCGCTATGTGGTGGGGTTCGCCGCGGAGCGCGAGTTACCCATCGTGGCCAAGATCGCGCGCGGGTCGCTGAAGAACAAGCTTCTGTTCCTGCTGCCCGGCGCGCTGGTGCTGAGCCTCGTCGCCCCCTGGGCGATCACGCCGCTTCTGATGCTGGGCGGGCTGTTTCTGTGTTTCGAGGGCGCCGAGAAGGTCTCGGAATGGATCTGGCCCCACGCCCATGGGGGCCACCAGGAGAGCGCGGCGGCGCCCGCGGGGGCCGGCGGCTCGGAGGAGGACCGCCGGGTCGCGAGCGCGATCAAGACGGATTTCATCCTGTCGGCCGAGATCATGGCGATCACGCTCTCGGCGGTGCCCGATGCGCCCTTCTGGCAGCAGGCGATGGTGCTCGCCGTCGTGGGCACGGGGATCACCGGGCTGGTCTATGGCGCGGTGGCGGTGATCGTGAAGGCCGACGACGCGGGGCTGGTGATGGCGCAGAAGGGCCGGATGGCGCTGGTCCGTGCGACGGGCCGGGGCATCGTCAAGGCGATGCCGGGATTTCTCACCGTGCTGAAGATCGTCGGCACGGTCGCGATGCTGCTGGTCGGCGGCGGTATCCTGCTGCACGGGTTCGAGGTGCTGGGCCTGCCCGGCCCGGCCCATGCCGTCCACGGGCTGGCCGGGCTGGTCGCCCATGGCGGGTTCTGGGGCTGGGTGGCGGAAAGCAGCCTGGTGCTGCTCGTGGGCAGCGCGGTCGGAGCCGCGGTCGTGCCGCTGGTCGAGAAGATCATCGCACCGCTCAGCGCGCGGCTGCGGTCCGCACGGACGGGGTGAGCGATCGGGCCTTTCATCCGCCGCCCGATTGCTTAGATGTCACCCCATGATCCGTTGGCGCATTCCCTTCTGGGCCCTGGCCTGCCTGACACTGGTGTTCGGCAGTCTTGGCAGCGGTCACGCCCTGGGCGCAGGTCCGGTGGCGGGCACCGTGACGCTCTGCCTGAACGGGGTGACCATCACGACCGCGGTGGGAGCAGATGGCGCGCCGCGCGATCCGGCCCCGATCTGCCCGGACTGCGTTGTGATCGGACTGGGCGCCATCGCGGCCCCCGGCGCAGAGGCCCCTGCGCCCGAAGTGTCCGGCGCACAGCCCCTGGCCGCCCTGTCGGTGCCGGCCCGGCATCCCGCGCCATGCCCGCCGGTGCGCGCACCGCCGCACGCGGCGTGATCCCGGAAACCACGACAAAGATCCTGTTTATTTGGAGAGACTCCATGACATCCTTTCGCATTTTCGCGGCGGTATGCGCCGCAAGCCTGACCCTTGCTGGCCCGCTGGCCGCCGGAGACGCCGCATCCATCACCGTGATCGACCCCTATGCGCGCTCCTCCTCCCCGGCGGCGAAGTCGGGCGCGGTGTTTATGACCCTGAAAAACGCCGGCACCGAAGATGATCGGCTCGTGGCGGCGGAAGCGCCGGTGGCCGAGCGCGTCGAGCTGCACACCCATCTGGAGGACGCCAACGGCGTGATGCGCATGATCGAGGTCGAGGACGGGTTCGCCATCCCTGCAGGCGGCGGGCATATGCTGGAGCGCGGCGGTGACCATGTCATGCTGATGGGCCTGACCGAGAGCCTCGAGGATGGCGAGAGTTTCCCGCTCACGCTCGTCTTCGAAGAGGCCGGCGAGGTCGTCGTCGAGGTCCCAGTCGATCTGACCCGCCAGCCCGAGCATGGCGACCATGGCGGCATGAACCACTGAACGAACAGGGGCGCGGGCATCGGCTCAGCCGTGGGCCCGCGCCCCTTGTTCCGTCATGGCGGTGACCGTGCCGCCTAGGCGCGCCGGAGCGTCCCCCGCTCCACCAGTTCGGCGGGAAACAGGATCGAGCGCGGCGGGCTGTCGGGCGACTCGAGCATCGAGACAACGAGCTCGACCGAGGCGTCGATGATCTCTGGCAGCGGCTGGCGCAGGGTCGTCAGGTCGATATTGTTCCAGCGCGCCATTTCCATGTCATTGAGCCCGATCAGGCCGACATCCTCGGGGATCCGCAACCCGGCGGACTGCAGCCCGCTCATGGCACCGATGGAGAGCACATCGTCGCCGCAGAAATAGGCCTCGGCCGCGCCCTCGGCAAGCACGCGGCGCATTTCAACCCGCCCGGCGTCGAAGGAGTAGGTCTCGGCGAAACTGTGGCTGGCCGATGCGCCGCTGGTCCCGCCCGCCACCTCCAGGAAGCCGCGCAGCCGGTCCTGGGTGGAGGTGGCGCTTTCGGGACCGCCCAGAAAGGCGAGCCGGCGATAGCCGCGGTCGAGCAGGGCCCGCGCCGCCATCCGTCCGCATTCGACATTGTCGATCCCCACGACGTGTACCGGGGGCGCCTCGGCGCAGCGTCCGAACGTGTGCACCACCGGCATGCCCGCATCGCGGAAGGCCCGGGCGAAATCCGTGGCCACCGTCGAGGAGGCCACCAGAACGCCATCCACGGAGTATTGCCGCAGCTGGCGGACCGATTGCGCGGGGTCGGTCTCATCGGAGAGGTTGATGATGAGCGGGCGCAGACCGCGCGCCTGAAGCCCGCGGGTGAAAAGGTCGAACACCTCCAGAAAGATCGGGTTGTGGAAATTGTTGGAGATCAGCCCGATCAACTTGGTCCGCCCGGTCGTGAGGCCCGAGGCGAGCGCGTTGGGATGGTAGCCGAGCTGCTCGGCGGCGCGCATCACCTTGAGCCGGGTCTTCTCCGACACCGATGCGCCTTCGGTGAAGGTGCGCGAGACAGCGGAGCGCGATACGCCCGCAAGCTGGGCGACATCCTTGAGCGTGACGTTCATGGGATCACTCTAGTCGCAACGGCGGATTTCTGGCCAGAGGTATTTGCAACCGGTTGCAATACGCGCCCGACTATGTTCTCTTGTCGCTCAGAGAGGCGGGCAACCGCCCGGATTTGACGGACGCAACATGCAAGGGAGGATCGCATGAGAGCGATTGTGACATCTTTTGCCGTGGGCATGGCGCTCGCGGTGTCGCCGGTGGCCATGGCGGCGCAGGCCGACGATGACCTGACCTATGTCCTGGTCAGCCACGCGCCCGACAGCGACAGCTGGTGGAACACGGTCAAGAACGGAATCGCGCTGGCCGGCGATCAGATGGGCGTGACGGTCGAGTACCGCAATCCGCCCACCGGCGACATCGCCGACATGGCGCGCATCATCCAGCAGGCGACGGCGAGCGGCCCTAACGGGATCATCACCACACTGGCGGATTACGACGTGCTCCAGGGTCCGATCTCGGACGCGGTGGCGTCTGGCATCGATGTGATCATCATGAATACCGGCACGGCGGATCAGGCCCGCGAAGTGGGCGCCCTGATGTATGTCGGCCAGCCCGAATATGACGCGGGATTTGCCGCCGGCCAGCGGGCCAAGGGTGACGGCGTTGGCTCTTTCCTCTGCGTGAACCACTCCATCCAGCAGCCGACGCTGGTCGAGCGTTGCCAGGGCTTTGCTGACGGGCTCGGCGTGGAACTGGGCGAGTCGATGCTCGACAGCGGCGCCGACCCGGCCGAGGTCAAGAACAAGGTCCAGGCTTACCTGTCGGCCAATCCCGACACCGAAGCGGTCCTGACGCTTGGCCCGGTGTCCGCGGATCCGACGATCCTGGCGCTGGAAGAAAACGGCATGGCCGGCGACATCTATTTCGGCACCTTCGACCTGGGCGCGGAGATCGTCAAAGGCATCAAGTCCGGCGTGATCCAGTGGGGCATCGACCAGCAGCCCTTCCTGCAGGCCTACCTCCCGGTTGTCGTGCTGACCAACTATCACCGCTTCGGCGTTCTTCCCGGCAACAATTTCAACTCGGGGCCCGGTTTCGTGACCGCGGATGCACTCGAGTTGGTGGAGCAGCACGCGGGCGAATACCGCTAAGCCGCTCCTGACCTGTACCCCGGGCGGCCCCTCCTCGCGGAGGAACCGCGCTGCCCGGGTCTTTTCCTAAAGCGTACCTCGACGGCACGTTGCCAATCCGAACTCCGGAGCCCAGAGCGATGTCCGAAACGACCTCCCCTCCCCCCGTACAAGATGAGCGTATCAAGGAGACGTCCGCGTTCCGAAAGGCCCTGATCCGGCCGGAACTGGGCGGGATCGTCGGCACGATCGCGGTCTACACCTTCTTTCTGCTGCCCGCCTTCGACAGCGGCATGTTCAATGCGGCGGGCATTCTGAACTGGTCGACCGTCTCGGCGCAGTTCATGATCATCGCCGTGGGCGCCTGCCTTTTGATGATCGCGGGCGAGTTCGACCTCTCTGTCGGCTCCATGATCGGCTTTGCCGGGATGTCCATCGCGATCCTGGCGGTCACCTTTTCCTGGCCGGTCTGGATGGCGATCATCGTGACCTTCGCGGTCTGCATCGCGATCGGCGCGCTGAACGGCTTCATCGTGGTGCGCACCGGGCTGCCCAGTTTCATCGTGACGCTGGCGTTCCTCTTCATCCTGCGCGGCTTCACCATCTATCTGCCCCAGACGCTGGAGCGGAAGACCATCATCGGCGGCGTTGCCGATGCCGCCCAGGGCGACTGGCTGGCAGCACTCTTCGGCGGCAAGATCCTCGGCTGGCTCTTCCAGTGGATGGGCGATGCCGGGATCATCGGCGTGTTCGAGCGCGGCACCCGCGCCGGGGAGCCGGTGGTCGACGGTATCCCGATGCTGATCGTCTGGGCGATCATCCTGGTGATCTTTGGCCATGTGCTGCTGACCAAGACCAAGTTCGGCAACTGGATCTACGCCGCCGGCGGCGATGCCCAGGCCGCGCGCTACACCGGTGTGCCCGTGAGCCGCGTGAAGATCCTGATGTTCATGTTCACCGCCTTCTGCGCCTGCGTCTTTGCCACCTGTCAGGTGATGGAGTTCGGCAGCGCCGGGGCGGACCGGGGCCTGCTGAAGGAGTTCGAGGCGATCATCGCGGTGGTCATCGGCGGCGCGCTCTTGACCGGCGGGTACGGCTCGGTCCTCGGCGCGGCGCTCGGCGCGCTGATCTTCGGCGTGGTCCAGCAGGGGCTCTTCTTTGCAGGTGTCGAGAGCTCGCTCTTCCGGGTGTTCCTGGGTGTGATCCTGCTCTTCGCGGTGATCCTGAACACCTATATCCGCCGCCTCATCACCGGCGAAAGATAAGGGGAGAGAGACGATGAACACGCGCAGCGAACACGCCCCGATCATCCAGATGAAGGACATCGAGAAGCATTTCGGCAGCGTCATCGCGCTGGCCGGGGTGTCGGTGGATGTCTATCCCGGCGAGTGCCACTGCCTGCTGGGGGACAACGGGGCGGGCAAATCGACCTTCATCAAGACGATGTCGGGCGTGCACAAGCCCACCCATGGCGAGATCATCTTTGAAGGCAAGCCGATGGATTTCGCCGATCCGCGGGACGCGATCACCGCCGGGATCGCCACGGTCTATCAGGACCTGGCGATGATCCCGCTGATGAGCGTGAGCCGCAATTTCTTCCTGGGCAACGAGCCGATCAAGAAGGTGGCGGGCCTGCCTTTTTACGACAAGGACCATGCAGACGCG
>JBCDBB010000182.1:0-7072 GCA_039184415.1 Pseudomonadota bacterium
CGATGATGCTGAGACTCATCGGCGTCTTGATGTGCTCCAACCGCTCTTCGAGGATCGCGACGGTTTCGATCACGTTAAATCCTTGGCGAGCGCAGGACGGGCACGAGATGATGTTGACGCCGCGATGTCGCAGGCCAAGGGATTTGAGGATCTCGAAGCCGACTTTCACTTCCTCTTCTGGATCTGCTGACAAAGACACCCGCATGGTGTCGCCGATCCCAAACCAAAGGAGTTGTCCCAGGCCGATAGCCGATTTGATCGTGCCCGTCGTCTTTCCACCGGCCTCCGTGATGCCGAGATGGATCGGCGCATCGGTCTGCTCGGCCAGCATCTGGTAGGCGACCGACGCCATGAACACGTCCGACGCCTTGCACGAGATCTTGAACTAGAAGAAGTCGTTGTCTTCCAGAATCTTGATGTGCTCCAACCCGCTTTCAACCCTGGCATCGGGCGTTGGCTCACCGTACTTCTCCAGCAGGTGCTTTTCCAGCGAGCCGCCGTTCACGCCGATCCGTATAGAGCAGTTGTGATCACGCGCGGCTTTGATCACTTCCTTCACCCGGTCGGCCTTGCCGATATTGCCGGGGTTGATCCGGAGGCACGCAGCACCGGCCTCGGCCGATAGGATCGCCATTTTGTAGTGGAAGTGGATGTCCGCGACGATCGGCACCGGGCTCTCGCGGCAGATTTCCTTCATCGCAGCGGCGCTGTCCGGGTCGGGGACCGAAACCCGCACGATGTCTGCACCCGCATCGGCACACCGGATGATCTGCTCGATGGTCGCCTTCGGGTCAGAGGTCAGCGTGTTCGTCATCGTCTGCACGCTGATAGGGGCATCGCCGCCCACGGGAACCGAGCCCACGTGGATCTGGCGGCTCTGGCGGCGCTCGATGTGGCGCCATGGACGGATATGGTTCATCTCAGCCCCGTCTCGGTCCGATGCCTTCGGTGCATCTCAAACTTGTGCATCCCGTCACGACATAGGGGGCGCAGGCAAACCTGTCGAGCCCCCGCAACCGTCCTGTCATAGAAAGTTCACACACGTCGCCGGCCGGTCACTCCGCCAATGCCGCCTCTGCGCGCTCTTGGCTTTCGCTCAGGCGCGCCCGTTCGACATCCGCCGGATTAGCCTCCGGAATCGTGCTGCGCACGTCCTCGGCGACCAGCGAGACGTTCTTGGGGTTGCACCCGTCGCCCAGGGGCCCATAGAGCACCCCGTCGACGAAGACGAAGGTATTTCCAGGGCAACCCGTGCGCATGACCGGCGCCTCGACCCTGGCGGGCAGCGTATAGCGCTGTCCGGGCTCCATGATGGCTTCGAACACGGTCGCGCTCGATCCGTCGCGGACCCGCACCCAGGCGGTATCCGTGGCGTGCAACACAATGCCCCGGATGATGTCCGGCTGCGACATCGGGTCGGTATCCACGGTCAGCGTTTCTGCGACGTCCGCAGCTTCGGCGCCGACGATCCCCTCGTCCGCCTGATCCGACGGCAGCGTCAGCAGGTCCTGACGGGCAAACATCCCAGCCTCGGTCGGATCGATCGCCGAAATCGGTCCGTCGCGCCGCAGAACGGCGATCTGCGGAAGTTCGGCCTGTGGCCGCAACGCCGCCAGCACCCCGCCGCCTTCGTAATCGCTGGGCACCGGACGGGCAAAACTGCGCTGATCGGCGTCAGGTCTTGCGATCTCAGGCGCATCGGCAACGACCGCCGGCGCATCGATCGCCGGCGCAATGCCAATGCGCTGCAGATCCTGCAACAGCGAATAGGCGCCGTAGGACAATCCTGCAATCAGAGCGACCAGAGCCAGGCTGGATGTCAGGGCGCCCAGCGAGATCCGCGCACTGAACCGCGTTTGCATCGGCGGCGCCGCAAACCGGGACTGCGCGATTTCGGCACCAACGCCCGAATTGATGGCGGGCCGGCTCAGCGTGCCAAAGCCAGATCCGTCGCCCGATGTCGACATCATTGCCGCGGGCGATTGGTAGCCCGACTCCTGACAAAAACGCTGATAGCAGTCTTCGGTATCCATCCCCAGATAGCGCGCATATGACCGCACATATCCGGCGATGACGCTCTGGTTCGGAAATCCGCTCAGATCGCAGTCTTCGATGGCCGTGATCATGCGCGCCTTGATGCGCAGGTCGCGCTCGGCGTCTTCCAGAGATTTGCCCAGGGAGGCGCGTTCTCCGCGCATCTCGTCGCCGAGTGAAATCTCGTAAGAGTCAAACCCCCTCAGATCCATCGGGGCAGCTCCTGCCCTGACCTCAGCCGAATGGCCTTAGACGTGCGGTGTTCATCTTTCCGCTTTCCAAGACTATACGCCTATTACACACTGTAATTCAACGAGATTACCCGCTGATTACCATAAGTTTCCGCAGCGATGCGGTCGTCCTCGGGCGAAAACATGCCCAAATCGAGGCCGCCCAAACCAACCAAGCGGAGAGTCGTGGCGCCGGGCCGCGAGCATCCACCCTCGTTCGATCGGCTTTGTTGCATAACGCGAAAGCGGTGGCGCCGAAAGCAGTTTTTCCATCGTTGGGTCATCTGCGGACTGATCTCCGGCGCTGCGCGATTGCTCGCGGACGCTCGGGCGCTAACTGTCGTCGACAGCCCGCGCGGCCCGGCACCGCCCGGTCCGCGGACGAAACCGAAAGGGGCCCAATGTGGTCGATGCAGCAGCACCGTTCCTGATCCCCCTGATCGCAGCGGTCCTTGCGTTCGCTGCGCTCTGGCCGGTCAGCGTCATGCGCAGGGACGTCAGCATCGTCGAGGTTCTGTGGGGGCCGGGGTTCTTTGTGCAACTGGCGATCGCCGCGGCGGTCCGCGGCGCGCCCGGACCTCAAGGATGGTTGCTTCTCGGCCTGATCGGGCTCTGGTCGGCGCGCCTGGCTTGGGTGCTGCTGGGGCGCAGGCGCCGCGAGGGCCACGAAGATCCGCGCTACCAGAGCATGCGCGCCAGTTGGGGGCCGGCCTTCTGGTGGCAGAGTTTGTTCGTCGTCTTCTGCCTGCAGGCTTTTTTGCAGTGGCTCGTGGTCTTGGGCCCTATGACCGGACTTCAGGCGGGGGCGGCGCCTCTGGGGTGGTTGAGCATCGTCGGGGCTCTGATCGCTCTTGCCGGCCTGGCGTTGGAGACGGTCGCCGACCGTCAGCTCGACCAATTCAAGCGGACCGCAGGTCCCAATGCCTTGATGATGACGGGCCTGCGCGCCCATGTGCGCCACCCCAACTATTTGGGAGAAATCGTGTTCTGGAGCGGGATTGCTTTGATCTGCGTCGAGGCAGGCGCCTGGCTGGGCCTCGCCTCGCCGCTGTTGATCACGCTCTTCCTGACCCGCATTTCCGGCGCACCGCTTTTGGACGAGCGACTGTCGGCCACAAGGCCGGACTATGCGGCCTATCGCGCGCGCGTGCCCGGCTTCATCCCATTGGCAAGCAACCGGTCGCGCGCTGCCGGCGATAGGCGGCCTTGAAGGTCAGTAAATGTAGCGGATCTCTTCGGTCCAGTACCGCTCCACCGACCGCAGATCCTCGTTCATTCCCTCGATCCCATCCGAGCGCAGACGGTCCGACTGGCTGAGTTCATCCGAATGGCGCTGGAATAGGGCCGCGATCATCTGGTGCACTTCCAGGCCTTTGTCAGTCAGCTTCACCCGCACCGAGCGGCGATCCACATCGCAGCGCTGGTGATCGATATAGCCCAGTTCCACCAGCTTCTTGAGATTGTACGAGACGTTCGAGCCCTGGTAGTAACCACGGTTCTTAAGCTCACCCGCGGTCATGACCTTCGAGCCGATGTTGAACAAGAGCAACGCCTGGACCGAGTTGATGTCGAACTTGCCGATCCGCTCGAATTCGTCCTTGATGACATCCAGCAACAGCCGGTGCAGGCGTTCGATCAACGCCAAGGTTTCCAGGTAGCCCGACAATAGGTCGTGGCCGGTTTCGTCCTCATACGCGGGGACAACCTCGGCGGTCATGCTCATAGTGTTACTCTCCGAACCAGTCACTGAAACTGCGGTCAACATGGAGAGTGAGTCGCAAACAAGCGGTTAATCGCGACAATTTTTTCTCGATCTTTCGGTTTTTACGTCTTTCCGTTGAGAAACTCGATAACGCCGGAGAAATCGCGCTCGGCCAAGCCGGCCAAATCCATCATGCCGTAGATCTGCGTCGCATGGGCGCCCAGAGGCGTCGCGGCCCCCGCGCCCTGCGCCGCTTCCATCGCGATCCGCAGGTCCTTCAGCATCAGAGCTGCGGCAAATCCTGGCTGATAATCGCGGTTCGACGGAGCCGCCGGAACCGGGCCGGGGGCCGGGCAATAATCGTTCAAAGACCAGCACCGGGCTGTCGCGGTCGACGAGATGTCATAGAGTTTCTGCGCGTCCAGGCCCAATTTGTCGGCCAGCGAAAACCCCTCGGCAACCGCAATCATCTGAATGGCCAGCATCATGTTGTTGCAGATCTTGGCAGCCGACCCGGCGCCGGGCCCGCCCGCATGGAAGATGTTCTTACCCATGGCCTGCAGCACGGGTTCGGCCGCGGCAAAGGCCGCATCGGAGCCGCCTACCATGAAGGTGAGCGTGCCTGCGGTGGCACCGCCGACACCGCCCGACATCGGGCTGTCGACCATCATCTGGCCACGCTCGTCCGCCTCGGCGATCACAGCACGGGCCGAGGCCGTGTCGATCGTCGAGCAATCTATGAAGACCGTACCGTTCGGCGCCGCATCCAGAATGCCGCCCTGGCCGCCGTAGACGGCCTGGACGTGGCGCGCGGCGGGCAAAGCGGTCACGACAGCCTCAACACCCGCCACGGCCTCACCCGGACTTCCGGCCTGAACGCCCCCGGCCTCGATCAAGGCCGCCATTGCATCACCGGACAGGTCGAAGCCCGTCACGCGATGCCCCGCCGCCAGAAGGTTCTTCGCCATAGGCAGCCCCATATTGCCCAGGCCGATGAATGCGATGTTCAAAATTGTCCCCTCCCCGTCTTCCGTCTTTCACCGGTGCGTCAACCGATCCCGTGAAACGCCCTTATCTTCGCCAGGATCTCCGGATGCCGCGGGGCGTCCGTCTCTCCGGAAACCCACTTGTAGAGCATGTCGTCCGGCTCATCCATCAGCGCCTCGAATCTGTCCAGATCCACATCGTCCAGCGCGCGCAACGGTCCGTCTGCGAACGGGCCCAGCAGCAAATCCATCTCTTTGGTGCCGCGGCGCCATGCGCGGATCTTCAACATTTTCAGACGCGTCTCGCGGCTTACTGTCATCGTGCCTCCGCTGGCCACAGCCATGCTGCCCCGATCACCCCGGCGCTGTCGCCCAAGGCATTTTCCACGACCGGCGTCTCAACCGTGTCCGAGAAGATATGCGGGCGCATCGCTTCGGCCAAGCCGGGATAGAGGTGTTTCAGGTTCGACAGACCGCCGCCCAGAACGATCACATCGGGATCGACAATGTTGACCACAACTGACATGGCCCTCGCCAGGCGGTTGAGGTGGCGGTCAAGCGTGTCGCGGGCCGCCATGTCGCCGGCCCGCGCCAGCATGGCAATCTCTTCCGCCGTGGCGTCGATGCCGGCCTCGCGCAGATGATCGGCCGACAGGCCGGGGCCGGAGCACCAGATCTCGACGCATCCCCGGCGGCCGCAATAGCACGCGGGGCCCGGCAGCTCTTCAGGGCCGGGGTTGGGCAGCGGATTGTGCCCCCACTCTCCGCCGATCCGGTTGCGCCCCAGCAGCATCTCACCCGCCACCACGAGGCCGCCGCCAACGCCGGTGCCAAGGATGACGCCGAAGACCGCGCCAAAGCCGCGGCCGGCGCCAGCGTGCGCCTCGGCCAGAGCGAAACAATTGGCATCGTTCGCCAGGCGGACCCGGCGGCCCAAAGCCTGCTGTAGATCATGGTCCAACCTATGACCGTTGAGCCGCGTCGAATTCGCATTCCGGATCGTTCCGCTGGCCGGAGACAGCGATCCCGGCGTGCCGACACCCACGGCCGGGGCCGTGGCGCCCGCCAGCCGTTCGACCTCCGACACAAGAGCGGCGACGGCGGCAAGCGTGTCGGCATAGGGGCCCGGAGGCGTCGCAATCCGATGACGCGCTATCTCGAGCCCGTGGTCATCCAGGGCGATGGCCTCGATCTTGGTCCCGCCCAGATCGACCCCGACGCGGATTGAGGCCACGGAACGGTCAGCCTTGCGCGACGATCGCGCGCAGTCGCTTTTCGATGCGGCCCGCCTGATCGGCCAGGCGCACCTGGGCCACCCTCAGATCGCGGAGCTCCGCCAGAAGATCAGTCAGGTCGGCCGCGTCGATATCCGTGGCGGTTACATCCGGCACGCCCTCGCCTTCGCCCGACAACAGCCAGATGATCGACACCCCCCACAGGCCGGACAGCATCTGCAGCCGGTTCGCGCGCGGCTCTGACCTGTCGGCCTCCCAGTTGCGCACGGTCGAGGCTTTGACGCCCAGGCGCCGGGCAAGCTGCGCCTGGTCCATGCCCGCGTGGTCCCGCGCCCGCGCCATGCGGTCGCCGAAGGTCGAGGCGTCTTCTCCCCAGTCGTACTCCTCGGTGCTCATTTTCTGCCCTCGGTTGAAGTGTTGCGGGTGGGCGTCTCCTGCCCTTTTGGCGCCGGTGATGCAAGCGCATTGGCCCGGGTGCGCGCCCGGGCCTCATGCGGCTGTGCGGCGGCGCCGCAGACGCTCAGTCAAGCGCCTGGGCCAGGAACCGGGCAAGCTGGCCGCGATCGAACGGCTTTTGCAGAAGGCGGTCCGGAGGACAGTCGCAGTCTCTGGAGTGATCCGGGTTGCCCGTGTAGCCGGAGACGAAGAGCACCGGCAGGTTCGGCCGCTCCATGGCAAGTTCTGCCCCCAGATCCAAGCCGCTTTGGCCGCCGGGCAGGATCACGTCGGACAACACCATATCAATCCGCCGCGCATTCACAACGTCGCGGGCTTCGGCGACATCCGAGGCGAATGCCGTCCGGTAATTCAAACTCGCGAGCATGTCGCCAACGACGCGGCGTACCGCCGGATCGTCTTCGACCACCAGGATCACCTGCCGCTGGC
>JBCDBB010000183.1:0-7068 GCA_039184415.1 Pseudomonadota bacterium
CTTGATTTTGCCGTCCCTGAAACCCTCGAACAGGCCCGGAGTGACGATGGGCAGTGAGCAGGACGCCTCCCTTTCGATCGGCGCGTCGGGCACCATGTCCCATTTCTTCAGGCCAAGCTGCAGTTTGAGCAAAGTTTCGAGCCCTCGGAAGTTCGCCCATATCAACGGCTTGAACGCGGCAAAGAGCGCCTTTCGCGCAGGCGAGCGTCCCCATGCGTTGAACTGCTGTTCTTGCGCGCGCATGTAGAGAAGCCGTTTGAAATTGATGCCGCCGACAAAGTAGGGAACCCGCCAGACCGGTTCCCGGTAGACCAGCGTCACCGAGTGTGCGCCGTTGGCAGCGGCATTGACGGCGATGTCTGTCGCGGATTTGGACCCTCCCAGAACAACGACATTCTTGCCTCGTGCTGTTTCCGGGTCGGTGTATTCCGAACTGTGAATGACCTTGCGCCCACCAGCCTCGAACGCCTCCTGTCCGGGGTGAGTGATGATGTTCCTGTCCGAAAACTGCCCGGTGCAGACGGCGACGAAATCAAAATCCTGGGTGCGTACATGGTCGCCTGCCTCGAGCGTGAGCGTCCAGCCGGGCTGTCCGTCCTGCCTGCGATCCATGGAGCGGACATCGGTGTTCAACTGAAACAGCCTCGCCAGCTTGTGCTTGCCGGCATAGGCATGAAGATAGGCATGGACCTGAGGCCCCTTCGGCCACTCCGGATAGTCGTCCGGCATGGCAAGATCGGTGTACCTGTAGAGATCCTTCGGTGACTGGGTCTGAACGCCGGGATAGGACCGGGACAGTTCCCACACACCGCCGAAATCGTGGCTTCGTTCGAAGCCGAATACTCTGTGCCCGCGCTCATCAAAGGCCTTTGCCGCGGCAAGACCGCTCACACCGCCGCCGATGATTGCGACGTTCTTGCGTTTCGTCATGTCTGCTTCCTCCTGGAACCTGCCGATCCGTTCACGCCTGATCCGGCGGCGGGAGAAAGTCGACTTCGTGCAGGGCCGAAAGCCTGACGAGTTCCTGCGGGTCGGTGACGCCGTCGAGTGCCCCGAAAAGGTCGAAGAGCTTGCGTGCCGGGGCAACGCCAAAGACACAGGTCGCGGTTTCACCGGACCGGTTGAATATCCCGTGGGCTTCTCCCATCGGCATTCTCACCGTGTCGCCGGTCTTCGCCTTATGCGTCTTGCCACCCATTTCAACCTCCAACTCGCCGTCCAGCATGACAATCCACTCATCCTGGGTCGGGTGGACATGCGGCGGTACAAAGCTGTCCGCCGGAACCACGGCGTGCCAAATGAACGCGTTGGCGCTGTGAAGCTTTGGTTTGTAGGTCTGCCCGACAACGTTCCAACTGATGCCGTCCAGGCCCCGGTCCGCGGATGTGATGCCAGCTTCGTTTTGCATCCTGTTCCCCTCCTTGAAGCGATGTGTTGACGGAGAAATGCTAAACCGCAGGCCCGGATCGTTTTATCCAGATTGCGAAAAAATCAGACGAGATGCAGTAAATTGACGCGCGTTGATGGCTGAATGCTTGAATGAAGCGCAGGCAAACGGCATGATCTGTCATGCTCCGAACCGCGCGTAATTTGCCGCTTGGCGGCTTCAACTGCTTTGAAACGTGTGACGTTGACGAGGCCCGCGACATCGTCGCGCGCAATTTCTGCAGTCACAGGCTTGAACGGATGTCTGCAGGCGACCGCTTCAACGCCTGCCAGAACCGGGTCGACGGCAAGCGTCTCTCACTCAACTATATTCGCTACGGGGCAGACGTGACGATTGAACCGGGCGAATTGTCGGATTTCTATCTGATCCAGATCCCGATTACCGGGACGGCATACGTGCAGAACGGGACCCGTTCGGTCTGGTCGACGCGGTCCATGGGCGTGGTCCTGAACCCGGACCGGAACACCACCATGCGATGGCATGCGGGTTGTGAGCAGGTGCTGGTGCAGATCGAGAGATCCTACATGGCCGAAGTCGCAACCCGGATGACCGGGATCGGTCTGGAAGCGATCCGTTTTCAACCAGGGCTCGACATGAGCAGGGAACCGGTCGCCCTGTGGACCCGGCGGCTGCGCGGTCTGTTTGGTGCGGCAGAGACCGGGCGGACGTTCCGCGATCCGGACATGGACCTGATTGACCTCGCCTTTGCCGATCCTCCGCTGCGGGACGGGATCGTTGCACTCAATGCGGAGAATGTCGTCGCGACGTCACCGCTCGACCGCGGGCGGCTCGACTGGATCCTGAGCCATGCCAGCTTTAGCCGGGCCAGATCCGACGGGCGCGCCTTTGTCATTTGTTATGGGCCCGGGGCCACCTATGACAGCGCCAACTACGCGTGGTTTTCCGACCGGTATGAGGACTTTCTTTATGTCGATCGGATCGTCGTCGGCGACGAGCTGCGCGGCGCGGGCGTGGGGCGGGCGCTCTATGGAGCTGTCCTGGCGCAGGCGCAGGCACAGGCGCAGGGCGTTCCTGTCCTGTGCGAAATCAATCTCGATCCGCCCAATCCCGGATCGGACGCCTTTCACGCCGCGCTCGGCTTCACGGAGGTCGGGCGGGCGGAGACGACGCCGGGCAAGCGTGTCCGCTTCATGCATCGTGCTGCCCGACCCCACCCGGCGATTTGACGCGCCGCCCCCCCCGCGCCCTTGAATTGCGCCACGTCTCACGCGACATCTCCGACAAAGGAGCGCGCCATGGCCTTACCCGCACGCCAGCAACTCAAATATTGGTCCGTTTCCGCCGCGGTGCTCTTTGGGCTGCTGTGGTTTCTGGGCGATGTGATCCTGCCGTTCGTGCTGGGCGCCGCGGTGGCCTACTGCCTGGACCCGATCGCGGACCGGCTGGAGGCGATGGGCATGCCGCGCGTGCTTGCGGTCGTCATCATGACGGCGTTCGGGCTGCTGCTCTTCGTGCTGCTGATCCTGCTCTTCGTACCCGCCATCGTGAATCAGATGGCGGGGCTCTTCGCGGCCGCCCCCGAATTTGTACGCAGCCTCTACGCGATGCTGGTCGAGCGTTTTCCGAGCCTGGCCGAGGAAGGCAGCCAGCTGCGCCAGACGGTCGAGGATCTGGGGGCGCTCATTCAGGCGAGAGGCGCAGACCTGGTCAAGGCGGCGCTGACATCGGTATCGTCCGTGATCAACGTGGTGGCCCTGGTGGTGATCACACCGGTGGTGGCTTTCTACCTCTTGCTCGACTGGGACCGGATGGTGGCGCGGGTCGACGAGCTCCTGCCGCGCGATCATGCGCCCGCGATCCGGGCCATCGTGCACCAGGTGGACGCCACCCTGGCCGGATTTATTCGCGGACAGGGCACGGTCTGTCTGATCCTGGGGACCTATTACTCGGTCGGGCTGATGCTGGTCGGGCTGGATTTCGGACTGATGGTGGGGGCCTTTGCGGGGCTGCTGACGTTTATTCCCTACATCGGCGCGCTGGTGGGAGGCGCGATGGCGCTTGGCATCGCGGTCTTCCAGTTCTGGGGCGAGTGGTATTCCATCGTGCTGGTGGCGGCGATCTTCTTTTCGGGGCAATTCGTCGAAGGCAATTTCCTGACGCCGAAGCTGGTGGGCGACAGTGTCGGGCTGCATCCGGTGTGGCTGCTGTTTGCGCTGTCGGTCTTTGGGGCGCTCTTTGGCTTCGTCGGCATGCTGGTGGCGGTGCCGGTGGCGGCGGTGATCGGGGTGTTTGCGCGCTTTGGCATCGGCGAGTACATGCGCGGGCGGCTGTACCAGGGGCTCTCCTACGTCGGGGCGGACGGCCCCCCGGGGCCCGCGGAATCCACGGCCGAGCGGCCCCCCGCTTTGCCAACCGACGCCTCCGCCACGCCCACCCGGGCAAGCGCGGTGCAGCAGACCACCGCGCCGGACAGCGCCGCCGAATGAGCGGCAACCAGCTGACGTTTGACCTGCCCGTACGCCCGGCGACGGGGCGCGCGGCGTTCTTCGTCGCGCCTGGCAATGCGCTGGCCTTGGCGGAGCTCGACCGGTGGCAAAGCTGGCCGGTGCGCAAGCTTGCGCTGGTTGGCCCGGAGGGGGCGGGCAAGAGCCATCTCGCCGCCGTCTGGGCAACGGAGGCGGGCGCGCGGACGATGACGGTCGCGGACCTGGCGCGCGCCGAGGACCTCCCTGCCGGGGCGGACCTGGCGGACGCCGCGCAACGCCTCGTGGTCGAAGACGCCGAGGGTGTGGCGGGCGATCCGGTGGCGGAGGAGGCGTTGCTGCATCTGCACAACCGGACCCTCGACGCGGGCGGCACGCTGGTGATGACCGCCCGCATCCCGCCGGCGCGCTGGCCCGTCGCCCTGCCCGATCTGGCAAGCCGCCTGGCCGCGACCCCGATTGCCCGGCTGGAGATGCCCGACGACGCGCTGCTCGCTGCGCTTCTGCGCAAGCTTCTGGACGACCGGCAGCTTCGGGTCAGCGCCGAGCTGATCCCTTATTGCGTGCCCCGCATGGAGCGGTCTTTTGCGGCGGCACAACGCCTGGTGACCGAACTCGACGCGCGCGCCCTGAGACAGAAGCGCCCGGTCGGGCGGAAACTCGCCGCAGAAGTGCTGGACGACGATGGCGAGACACGGCACAACCCGGCCAACCCCTCCCGATCCTGATGAGCGTCGCCCCATGGCCGAAGCAGACTTTCTGACAGCCGAACTCCCCGCCCCTGTCGCGCTGCCCGTGGCGGATATCACGGGGCCGAAACGGTTCTTCAACCGGGAGCTGTCGTGGCTGGCGTTCAACTGGCGCGTGCTGGAGGAGGCGGAGAACCCGGCGGTTCCGCTGTTGGAGCGGGTGCGCTTTGTGTCGATCTCGGCGACCAACCTCGACGAGTTCTACACCGTGCGCGTCGCGGGGCTGCGCGAGCTGGAACGCGAGGGCAATCAGACCCCGGCGGCGGACGGGCTGAGCCCTGCCGAACAGCTCGAACTTGTCAACGCGGATGCGCGCAAGCTCTTGCAGAGCCAAGAGGTCATCTGGAACCGGCTGCGCAAGGAGCTCGACCGCGAGGGCATCCGCCTGATCGCACCGAGCAAGCTGACGCGGCGCGACCGCGATTACCTCAGCACGCACTTTCTGGAGCATGTCTTTCCTGTCCTCTCGCCGCTGGCGATCGACCCCGCGCATCCCTTCCCGTTCATCCCCAACGGCGGGCTCTCGCTGGCGCTCCAGCTCAAGCGGCAGGCGGACGGGGCGGAGCTGCAGGCGCTGCTGCCGATCCCCGCACAGATCGACCGGTTCACCAAGCTGCCGGGGGCGGCGGGCGAACATCGGTTCATCCGGCTGGAGGACAACCTGCTCCTGCATCTCGGCGCGCTCTTTCCAGGCTACGATCTGGTGGACCACTGCGTCTTTCGGGTGCTGCGCGACAGCGACCTCGAGGTCGAGGAAGAGGCCGAGGACCTGGTGCGCGAGTTCGAGACCGCGCTGAAGCGCCGCCGCCGGGGCGAGGTGATCCGTCTGACGCTGACGGACGCCCCGCCCGCCGATCTCAAGAAGCTCGTTATGGATGAGCTGCACGTCACCGAACGCGATGTGGTCGAGCTGAAGGGGTTGATCCGGGTGGCGGATCTCAAGGAGATGGTCGTCGATGCGCGGCCCGATCTGATGTGGCCTGCCTTCACCCCGCGCGTGCCGGAGCGGGTGCAGGACCACGACGGCGACATGTTCGCCGCGATCCGCCAGAAGGACATGCTGCTGCACCATCCCTACGAGACGTTCGACATGGTGGTGCGCTTTCTCAGCCAGGCCGCGCGCGACCCCAACGTGCTCGCCATCAAGCAGACGCTCTACCGCACGTCGAAGAATTCGCCCATCGTCGAGGCGCTCTGCGAGGCGGCGGAGGACGGCAAGTCCGTCACAGCTCTGGTCGAGCTCAAGGCCCGGTTCGACGAAGCGGCCAACATCCGCCAGTCCCGGCGGCTGGAACGCTCGGGCGCGCATGTCGTCTACGGGTTCATCCACCTCAAGACCCATGCCAAGATCAGCACCGTCGTGCGGCGCGAGGGCAACCGGCTGGTGACCTACACGCATTACGGGACGGGCAATTACCACCCGATCACCGCGAAGGTCTATACGGACCTGTCGTTCTTTACCTGCGACGCCGCGCTGGGGCGCGATGCGACCAAGGTGATGAACTACCTCTCCGGCTATGCCGAGCCCGAGACGCTGGAAAACCTCGCGATCTCACCCGATCGCATGAAGCCGCGCCTGCTCGAGATGATCGCGGCGGAAGCCGCGCATGCCCGCGACGGACGGCCTGCGCGGATCTGGGCCAAGATGAATTCGCTCATCGAACCCGAGGTGATCGACGCGCTTTATGCCGCGAGCCAGGATGGCGTGCGGATCGACCTGGTGATCCGGGGGATCTGCGGCGTGCGGCCGGGGATCAAGGGCCTGTCGGAGAACATCCGCGTCAAGAGCATCGTCGGCCGGTTCCTGGAGCACTCGCGCATCGTCTGTTTTGGCAACGGGGCGGGGCTGCCTTCGGAAGACTGCCGCGTCTTCATCTCCTCGGCCGACTGGATGGGGCGCAACCTCAACCGCCGGATTGAAACCCTGGTCGAGACGGTGAACCCGACCGTGAAGGCGCAGATCGTCCGTCAGATCATGGCCGCGAACCTGGCCGATACCGAGCAGAGCTGGGTTCTGCGCCCCGATGGTAGCTACGATCGTGCGACGGTCGCGGAGGGGGCAAAGGGATTCAACTGCCATGGCTTTTTCATGGCCTACCCTTCGCTGTCCGGCCGGGGCTCGGCCGGCGCGGCGGATGTGCCCGATCTGACGCGTGTGCGCGGCTAGAGCTTTGCGCCTTTAGCCCGAGGCATCCGCGACAGGGGCACGGCGCGCTTCGTATGAATGTCGCGCTGCGCCTCACGATGATCTATGGCCAGGCTTCTCGCGAAACGCTGTCACCCCAGCAAGCTGCGTCAAGCCGCCCCGCCCTCTCGTCGCTTGGCGCCGCGCAGCTCTCTTGACCCGGGCCCCGCTCCCCGCGCACCTTGCCCCCGCAGAACGGACGAGAGAGTCGCGATGGACGGCCTACCCAACCCCGACAGACCC
>JBCDBB010000184.1:0-7040 GCA_039184415.1 Pseudomonadota bacterium
CCGAGACCGACATTCTGGCTTTCCAGCACACGTTGGAAGATAAGGTAGGTCAGCGTACGGGTTCCGAAGGCGCCGCCGGTGGTGACGAAGATCTCCGCGAAGATTGCCAGCAGGAAGATCGTCTGGATCAGGATGACGATGGTGATGGCGCGCGAGAGATGCGGCAGGATGATGAAGCCGAAGCGCGCCAGAGGCGGGGCCCCGTCCATTTCCGCCGCCTCGAGCTGCTCGCTGTCCAGAGACTGGATGGCGGTCAGCAGAATGAGTGTCGCAAAGGGCAGCCACTGCCAGGAAACGATCATGATGATCGACGTCATTGGAACATCGCTCAGCCAGACGACCGGCTCGGCCCCGAAAAACCGCCAGAGATAGGCCAAGAGACCGTTGGTGGGATCCATGAACATGTTCTTCCAGACCAGCGCCGAAACAGTTGGCATGACAAAGAAGGGCGCGATGACCAGGATCCGCACCGCGCCCTGGCCCCACATCGGTTGGTTCAGCAGGATCGCGAGAAGCACCCCGAACACCACCGTGATCAGAAGAACGCCCCCGACGATGACCAGCGTGGTCTGAACGCTTGGCCAAAAGGCGCTGGAGGTCACGAACCGGACGTAATTGTCGAACCCGGCCCAGCTGGGCATCCGGTCGGGGCGCAGCGGAAAGTAATTCCGGAACGAGAAATAGAGGGTCATTGTCAGCGGCACGAGCATCCAGACCAGAAGCAGGAAGACCGCGGGCGCCATCATCAATCGGGCGGCGTATCGGGAATGTTGGGTCGCCATGGCAAACCTCCTTCGTTGACAGACCTTGCGCCTGCCCGAGCGGAACTGCACCTAGAGAAAGGATCCGAAGTCTGGATCCGGGAGGCAGCTTTCACCACCCCCCGGCCGGGAGGATGCCTCAGTACCCTGCGGCTTCCATTTCTTCAGTGGTGATGGCCTGCGCCTTCTCAAGCGCTTCTTCCACCGACTGCTGGCCTGCGTAAGCGGCCGAGAATTCCTGGCTCACCTGCGTGGCGATGCCCGCGAATTCGGGGATCGCGACGAACTGGATGCCGACATAGGGCACCGGCTGAACCGTGGGGTTGTTCGGATCCGCGGAGAGGATCGAGTCCAGCGTCTTCTGCGCGAACGGAACCTCCTGGTATTCCGGGGTCTCATAAAGGGAGGAGCGCGCGCCCGGAGGGACGTTTGCCCAGCCTTCGTTTTCGGCCACCAGCTCGATATAGTCCTTCGAAGTCGCCCACTCGATAAACTGCTTGGCGGCGTCGGCCTGCTGAGTGCCCGCCGGGATCGCCAGCGCCCAGGCCCAGAGCCAGTTGGCACGTTTGTCGACACCCTCTTTGTTGGGTGCGAGGGCGAAACCGACCTTGTCCGCGACCGTGGAGTCATCAGGGTTGGTCACGAACGACGCCGCAACGGTTGCGTCGATCCACATGCCGCACTTGCCCTGCTGGAAAAGCGACAGGTTCTCGTTGAAGCCATTGGTCGCGTAACCGGCCGGCCCAGACTCTGCCATCAACTCGGTAAAGAAGGTCAGTGCCTCATTCCATTCGGGCTGATCGAACTGCGCCTGCCAGTTTTCGTCAAACCAGCGCGCCCCGAATGAATTGCCTGTCACCGTGATGAAGGCACCGCCCTCGCCCCAGCCGGCTTTGCCGCGCAAGCAGATGCCGTTGATGTCGTTCTCGCGGTCGGTCATCGCCGCGGCCGCTTCGCGAATGAACTCCCATGTCGGCGCATCGGGCATTTCCAGCCCAGCAGCTTCCATCAGGTCGGTCCGGTACATGATCATCGAGCTTTCGCCATAGAACGGCGCGGCATAGAGCGTTCCGTCCCTGCTCAGCCCGGCCCGCATCGCGGGAAGGATATCCTCGACGTCATAGTCTGCGGACAGATCGTCGAGCGGCACGAGCCAGCCGTTCGCCCCCCAGATCGGCGTCTCGTACATGCCGATGGTCATGATGTCGAACTGACCGCCGTTTGTCGTGATGTCGGTTGTCACGCGCTGGCGCAAAACGTTTTCTTCGAGGGTCACCCACTCGACATCGATCCCGGTCGCCTCGGTGAACTGATCCGTATAGCCCTGCATCCTGATCATGTCGCCGTTATTGACGGTGGCGATGGTGATCGTGCTTTGCGCGCTGGCGACCGTTGCCAAAGCAACGGTGGCACAGGCGCCTAGAAGCGCCCGTTGACGAATGCCCATGATATCCTCCCTGATGAGCACTTATTTGTCTTGTGAGCATTTGCCCACAACCCCTATGCTCTTGTCAACCTTTTCGGTGGCTTGACGGGGTCAAACCCGTCCGATCAGTTGGTCAGAAGGGCTGTTGCGGTTTCTTCGTCGGTGATCAGCCCGTTGATAAGACGTCCTTTTAAGGCAGCACGCAGCGAGTCGCGTTTCGTTTGTCCGGCGGCGATGCCGATAGTCAGTCGGTCGTCGGACGGGTCGACACGTACCCCGGCCGTGCGCCTGTTGGTGCCGCAGGTCAGGTATCGCCCGGATGCGTCATAGGCCCATCCGGCGATTTCGCCGACGGCGCCGGCGGTCAGCATCTCGTCCAGTTCCTCGCGATCCAGAAAGCCGTCCTTGAGCAGCGGCGGGTTTCCGAGGATCTCGCCCACCCCCACCAGCACCACATCGGCATTCTGGGCCATCTCGCGGGCCCGGCGCACCGGCGGCAGGGAAAAGAACAGGTCGCGTTCCTCCCGCGACGAGGCAATCACCGGCAGCGGCATCGGGAAATGCGCAGCCCGCACCTTGTCGGCGATGCGCATGATCACGTCGAAGAAGGATGCCGAGCCATCGGGCGCGATATTGCCGTTGAGCGATACAATACGGTGCTGGGGGCAGAGCATCGGGCGCAACTCCTCGGCCATCGCGCGGAGGGTGCGTCCCGTGCCGACCGCGATGACCTGGGGGGTGGCCGATGACAGCTCGCGCTCCAGTTCCGCGGCCGCGACCGGGGCGATGGCCGCGATCGGATCGGCGCCTGCCCCCAGCCCGAGCGCAACGCGACAGCGTTTGAGCCCGAACGCCTCCGACAGCGCGGTCTCAAGCTCCATACAGCGCGTGACGGGATGCTCCAGCCGGACGTGAACCAGCCCCTCTGCCACCGCTTTCGAAACCAGCCGTTGGGCGCGCTGGCGCGAGATCCCCATCTCTTGCGCGATCTGGTCCTGGGTCTTGCCCGCAACGTAGTAGAGCCAGGCGGCCCGGGCCGCGTCATCCAGCGGTGTCGCGTCGGCTATCGGGGGTTTCTGATCAGTCATGGAGTGCTCTGAAGCTTTCTCAGTTCGGGCGCGAAAGTAAAGAAATCCGCGAATGACGCAAATTCGAGGTCGGCTCCGCCGGCAACGGCCGCGGTGTCGCGCAGGCTGCGCAAGTGCGCGCCGCCGAAGAATTGCCAGACTCTCATCCCGGCTGCGCGCGCGGCCGCGACACCGTTGGTGCTGTCTTCGATCACAAGGGTCCGGTCCGCCGGAACCGCCATCTTCTCGGCCGCCCGGAGGAACAGATCGGGGGCGGGTTTGCCGTGGGTGACCTCCGAGGCGGTGGTGATCCGATCGGCAAAGAGCGCATCGAGTCCGACGATCTCCAGCGAACGTTTCACCCGCGGCGCACTGGAACTGGTGGCAAGGCAGAAGGGTCGGTCGAGATCCTGCAACACCTTCAGCACGTCCGGCATGATCGTGAGTTCCCGCTCGAACCTCTGAAGCAGCCGGCGGCGATACTCCGGTTCGAAGCTCTCCGGCAGATCGATATCGAAGTCCTTGCGGATGGTCGAAAGGACCACCGGGTAACTGCGGCCCAGAAAATGCCGCGCGACATAATCCAGATCGATCGGAATGCCGCGCTGGGTCATTTCCTCCACCAGCATCCGAGCACTGATCGCTTCGCTGTCGATCAGAACGCCATCGCAGTCGAAGATGACGAGGTCCGTTTCGGGCATGCTGGCTCGGGCTCCGTGGTCACAGCGGTCGCCGCAATGACATAATACCCAAGTGCTTCGGGGCCTAGCTCTCGTGCCAAAGGCGCGCGGCGAGGCCTACCGACCGGGTGCGTTCCGGCGCGGGCGCCGGCCGCGACATCTTGCACAGTTCCTACGTCGCCGGATCACAACGCGGTCGTACCTGCGCGCTGCGCGTGAGAATCGCGCAGGAACCCGCGCGGCAGTGCGTCCCTCTCCGTCACTGTTCGCGGAAGGCGCGGGACATGCTGTCGGTGATCGGCTTCGCGATATAGGCCGCGAAGGTGCGTTCCTCGGTCTGGATCATGATCTCCGCGGGCATGCCGGGCGTCGGGACGAAGCCGCGCACCCGGTCGAGCTCTTCAGGCGAAATGGACACGCGCGCGAGATAGACCTCCTGGGGGATGCCGCCCTGTTCTTCGAGCAGCGAGTCGGCCGAAACGTAGAATACCTTTCCAGTCAGAACCGGTGTCGTGCGCTGGTTCAAGGCCGACAGCCGCACGGTGGCGTCTTGGCCGTTCGTGACCGTGTCGATGTCTGTGCGGGGGATCTGTGCCTCGATGATCAGCGGCGCGTCCGCGGGCAGGATCTCGGCAATCGGCTCTCCGGTTTCGATGACCCCGCCGGGCGTGTGGTAGTGCAGCCGGACGACCGTGCCGGACACCGGCGCCCGCACCACGGCGCGGTTGAGCACGCTCCGCGCCTGCCGGATCTTTTCGCGCACGCTTTCCAGCTCCGCCTCGATCCCGCCCAATTCCTCGAGCGCGGCCTGGCGATAGGCCGACCGGGTGCGCGCGATCTGTTCCTCATGCTTCAGCAGCATCTGGCTGGCCTCGTCCACCTCTGCGCGCAGGCGGGCAAGCTGCCCCTCGGCCTCGGCCTGCACCCGGCGAACGGCATGGAGATCGCCCTTGCGCACCAGTCCCTTCTCGAAAAGCTCGATCTTGGTGTCATGTTCTTCCTGAAGGATTTCGGAGCGCAATGTCAGGGCGTCGAGCTGTGCGGCAAAACCCCGCTCGCGGATCCGGAGCGCATCCATATTGCGTTCCAAAAGACCGATATCGTTGCGGAGCGTCTTGCGCGAGACCTCGAAATTGAGCCGCTGCCCGTCGAGGATCGAGAGCACTTCGAGATCTTCCGATGCGGCGAGCAACTCGTCGGAAAACTCCAGCCGGTCGGCTTCCAGATGCTCGGCCTGCAGGCGTTCGACCATGGCCTGAAGGCGCATCTTCCGCACGAACAGCTCGCGTTCGCTGGACATGGCCGACGTCTGGTCAAGCGACATCAGAACGTCACCCGCGCGCACCACCTGGCCCTCTTGAACCTGGATCTCTTCGATGATCCCGCCTTCCAGATGCTGCACGATCTTGTTGCGGCCCGTTGCCACGAAGCTGCCCTGGGCGATAACGGCGGCGGCGAGGGGTGCCTTGAACGCCCAGACGCCGAACCCGCCGAAGCAGACCAGCATCAGGGTCAGACCGACAAAGATCAGACGGTTGATGGAGCGCGGCACTGTTGCGTACCAAACCGGGCCACCCTCGGGCATGGCGATCTCATGCATTGTTTGGCGTGCCTTCCTGTTGTCCCGGCAGTTCCGGCTGGGGCGCTTTCTTGCCGTTGAGCTGCGCCAGAACCTTCTCGCGCTCCCCGAACAGGGCGACCCGGCCGTCGGTCAGCAGCATGATCTTGTCGACGACGTTCAGAAGCGTGGGTTTTTGCGTGATGACCACGACGGTGATCTTGCTCGATTTGGCTTGTTCGATCGCGCGGGCGAGCGCCTTGTCACCGGCGACATCGAGGTTGGAGTTGGGCTCATCCAGCACCACCATGCGCGGCGCGCCAAAAAATGCCCTGGCCAGCGCGATCCGCTGCTTCTGTCCGCCCGAAAGAGGTGTGCCATCGGCTGCAACGATGGTCTCGTAACCTTGGGGCAGGGTGGCGATCATGTTGTGTACATCGGCCAGCACGGCGGCATCATGGATCTGTTCGTCCGTGGCGTCCTCGCGCATCCGGCCGATATTGTCCTTGATCGTGCCGGGAAAGAGCTGAACGTCCTGGGGCAGATAGCCGATGCTTTCGCCGAACTGGCGCGGGTCCCAGTTGCGGATGTCCATGAGATCCAGCCGAACGCTGCCCGATGTCGGCAGGATCGAGCCCACCAGCGTCTTGCCCAGGGTCGTCTTTCCGGCGCCCGAGTTGCCGATCACGGCCAGCGTCTCTCCGGGCCGCAGAGAAAAGGAGATGCCGTTCAGCACGACCTGTTTGGTGCCGCCGGGAACATAGAGCAGCCGTTCGACATCGAGCCGCCCTTCTGGCCGCGGCAGGCGTAGCTTTTCGTACTGAAGCGCGGACGTGGTCAGAAGCTGCCGGATCCGCCCGTAGGCTCCGCGGGTCAGAAGGAAATTGTTCCAGCCTTCGATCGATCCTTCGATCGGTGCAAAGGCACGGCCCGCGATGATCGACGCCGCGATCACCATGCCGCCGGTGATCTCACCTCCGATGGCCAGATAGGCTCCCCAGCCGAGGATGCCGATCTGGGTCAGCAGCCGCACCGCGCGCGAGATCGCCGCGAACATCACGTTGCGGTCCTGTGCCGTCACCTGCCAGGTCATCGAGGCCCCGTGTCACGGCCCCAGATGCGGACCGCCTCGGGGATCATCGCCAGGGCGTTGATGATCTGGCTGTTGCGCGACATCGAGTCGAGATGCTGGTTGGCCATGGATTGCGCCCGGTTGGCCTCGGCAAAGGGCTTGGCCGTTGCGCGTTGGTTGATCAGGGCGATGACCATCAGGATCAGCGCCGTGACCACGACGATCATGCCGAGATCCGGGTGCACCAGAAAAATCGCGAGAATGAAAAGCGGTGCAAAGGGCACGTCGAGAAAGGAGATCAGCGTGCCCGA
Organism: Pseudomonadota bacterium; assembly: GCA_039184415.1. GTDB lineage: Bacteria > Pseudomonadota > Alphaproteobacteria > Rhodobacterales > Rhodobacteraceae > JANSYP01. Next base: position 6,876 of record JBCDBB010000184.1, read on the forward strand.
GACCAGAAACCCGCGCATCTGCTGCAGATCGCCGAGCGTCTGGTATTCGCGCCCCGTGCCGTGCAGCGAGGCATGGGCCGCGGCGCTCAGGATCGGCGCGCCGAGCCGTGCCGCAACCTCCACCGAGGTGCGCATCAGCATGAAACGCCGGATCGCGTCGAACAC
>JBCDBB010000185.1:0-6838 GCA_039184415.1 Pseudomonadota bacterium
CCCGGACTTGACAAACCGCGGCCCGCTCATCAGCCCTAGGCGCCATGGTCCCTCGGGCGTATGCCGACGGGGATTGAAAGGGAACATGGGGCGGTGTCACCATCAGGTACGAAACCCATGACTGCCCCCGCAAGTGCGAGCGCCGAGCATTCCTGTGACAGCCACTGGAGCCGCCAATCTGGGAAGGCGCAGGGCCGCAGCGACGCGCACGCCAAGAGACCTGCCATCCCATTACAACTCAATCCAGGCGCGGACCAAATGACGGCGGGCCCACCGGGAAGAACTCTGAACATCACCGTCGGGGCGTCCTGATGCGGCGCTTTCCGCCCGAGCGCATCATCTGCCTGACCGAAGAGACGGTCGAAACGCTCTATCTGCTCGGCCAGCAGGACCGGATCGTCGGCGTCTCGGGCTACGCGGTGCGCCCGCCCGGTGTCCGGCGCGAAAAACCGCGGGTGTCGGCCTTCACATCGGCCGACATCCCCAAGATCCTGGCGCTCGATCCCGAGCTGGTGCTGACATTCTCGGACCTGCAGGCCGACATTGCCGCGGCACTCCTGCAGGCCGGCGTCACCGTGCTGGGCTACAACCAGCGCGACATCGCGGGCATTCTCGCCATGATCCGCAGCCTCGGTGCCCTGACCGGCGTTCCCGAGCGCGCCGACGCGCTTGCCGACAGCTATACCGCACGGCTCGCCGCCCTGTCGGCTGCGACGGCGGGCACGCCCCGGCCCCTGGTCTATTTCGAGGAATGGGACGACCCTCTGATCGCCGGTATCGGCTGGGTGTCGGAGCTGATCGAGATCGCCGGCGGGCGCGATGCCTTCGCGCTCCAGGCCCGCTGCGGACGCGCGACCGACCGCATCCTTCAGCCCGGCGACGTGATCGCCGCGCGCCCTGACCTCATCCTCGCCTCCTGGTGCGGCAAGAAGGTCCGGCCCGAACGCATCGCCAAGCGCCCCGGGTGGGACGCGATCCCGGCGGTCCAGGCGGGCCGGATCACCGAGGTCAAATCGCCGCTCATCCTGCAGCCGGGCCCGGCCGCCCTGACCGACGGGCTGGATGCCATCGCTGCTGCCATCGCCGAGGCGGCAAGGACACGCTGATCAGAGGCACTGCAGCACCCGACGCGCGCGCGCCAACCGGCTTTCGGAGGATCCGGTCCGCAAGAGCGCCCGTTCCAACCGGCTCGGCGCGCTCCTGGCGAGCCCGCGCGCCGCACAACAAAACCGTTGCAGAGGGACGACAAGCAGGCAATCTAGCAACCATGGCGCACCGGCTCGCACTTTTCCTCGTGAACCTCGCCCTCTACGCGCTGCTGGCGGTCAGTCTCAGCGGTCTCGAGGGCCAGCGCGCATTGTCTGCGATCGAATTGGACCGGGCATCCGGAACGGCGCTGGTCTATGGCGAGAGCCGGGCCGCGTTCTGTTTCGGCGAAGTCGAGAGCCATGGCGACTGCCCGCTTTGCCGGCTGGAAACACCCGCGAGCTGGCCGCAGCCGGCTCTCGGTGATCCACGGGCGGCGCCGGTCGCCGCCTGCCTGCCCCTTCCGCGAGACCTGGCGCTGATCAAGCGCGCCCGCGACGCCACCGTCCAGGCCCGCGCGCCCCCCCTGGCGTAATCCCCGAAGACATCGCCTGACCCTTTTTCCGCCGTCGCCCGCGCGACCGGCGTTTTCGGAGATACCCCATGACAGTGACGACCGATGAGGTCGCGGACCTCAATGACACGCAGGTCAGCCCTCTGGACAGGAAACTCTACTTCGCCGCCTGGCGCTGGCACTTCTATGCCGGGCTATTCGTGCTCCCCTTCTTCGCCATCCTCGCCATCACCGGCCTGGCCATGCTCTGGATCGCATGGATCGACGGGCGGGACGGCGAACGCACCGCCGTCACCCCGCTGGAGGCACCGCTCTCGGTGTCGGCCCAGGCCGAGGCCGCCCAGGCCGCCGTGCCCGGCAGCACGCTGGTGCAATATGTCGCCCCGCGAGCGCCCGATCTGGCGGCGATCTTTCGCGTCGATCTCGACGATGCCGCGACGATGGTGGTCGTCGATCCCTACACGGCCGAGGTGCTGGAGAGCTTCCCGCGCCGAAGCGGCTGGTATGATTTCGCCGACAATGTCCACGGCTCGCTGCTGCTCGGCACCACGGGCGACCGCCTGCTGGAGATCGCGGCCTCCCTCGGCATGGTCCTGATCGCCACCGGTCTTTACATGTGGTGGCCCCGCGGCGAGAGGGGATGGCGCGCGGCCCTCATCCCCAGCTTCGGGCCGGGGCGGGCGGCCTGGCGCTCGCTCCATGGGGTCCTCGGGCTCTGGATCTCGCTGTTCCTGGTCTTCTTCCTGATCTCGGGTCTTGCCTGGGCCGGGATCTGGGGCGGCAAGATCATGCAGGCCTGGAGCCAGTTCCCGGCGGAGAAATGGGACAATGTCCCCTTGTCCGATACGACACACGCCAGCATGAACCACGGCCCCAAGGAAGTGCCCTGGGCACTGGAGCAGACGCCGATGCCCGCCTCGGGCAGTGAGGCTGGCACGCCGGGGCTGGCGCCCGGGACGCCGGTCACGCTGGACAGCATGGATGCGCTGGCCCGCGAGATCGGGTTTGATGCGCGCTACCAGATGAACCTGCCCGAGGGCGAGAGCGGCGTCTGGACCTTCAGCCGCGATTCCATGAGCACCGACAGCCCGGATCCGACCTCGGACCGCACGGTCCATGTCGACCGGTATACCGGCAAGATCCTGGCCGATGTGCGCTACGCGGACTATTCGCTCTTTGGCAAGGCGATGGCGGTCGGGATCGCGCTCCATATGGGCACGCTGGGGCTTTGGAGCGTGCTGGCCAACACCGTTTTCTGCCTGGTGGTCCTCTTCCTTTGTGTCAGCGGTGTGGTGATGTGGCTGAAGCGCCGCCCCGATGGCGCGGGCCGGCTCGCCGCGCCGCCGATGCCGCGGGACATGCCGCTCTGGCAGGGGGCAATGCTCGTGGGGCTGGCGGTTTCGCTGGCCTTTCCCATGGCGGGCATCGCGATCCTGACGGTGCTGGTGCTCGACTATCTGGTTCTGTCCAGGGTGCCAGCGCTCCGGCGCGCGCTGAACTGAAAAGGCGGGCCGGACCGGGCAGATCCGGTCCGGCCCTGCGGCCGCCATCCTGCCGAATGGCGCTCCCGGGGCGCACCGATCCGGGTCAGCCTGCCCGGAATTCGATCACTTCTGTGCGGCCCCGATGGTACGAGTGTCGCGGCCCGGCTATTCTCCATGACAGGCGGTTTCCGCGCGCTACCGTCTGAGCCGAGGAGGTGCCCATACATGATCCGCCCCATCGCCGCCGCGACCGTTGCCGCGACGCTTGCTATTTCCGCGCCCGCACAGGCGCAGGAGGACCGCCGCCCAAGCCATTGCATCGCGCTGGCCGAGGCGACACCCGGCATCGAGTATCTCCACAAGGCAAGCTTCACCGAACCGCTGCCGGACTTCACCGTCCGGCTGAGCTATGTCGCCCACGCGACCTTCCTGATCCAGACGCCGGGCGGGCTGAGCGCCGCAACGGACTATACCGGCTTTCTCGGAACGACCGATCTCGTGCCCGATGTGGTCACGATGAACCGGGCCCACTCGTCCCATTGGACGGAGTTTCCCGACCCGCGCATCCCCAACGTCCTGCCGGGGTGGAACCCTGACGGCGGCCCGGCGGGGCACTATCTTGATCTGGACGAGATGCTCGTCCGGTCGGTCTCGACCGATATCCGCAGCGCCTGGTCGGAGATGGGCGAGGACGGCAACTCGATCTTCGTCTTCGAAACCGCCGGGCTTTGCATCGGGCATCTGGGCCATCTGCACCACGAACCCACGGCAGAGCAGTTTGCAGCCATCGGGCGGCTCGACGTCGTCATGGCCCCGGTCGATGGCGGGCTGACCCTGCCGCTGCCGACCATGATCTCGGTGCTCAAGCGCCTGCGGTCGTCGGTCGTGATCCCGATGCACTGGTTCGGCCGGCCCAACCTCGAAACCTTCCTCGTGGGCATGTCCGATGAGTTCCTGATCGAGCGCACCGACGCCTCTTCGATGGAAGTCTCCTTGCGCAGCCTGCCGGACCGGCCCACGGTCTACGTGCTGGAACCGCGCTACCTGGAAGATGACGACACCTGACACCGCCCCCACCGCCGATCCCGTTCTGACTCGGCTCGAGGCCACCCTGCCGCCGGGCAGGCTGCGCCCTCCTGCGGCCCCGGATCTCGAAGAACCACGGGGGCGCTACCCGGGCCACGCGCTGGCAGTTGTCATGCCCCATAGCGCCGAGGAAGTCTCCGCCATCCTGCGCGCGGCGATGGCCACGCGCACGCCCGTCGTGCCCCATGGCGGCGGCACCGGGCTGGTGGGCGGCCAGACGCAGCCGTCCGACCGGCCCGCTCCGCTGCTGCTGTCGTTGGAGAAGATGACCAAGGTCCGGGCGGTCTATGGCGACGAGGCCGTGCTGGTGGCCGAGGCCGGTGCCGTGCTCCATGACATCCAGGCCGCAGCGGAGGCGGAGGGGTTGCTCTTTCCGCTGTCGCTTGCCTCCGAGGGCACCTGCCGGATCGGCGGGAACCTCGCCACCAACGCGGGCGGCGTCCATGTGCTGCGCTATGGCAACGCCCGCGATCTTTGCCTGGGGCTGGAGGCCGTTCTGCCTGACGGCGCGATCTGGAACGGGCTGAAACGGCTCCGCAAGGACAATACCGGCTATGATCTGAAGGACCTTTTGGTCGGCTCCGAAGGCACGCTGGGCGTGATCACCGCCGCGGCGCTGCGGCTCTTCCCGCGGCCGGCATCGACCGGGGTCGCGTTGCTGGCGGTCCCGGACCCCGCGGCCGCGCTACGCCTGCTCCGGCTGGCGCGCGACCACGCGGGGGAGGCGGTCTCGGCATTTGAGCTGATCCACCGCCAGGGCTTCGATTTTCTGTCCGACAAGCTGCCGGACCTGCGCCAGCCCTGGAGCACGCCCCCCGACTGGTCGGTGCTGATCGAGCTTGGCCTGTCCGGCGCCGGGGATGCCGATGCGGCGCTGGCGGCGCTCTTCGAGGACGCCGCCGGGCAGGGGCTCGCCAGCGATGGCGTCATCGCCCAGTCCCGGGCCCAGCAGGCGGAGCTCTGGGCGCTCCGCGAGTCGATCCCCGAGGCCAACCGAAAGATCGGCGCGGCCGCCTCCCACGACATCTCGCTGCCGCTCGGCGCGATCCCGGAGTTCCTTGCCGAGACGCCGGCGCGCATCGCGGAGATCGCGCCGGTGCGCATCAACTGCTTCGGCCATCTCGGCGACGGCAATCTGCACTACAATCTCTTCCCGCCGGCGGGGCAGGACCGCAGCGCATTTGACGGGTGCCGGGCCGCCCTGACCGCTGCGATCCATGATCTGGTCCATGCCCATGACGGCTCGATCAGCGCCGAACACGGGATCGGCCGGGCCAAGGTGGCCGATCTGGAGCGCTACGGCGATCCGGCGAAGCTGGCCGCGATGCGTGCGATCAAGGCCGCGCTCGACCCGGCAGGCATCATGAATCCCGGTGCGGTGCTGCGCGCGCCCCGCTAGCGGGCGATTCGCGCCACCGCGCTGCAGAAGCACCCCGCGTCACAGGTCCCGGGCCCTGTCACCGGGGCTGAATAGCGGGCATCGCGGCGCAGGAACCACCGCATCTTGTGTCTTCAGGTTTTTAACGTTGGCGCAATTTTGAGCGGATTGTTGCTTATGTTAACCTTTGGTTAGGCTTTGCTGCTAGGAGGCCTCTCCCATGCCCCGATTCCTCACACTCTCCACGATCGGCGTTCTCGCGATCCTGGCGTCGGTCTCTGCGACGCCGGCCCAGGGCACCTGTCCCGACACGCATTATCCCTGCGGGGACGCGTGTTGTTCTCGGTGAGCAAAAAAATGCGCAAGCTCTATCAATATCTGTCGGCACTTCTTCTAACCCTGCTCGTGGGGTTCGCCCTCGGCGTTCTTGCGACAGTGAATATCGATGATGTGCCGCGCTCCTACAAGCTTTCCAACTTGCCGTTCAGCGGGGTTCGCGCCGGGGATCTTCACGCGGTCTCCGCGGACGGGCTGACGCGGGAGCGGCTCTGCCACGTTAGCCTGCGCGCAGAAGGTCGGAATGAGGTCATCGTCGACCGGCTCTATGTCAATATCATCGCTCAGTTCGTTCCCGATTTCATTTTGGAGCTTCTGCCGAGCGGAAATGGCGAAAACTCCGATGGCTCTTTGCATTTCGTCGGGCAGTACACGGAGCTTCGCAACAGGGCGGTGAGTCAGGTGCCTGCCTTTTGCGAAAAGCTCGTGCTCGAAAGTCTGAACCGCCGCGAAAAACTCTGCATTGTCTCACAATCTCTCATTCCGACGAGAGATGCCGTCGCCTATAGCGCATTTAAGTATTCGACCTGGCAATACATTCCGCAGGGCGCGATGTTTGAGCGTAACGACGTGGAAAGGCATGACTGGGTAGACCGACATCTTGCCGAGCCGTGTCCGACGGTCCCGCTCCCAGACTGGCCGGTGCTTGTGCGTGACTTCTTCAAGCTTGTGACCGATCGCGACCCGCCCACGCAGACGAGCGCGGGCCAGCCGCCTCATACAGTCGGCGCGCCGCGGGCCTAGGCCCCCGCGTAGGCGCACAGCGCATGGACCTCGTAGCCGAGCGCTTCCAGCCGCGCGCGCCCGCCCAGGTCGGGCAGATCGACTACGATGGCGCAGCTGACGACATCGCCGCCCAACCGCTCGACCAGCTTTATGCCGGCCTCCGCCGTGCCGCCGGTGGCAAGCAGGTCGTCGACGATCAGCACCGTCTGGCCGGCCTCGATCGCGTCG
>JBCDBB010000186.1:0-6825 GCA_039184415.1 Pseudomonadota bacterium
CTTCATGGGCAACGAGCCGATCAAGAAGGTGGCGGGCCTGCCCTTTTATGACAAGGACCATGCCGACGCGGTCACAATGACCGAAATGCGCGAAATGGGCATCAATCTGCGCGGCCCCGACCAGGCGGTGGGGACGCTCTCGGGCGGGGAGCGCCAGACCGTCGCCATCGCCCGCGCGGTGCATTTCGGCGCCAAGGTGCTGATCCTCGACGAGCCGACCAGTGCGCTCGGCGTGCGCCAGACCTCCAACGTGCTGGCGACCATCGACAAGGTGCGCAAGCAGGACATTGCCGTGGTCTTCATCACCCATAATGTGCGCCACGCAATGGCGGTGGGAGACCGGTTCACCGTGCTGAACCGGGGCAAGACGCTCGGCACCGCCCAGCGCGGCCAGATCACGCCCGAAGAGCTGCAGGACCTGATGGCCGGCGGGCAGGAACTGGCGACGCTTGAAGGCTCGCTCGGCGGCACGGTGTAGGGCCGCGCGCTCGGGCCGGTGACGCTGGCCCGGAGCGCGCTCCAGACGCGACGGTTCAAGCGCATTTAGGTGTCCCAGACGGCCCAAGGGGGTGAGTCTTGCAGGCCGGTGGCGCACCGCGTACCGGTCCTTTCCGTGGAATTGTGGCCTGGGACCGAGCCTTTCAGGAGGGTGTCTTCGGGGAGCCTCACCAATCTGTGTGGGCAAATAGGCGCGTGCTGCGCCTTCTCCGGGTCCAGCTTTGCTGCAACTGCGCTATATTAGGGGTAACAGGGTGTTCGGTCGCGACAGGCCGGGCGTCCAATCACGGACCGACCGGAGGATTCGAAATGACGACTGCTCAGTTCACGCGCCGTACCGTGCTGACCGCCGCTGGCGCGGCCGTGACGACCGGGGTCACCGGGCTCATGGTGCCCGCCCACGCACAGGGCCTCGCCGCGACTCCCACCATGCGGGGCGGGGCAAACAACTACCGCCCCGGCGCGCCCATCGTGGAGCGTATCGGCGGCGGCGGCTTCTGGATGACGGGCACCGTGCGCCGCGCGGGCGATGGCGCGCCGCTTGCAGGCCAGCGCATCCAGATCTGGGCGCACACCACCGAAGGTCATGAGCGCGACCCCCAGAGCCATGGCGCCACGCTGACCGACGCGAACGGGGTTTTCCGCCTGGAGATGCCGCAGATCGTGCCGGCCTTCGGCCAGCCCCACGGCCATCTCGCCTATGACAGCGGCGAATTCGAAACCGTTTTCCTGCGGCCCGTCATGGGCAGCGCGCGGGACAAAACGCTGCACGCGGATTTCGTCCTGCGGCCGGCCTGATCACGCGGAGTCAGCGGGGATGCGGCCGGGGCGCGCGGCCCTGATCTGGGCGGTCCTGGCAGCGGTCATCGCCGTGCCGGTTGCCGCGGCGGCGGTGAGCCCGCTGCTGGCCTGGCGCGAGCCGGTCTATATCGCGGCCGGGTTCGCCGGGATCGCCGCCATGGCGCTCATGCTGTTTCAACCGCTGCTGGCCCGGGGCTACCTGCCGGGCCTGACCGGTCATCTCGGACGGCAGATTCACCGTGCGTTCGGCGCCCTTCTGGTCCTGGCGGTGGCCGCCCATGTGGGCGGTCTCTGGATCACCAGCCCCCCGGACATGGTGGATGCGCTGCTCTTCCGGGCGCCGACATGGTTCTCGGTCTGGGGGGTGATCGCGATGTGGGCGGTCTTTGCCGCCGCCCTCCTGGCAGCGCTGCGCCGGCGGCTCCGCATCCCGCCCCGGATCTGGCGCCGGGCGCATACCGCCGCCGTTGCGCTCGCCGTCATCGCAAGCGTCGCCCATGCGATGCTGATCGAAGGCACGATGGAGCTGGTGTCCAAAGCGGTGCTCTGCGCCCTCGTCCTTGCAGTGACCCTGACCGTCGTGGGGCAGGTCTGGGGCATCCGGCGGAGCCGCCGCGCCTAGCGGAGCGACGGCAGGGCCGGCGTCGGCACCGTCATGGGCCGGGGTCCGCGCCTGCCGGCAAGACTGCGAGCTCTGCCGCCCGCGCCGCCTAGCGATACATCGGCGGACGCGCCTCGACCCAGGCGCTGCCGGACTTGGCGGACGCCACTGCCGCATAGACCGCCGCCATGGAACGCACGCCGTCGGCGGCCCTGGGATAGTGCAGCGCTGCGGGGTCTGGCGCCCGGCCTGCCTTGGCCGCGCCGATGGCTTCGGCCAGATCGACATAGATGTTTGCCACCGCCAGCGGGAACCCTTCGGGCGAGCCGATGACGACCCGGCTGAGGCGCGTGGCGTCCGGCGTCAGCCCCTCCTCACCCTTTTCGATGATTTCGGTCCGCCCGCCGAGGCGCTGATAAGCGATCTGGTTGGGCTGTTCCTGGGCCCAGCGCATGCCGCCGGTTTCGCCGAAGACCTGAATGTCGAGCCCGTGCTGGCGCCCGATGGCGACCGTGGAGGTCCAGAGCCGCCCCACCGTGCCGCCCTCCATCCGGAAATTGACCATCGCGTCGTCTTCGAGCTCCCTGCCCGGCACGAGTGAGGCGAAGTCCGCCGAGAGCGTCTCGATCTCATCGCCGGTGACGAAGCTCGCCAGATGCAGCGCGTGGATGCCGCAATCGGCCATCTGGCCCGAGACCCCTGCCATCGCCGGGTCATAGCGCCAGCGCACGCGCGGGTTGTCGGCCTGGGCTGCGTCGGCATGGTGCCCGTGGGAAAAGCTCGCCACGACGAGGCGGACCTTGCCGATGTCGCCCTGCGCGATGAGCGCCCGCATGTGGCGGATCATCGGATAGGCCGAGTAGCAGTAGTTGAACGCGCAGACCCGGCCCGAAGCCTCGGCGATGCGCACGATCTCTTCGCCCTCTTCGACCGTCATGGTCATGGGTTTCTCGCAAAGCACGTGGAAGCCGGCCTCCAGAAAGGCCTTGGTGATCTCGAAATGCGTGGCGTTGGGCGTGGCCACGGTGACCAGATCGATCCGGTCCTCGCGCGCGCGTTCACCCGCCAGCATCTCGCGCCAGTCGCCATAGGCACGGTCGGGCGCGATGCCGAGGGTCTGCGCATAGGCGCGGCCCCTGTCGGGATCGACATCGAGCGCGGCGGCGGCAAAGGCGAAATGCCCGTCCGCGCGCGCCCCTAGCCGGTGGGCGGGCCCGATCTGGGAACCCTCACCGCCGCCGACCATGCCCCAAGACAGCTGCGCCATATCGCTCTCCCTCAAAACCCAAGCGATGCCAGATAGGCGCGGTTCGCCTTGGCATCCGCGAGCGGATCGGTGTTGCCGAGGGTCGGGTCGCAATCCTGCTCCACCGTGCACCAGCCGTCGAAACCCGATTCCAGCAGGATCGCCCGCACCTGCGGGAAGTCGACATCGCCCTCGCCCAGATTGCAAAAGATCCCCTGCCCGCAGGCCTCATAGAACCCGGTGCCCTTGGCGATGACGTCAGCTTTAACGTCAGCGTCTATGTCCTTGAAATGCATGTAGCTGATCCGGCCCGCGTTGCGTTTCATGAAGGCCACCGGATCGAAGCCGGCATAGGAATGGTGCCCGGTGTCGAAGGCGATTTTGAGAAGGCTCTCATCGACTTCGCCCAAGAGCCGGTCAAGCTCCGGCTCGAAATCCATGAAGCCTGCGGCATGGGCATGGATGCCGACGGTGAGGCCATAATCCTGCGTGCCGATCCTGGCGATGGTCTCGATCCGGTCGCGATAGGCGGCCCATTCCGCAGCGTCCATCTGCTCGGCCGCGTGATGGCGTCCCGCGGTTGGGGCGCGGCGGGGCGAGATCGAGTCGATCAGCACCAGATGCTGCGCGCCATGGGCGGAGAGCGCCTTGCAGGTGCGCACCGACCCGTCGAGCACATCCTCCCACTGGTCGGGGTCGTGAAAGGCGCGGAACACCACGCCCCCGATCAGCTCCTGCCCATGCTCGTCCAGCGCCTCGGAAAGCTCCACCGGGTCTTCGGGCATGTAGCCCACCGGACCCAGTTCGATCCCGGTATAGCCCGCCTCGGCATTCTCGCGCAGCACCTGCCGCCAGTGCGGGTTGCGCGGATCGCCTGCAAATTCCACGCCCCAGGAACAGGGCGCATTGCCGATCTTAATGCTCATGTCCGACCCTCCATCTGGGTGACGTCCTGCCAGCTCCGGCTGGCGTCGGCGGCGCGGGCGGCGGCGATGACCTCTGCCACGGCGAGCCCGTCGCGGAAGGTCGGCCAGACGGCCTCACCGGTTTCGATGGCGTGCAGGAAATCCCGCGCCTCGATGATGATCTGGTCCTGATAGCCGGTGCCGTGGCCCGGACCCTGGCAGAAGGCGGCATAGTCCGGATGCTCCGGCCCGGTCAGGATCTTGACGAAGCCGCGCGTCGCCTCCGGCCCTTCGGCGCGGTAGAGCCAGAGCGCGTTCTGATCCTCCTGATCGAAGCGGATCGCGCCCTTGGAGCCGGTGATCTCGTAAGCATAGCCCATTTTGCGGCCATGGGCGACGCGGCTGACATAGAGATGCCCCATCGCGCCGCTGGCGAAGCGGCAGAGCATCTGGAGCTGGTCGTCATTGGTGACCGGAACACCGCCCCGGTCGGCAAACACGGTTTCGATGTCGGCCATCACCGAGGCGATGGGCCCGCCGAGCGCGAGGACCGCGTTGATGATGTGCGGCGCGAGATCACCCAGCGCGCCATTGGCGTCGCCCTCCGCTCGCCAGCTCGCCGGCGTGTCGGGGTCTGCGTAGAAATCCTCGGTATGTTCCGCCCGCAGCCAGAGGATGCGCCCGATGGTCCCGTCCGCGATCAGCTGCCGGGCAAACTGCGTGGCAGGCGTGCGGACATAGTTAAAGCCGATCATGTTGGGCAGGCCGCTGGCATCGGCGGCGCGGGTCATGGCGCGCGCGTCCTCGAGCGTCGCGCCGAGCGGCTTTTCGCAGAAGACCGGCTTGCCTTCGACGAAGGCCGCCTCGGCGATGGCGCGGTGGGTCTTCTGGGGCGAAGCGATCACGATCGCCTCCACCGCCGGATCGGCGACGAGCGCCTCCCACGTCTCCGCCGCCCGCGCGAACCCGAAGGCACGGGCATAGCGCGCAGCACTTTCCGGCGAGGAGGCCGCGACCATTTCCAGCCGCGGACGCAAGGTGGTGTCGAAGGCGGCGCCGACCGACGCCATGGCCACGGCATGGGCCTTGCCCATATAGCCCCCGCCGACAATGCCTATGCCGATATTGCGCATTGCCTCCTCCCCCAAAAAGCGTTTGCAACCGGTTGCAATTCGCGTATCGTTTATCCGTGCGCGTGGCAACGGAGAAATGTCGGCGCGCACCAAACTATCAGGGGGTCCATCAGGTCATGTCTGCTCAGACGGTGCGCCTCACGACGGCTCAGGCCATCGTGCGTTGGCTGAATGCTCAGTTCATCGAGATCGACGGGGTCCGGACACGGGTCTGCGGCGGCGGGTTCGGAATCTTCGGCCATGGCAATGTGACCTGCCTGGGCGAGGCGCTCTACGATCATCGCGAGACCCTGCCGCTCTATCGCGGGCAGAACGAACAGGGCATGGGCTTCGCCGCGGCGGCCTATGCCAAGTACCATCTGCGCCAGCGTTTCATGTTCTGCACGGCCTCGGCGGGTCCCGGGACGGCTAATCTGATGACTTCGGCCGCGCTTGCCCATGCCAATCGCCTGCCGGTGCTGATGCTGTGCGGGGACACATTCGCGACCCGCCTGCCCGACCCCGTGCTGCAGCAGATCGAGCATTTCGGGAACCCGGCCATCGGGCTGAATGACGGGTTCCAGGCGGTGTCGCGCTATTGGGACCGGATCACGCATCCGGCCCAGGTGATCCAGTCCTTGCCGGCGGCGCTGGCGGTGATGCTGGACCCAGGCAATTGCGGTCCGGCCTTCATCGCGCTGCCCCAGGATGTGCAGGGCTGGGCCTATGATTATCCGGCCGAGCTGTTCGAGGAGCGGACCCACCGGATCCGGCGGCAGACGCCCGATCCCGATGAGATCGCCGATGCGGCGAGGGTTCTGAAGGGCGCGGCCCGCCCGGCGATCATCGCCGGCGGCGGGGTGCAGTATTCCCGCGCTGTAGCGGAGCTGACGGCCTTTGCCGAGGCCCACAGCATCCCCGTCATCGAGACCATCGCGGGCCGGGCCAACCTGACCGCGACCCACCCGCTGAATATCGGGCCTGTCGGGGTGACGGGCTCGGACAGCGCCAATGCGGTGGCCGAAGCGGCGGATGTGATCCTGTCCGTGGGCTCGCGGCTGCAGGACTTCACCACCGGGTCCTGGACGGCGTTTGCGAAGGACGCGAAATTCATCTCGTTGAACGCGGCGCGCCATGATGCGGGCAAGCACCGCGCCCTGCCCGTGGTGGGGGACGCGAAGGTTGGGCTCGCGGCGTTGGGCGCGAGCCTGACGGGCTACAGCGCGCCGGAAAGCTGGGTGACATTTGCCCAGGACGAGCGGCGCAAATGGGACGCCTATGTCGCTGAGAACACCCGTCCAGGGAACCGGCCGAACTCCTACGCGCAGGCCATCGGCGTGGTGAACGATCTCTGCGATCCGCGCGACCGGGTGGTGGCCGCGGCGGGCGGCCTGCCGGCCGAGGTGACCGCGAACTGGCGCACGCTGGGTATCGGCACGGTGGATGTGGAGTTCGGCTTTTCCTGCATGGGCTACGAGATCGCCGGCGGCTGGGGCGCGCGGATCGCGCAATCGGAAGCCGAGCCCGAAGCCGATACGATCGTGTTTGTCGGGGACGGCTCCTACCTGCTGATGAATTCCGACATCTATTCGTCGGTGCTCACGCAGAAGAAGATGATCGTACTGGTGCTCGACAATGGCGGCTTTGCGGTCATCAACAAGC
>JBCDBB010000187.1:0-6764 GCA_039184415.1 Pseudomonadota bacterium
AGCGACCGGGCGATGGCCACGCGCTGCTGCTGACCGCCCGAGAGCTGACCTGGATACTTGTCGGCCTGCTCGGGGATCTTGACCTTTGTGAGGAAATGCATCGCCGTTTCCTCGGCCTCTTTCTTGGGCGTCTTGCGCACCCAGATCGGCGCCAGCGTGCAGTTCTCCAGGATCGTCAGGTGCGGGAACAGGTTGAAATGCTGAAAGCACATGCCGACCTCGGACCGGATCCGGTCGATATTCTTGAGATCAGAAGACAGGACCGTGCCATCGACGGTGATGCGCCCCTCCTGATGCTCCTCAAGCGCGTTGATGCAGCGGATCAGTGTGGATTTGCCGGACCCCGAGGGACCGCAGATCACGATCCGTTCGCCCTGATACACCGTAAGGTCGATGGAACGGAGCACATGGAACGCCCCGTACCATTTGTTCATGCCCACGATCTCGATGGCGACCTCGTCGGAAACCTCCATCTTGGACTGCTTCGGGGCGGCGGTGTCTAAGCTCACGTCTGTCATGTCATGGGTCCTCAGCGGCGATCTGTAGCGAGTTTGCGTTCGAGATACTGGGAGTATTGGCTGATCCCGTAGCAGAAGATGAAAAACATCACCGCTGCGGCCCCGAGGAGTTCCCAATAGACCCCGAACCATTCGGTCGAGGACAGGATCGGCCCCCCGATCATTCCAAGTACATCGAACATCGATATAATCGACACCAGCGTCGTGTCCTTGAAGAGCCCGATGGCGATGTTCACGATGGACGGGATCGAGATCTTGAGCGCCTGGGGCAGGATGATCAGCCGCATCGACTGCCAGTAGTCGAGCCCCAGAGACGCACCAGCCTCGTACTGGCCGGTCGGCAGGGCGGACAGGCCACCGCGGATCGCTTCGGCCATGTAGGCGGCGGCAAAGAGCGTGATCATGATGATCACCCGCAGGATCAGGTCGAAATTGGAGCCCGGCGGCAGGAAATAGGCCAGCATCACCGAGGCCACGAAGAGCAGGGTGATCAGCGGCACGCCGCGAATGAACTCGATGAAGACGACGCAGATCGTCTTGATGATCGGCAGGTTCGATTGACGGCCCAGGGCCAGCGCGATCCCCAAGGGCAGCGACAGCGCAATGCAGGTCGTCCCGAGGATGAAGTTGATCATAAAGCCACCGATCTGGCGGCTTTCCACCGGATCGAGCGAAATGTTGAGCACCGATGTCAGCACGCCCGCAACCGGCCCCAGCATCACGATCGCGAAAAAGAGCGTTGCCGCGATGCCGGCGATGATCGCGCCGAAGAAGGACCGGTCCGCCAGAGCACGGTAAACGAAGAAACCCAGGACCACTCCGGCAAGTGCCAGAACCGGCACCCAGATCGAGCCCCCCCAGATCAGCCAGTAGGCGATGAACGGAAAGAGCCCCGTGAACCACAGCAACTTTCGCGGCAGATCAAAGAAGAGCACCGGTGCAAGGGCCACGAAAAGCAGCACAAACGCCAGCGAGGCGCGGTCATAATGCTCCGCCGGATAGTTCCCGAACAAGAGCTGCGGCCAGCGCTCGGTCAACACGGCAAAACATGCGCCGCGTTTTCCGTCCAGGATTTCGCGGCACTGGCGTATGGAATCCGCCTCCCAGACGCCGTTCCAGATCCAGGGCACGACCGCCGCCAAAAGCGCATAGATGCAGTAGAGCGCAATTAGAGTCATGGCGCCGTGGCCAATAGACGAAAACAGATTGGCCCGGATCCAGTGCATCGGACCGACCTCGGATGCCGGCGGATCCTGTGGCGGAAGCTGATCGTGACGGACGAAGGCGGCTGTCTCGGGATGCACGGCCATCTCAGCGCTCCTTCAGCTTTACGGAGTTGTTGTAGAGATTCATGATCCCCGAAATCGCGAGCGAGATTGCCAGGTAAAAGGCCATGAGGAGCAGGATCGCCTCAAAGCTGCGTCCGGTTTGATTCAGCGTGACGCCCCCCAGTGTGCCGGTGATGTCCATGTAGCCCACGGCGGCAGCGAGTGAGCTGTTCTTGGTCAGGTTCAGATATTGCGAGATGTTGGGCGGGATCATCACGCGCAGCGCCTGCGGCAGCACCACAAGGCTCATGATCCGGCCCGGGCGCAGACCGAGCGACGCGGCAGCCTCGGTCTGGCCCTTGCTGACCGACTGGATCGCGCCACGGACGTTTTCAGCGATGAACGCCCCGGTATAGAGCGACAGCGCAAGCCAAAGCGCAATGAAAGAGCCGCGCACCTGGATACCGTTCTGGAAGTTGAAGCGGCCCATTTCGGGATACTCGAGCGCAATCGGACGGCCCAAGACGAAAAAGGCCAGCAGGGTGGGAATGAAGAAGAGCGCAAGGCCGATAGGGAGAACGGGAATCACCCGTCCTTCGGAATAGAGCAGATGGCGCGCGTAGCGTCGCAGCCCCCAGATCGCGGCAAGCGAAGCGAAGAATACGCCCACAACAATGCCCGATCCCTCCAGCCACAGCGGCAGCGGCACATAGACCCCGCTATTGGTAAAGGCGAAAGCGCCGAACAGCATCGATGCCTCGGGTTCATCGCCCCGAAAGGCGCTCGGCGATGGCAGCGCGTTGGCCATGACGTTGAACACGATGAGGATCCAGATCAGAACCGGGACGTTGCGGAAAATTTCGACATAGACCGACATCAGCCGGGCGACGAGCCAGTTGCTGGACAGCCGCAGAACACCGACGAGCACCCCGATGATCGTGGCCAGAATGCAGCCCAGAATGGCGATGAGCAAAGTGTTGAGCACCCCGACAATGGCTGCGCGCATGTGTGTGTCGGTGCTCTCGAACGGGATGAGCTGCTGGTTGATATCATAACCGGCCTGGTCGCTCAGAAACCCGAAATTGATATCCTGACCGAGGGCCGCAAGGTTGGCGATGGCGTTCGACACCATCCAACCGAAGAGCGCCACGAGGGCGAGCAGAGCGATGAGCTGAAACGTGTATCCCCTGTAGCGCGTATCGTTCAGAAGCATCCCGAGATGGAAGCTCTGCTTCGGCGGCTCGCTTAGTGTGCTCATGCAGGGGAGTTCCTCTTTCGCGTCAGACGTGGAGCGCGGCGCGGGCTGGGCGTCAGATCATGACCGTGGTCATGTAGAAAGGGCGCGGACCTTGGCCCGCGCCCTTTTGAGGCTGTCTTACCGGAACGGCGGCGCGTATAGCAATCCGCCGTCAGTCCACTGGGCGTTCAGGCCACGGGCCAGACCGATCGGGGTGTTCTCTCCGATGAACTTCTCGAAGATCTCACCATAGTTGCCGTTGGCCTTGATGACGTGCACGCCCCAGTCCGCCGGCAGGCCGAGCATTTCGCCCAACGTTCCTTCGGTGCCAAGCAGACGGTTGATTTCAGGGTTGTCGGTCGGTGCCGAGGCCAGATCGTCGACATTTGCCGAGGTAATGCCGAGCTCTTCTGCCGCGATCAGCGCGTTGAGGCTCCAGCGGACGACATCTCCCCAGTTGTCATCGCCGTGGCGCACCAGCGGGCCGAGAGGCTCCTTCGAGATGATCTCGGGTAGAATGACGTGCGCCGAAGGATCCTCGAACGAGGCACGGGTCGCTGCAAGCCCCGACGCATCCGTGGTATAGACCTGGCAGGTTCCGGCCAGATAGGCCTGCTGTGCCTCGGACGCGGTCGAGATCGGTACCGGCTCGTATTCGATATTGTTGACGCGGAAGAAGTCCGCGACGTTGAGTTCGGTCGTCGTGCCCTTCTGGATGCAGACCTTCGCCCCGTCGAGCTCTTTGGCAGAAGACACGCCCAGCTCCGTCGGGATCAGAAAGCCCTGGCCATCGTAATAGTTCACGCCCAGAAACTCGAGCTTCAGGTCGACATCGCGCGAGAATGTCCAGGTGGTGTTCCGCGACAGCATGTCGATTTCGCCGGAGTTCAGGACTTCGAACCGAACCTGATTGGTGACCGGGTTGAACTCAACGGCCTGGGGGTCGCCAAAGATCGCCGCCGCGACAGCCTGGCAGATCGCCACGTCGAAACCTTGCCAATCGCCATTGGCATCTTGCGATGCGAACCCGACCAGGCCGGTCGAGATGCCGCAATTCAAGGCGCCGCGGTCCTTGACTTCTTGCAGTGTATCGGCGGACGCCGCACCGGCGACCAGGCCGGTCACGGCGATTGCGCCAAGGAGTAGCGAGTTTTTCATGATTACCTCATCCTGCTGAATAGCTGGTTACATAGCTGGTCACAGCATTTTGTCCCGGCCAGTTTTTTGACCAAGGAGTTGCGCCAATGTCTGGTGAACCCCTCACCACGCGAAGGGTGGACAAAAGCGGATGGCAAGGTCAAGGCCGGTTCTAGCGGTTTTGTGCCGATGGACGCTACGGCATGCTCATATTGTCGTCACTTGCACCACAAACAGGCGATCGTTGCGAATCACGCTGTCTCCAGGTGCTCCAGCACCCGCGCGGCATGGAGAAAATCGGCCCGCTTGGCGGCTGCATCCGCCGCCGCGATTTCGTCTTCACCCCATTGTTCAGCCTGCCAGGTTTCGTCGATACGCGACAGATCCCATAGCGCCTCCGGCGGCCGATGCCGGGCGAGAGCCGCCAATCCGATAACCAATGATCCGGAAAGGGTGACGAGGTCGTGAAGTGCGGCCAAACGGAACGGGTCAAGGGCATGGACGCGCGCAGACAGACCAGCCAGGCTTTCGGGCGGCTGCGCCACCGGGACAACGCCGGCACCGATGGTCAGCGGCGCATTCAAAGCCTCGGCCGCCCAATCCAGGAGAGGATCCCAGTCAGCACACTGGCGAGCGATCAGTTCCGCCGGCCCATCAGCGCGATAGCAGAGCAGATCGGTCCCGCCATATTCCGCGATCATGTCGGCGATTTCGGCATGGTTCAGCGCAACATTGTCGATGGCAGAGTTCGCTGTGCGGGTGAAGGGCATGGACTGCGGCGCGATCACCTGGTCCTGCGCCTCCCATTCGGCGGCGACGGCCTGCGCCAGCGCGGGGCTCGGCAGCACGAGTGGAGCCTTGGCCGGCGTGCGCAGCGGTCTGCCATCGAGCCGGATCGCAAAACCCGCCCCATCCTGAACAACCGTTACCTCATCCCAGAAACGCTTGGCCACCCATTCGGTCATGTTCGCAGCTCCAGAAGGTCCAGAACATGCCGCTCCAGGTCCGGAACCGCGTCGGCGAAGGCATGGGGACGGCAATTCCGCAGCACCGGCGTCGCGTGATAGCCCCAGCTCACTGCCAGCGTGCGGCAGCCGGCGGCGTGGCCCATTTCCATGTCAAAGCTGGTATCCCCGATCATGACGGCATCGCCAGCCTCAACGCCGGTTTCAGACAGAACGGCTTCCAGCATCGCCGGGTGCGGCTTGGACGGATGGTGGTCGGCGACCTGTTCGGACACGAAGCGCCCGGCCAGCCCGTGCATCGCCAGAACATGGTCGAGCCCGCGCCGTGATTTGCCGGTGGCGACAGCCACCAGCAGGTCGTCGCGCTCAAAGAGCGTCTCCAGCGTCTCCGCAATGCCCGGATAGAGCGGCGAAGACGCCGCGCCATCGACCGCGCGAAACCGGGTGTAGGCTGTCTTGTAGCCCTCCACGAGGCGTGCCACGCACTCTTCGGACTGACCGGCCGCGAGCCGCCCGATCGCCTGGGGCAGCGACAGTCCGACGATGGACAGCACCTCCGGCCGTTCCGGCGGCACGAACCCTTCGCCCTCGAACGCGGCGGTCATGGAGGCATGGATGTGGGCCTTGCTGTCGACGAGCGTCCCGTCGACATCGAAGATGGCGAGCTTGAGGGGCATGGTCACTCGATCTCCTCGAACGGATCGGCCGGGACGTCCGCGGCGCGCCAATCGAACGCTTGCCATGTCCGGACCATATGGTCGGGCAGCGGCGCGGTCAGCGACAGGGTGGCCCCGGTCACCGGATGTTCGAGGCGCAGGGAGCGCGCATGGAGATGGAGCTTGCGCGAGATCTCTCCGCCGAGCTGCGCGCCCCAGCCGTCGCCCGCATTCTCCTGCCCCGAGCCGCCATATTTGCCATCGCCGGCGATCGGATGGCCGAGCTCCGCCATATGGGCGCGGAGCTGGTGGGTCCGGCCCGTTACGGGCACCAGCGCGACCCTGGAGGCGCGCTTGGCCAGCGACGTAAGCACCGCCTAATCCGTGGTTGCGCGCGTGGCTCCCGGTGTGGGCTTGACCGCATCGGGGAGGATGCAGCGCAGCTTCTCGCCCCCGCCCCCCGGGCCCGCAGCCTTGATGAGCCCGTAGCGGATCGTGCCCATGGCCGGGCTCGGCACACCGGCGACCGCCGCCCAGTAGATCTTGCGTGTCTGGCGGGCCTGAAACGCCCCGGTCAGCGCATTGGCCACCCGCCCGGTGCGCGCCATCAGCAGGACGCCGGAGGTGTCCTTGTCCAGCCGGTGGACCAGCCGGGGCGGCTCGTCGCGGTCGAAGCAGAGCGCCTCAGCCAGCCCCGCGACATGGCGGTTGCCCTGTCCGCTCCCCCCCTGGCTCGGCAGTCCCGGCGGTTTGTTCAACGCCAGGATATGGTCGTCACGAAAGATTACCGCACGGCGGATCATCTCCGCATCGCTGTCAGAGGGTACAGAACGGTCCGGTGGCGGCGGGCGGCTCTCGGCCGAGGGCAGCGGCGGGATGCGCACAGTCTGACCCGGCACGATCCGGGTGGAGGCCTTCACCCGTCCGCCATCGACACGGATCTCGCCCTTGCGACACATCTTCTCGATCCGGCCCTGTCCGAC
>JBCDBB010000188.1:0-6760 GCA_039184415.1 Pseudomonadota bacterium
GGGCGGAATTCGCGAGATCGAGTTCTTCGCCCAGACCCGTCAGCTGATCGCAGGGGGGCGCGATCCGGACTTGCGGGTGCGCGGCACCTGCGACGCCTTCCGGGTGCTGGCCGACAAGGGCTGGGTCGGGCATGAGACCGCGGCACGTATGGTCGCCGACTACACCAGTCTGCGCACCTTCGAACATCGCGTACAGATGGTGCAGGACGCCCAGACCCATGCCCTGCCATCCAGCCCGGAAGGCTGGGACCGGCTCGCGGCGATGATGGCCGCACCGGACCCGCACGCGCTCCGCGAGGAACTTGCCGGGATTTTCTCTCGCGTCCATGAGCGCGCGGAAGCTTTCTTCACCCCTGCGTTGCCGCAAGCGGAGGAGGAAGAGCCCGAACTCAGTGCCGCCAGCGAGGCGCTCATCGCGCGTTGGCGAAGCTATCCCGCGCTGCGCTCCGAACGCGCCCAGACGATTTTTGCGCGGATGCGTCCCGATCTGCTGCGCCGCTTTGAACGCGCGACAGACCCAGAGGATGCAATTCGTCAGTTCGATAGTTTCCTCAATGGGTTGCCCGCTGGTGTTCAAGTGCTCTCGCTCTTTGACGCCAACCCGCAACTGGTCGATCTGATGGTGGACATCTCGTCAACCGCCCCGGTTCTGGCGCGCTATCTGGCGCGGAATTCCGGCGTGCTCGACGCGGTGATCGGCGGCAGCTTTTTTGAGCCCTGGCCAGGGCGGGAAAAGCTGGAGCAAGAACTGCGCGCTCTGATTGACCGGCATAGCGGCGACTATGAGCGCGAACTTGATGCCGCGCGACGCTGGATGAAGGAATGGCACTTCCGCATCGGCGTTCATCATCTGCGCGGTCTGGCCAACGGCCGGGAAACCGCGCGCCACTACACGGACCTCGCCGAGGCGACCGTCTCGGGGATCTGGTCCGCAGTGGTCGCCAGTTTTTGCAGTCGCCATGGCGCGATGCCAGGCCGCGGCGCCCTGGTAAAGGGGATGGGGTCGCTTGGGGCGGCACGTCTGTCGGCGACTTCGGACCTCGACCTGATCGTCATTTTCGATGCCGACACCGACGATCAGTCCGACGGTCCGCGCCCGCTGCCCGCCAAGACCTACTATGCGCGTCTGACCAAGGCGCTCGTGACGGCCCTGAGCGCCCAGACCGCCGAAGGCGCGCTCTATGAGGTCGACATGCGCCTGCGCCCGTCGGGCAAGCAGGGACCGGTGGCCGCGGGGTGGTCTTCGTTCCAGACCTACCAGCGCGAACAGGCCTGGACATGGGAGCATCTGGCTCTGACGCGGGCGCGGGCGATCGCCGGGACCACGGATCTGCGCCAGGATTTCGAGACGTTCCGCAAGGGGTTCCTGGCCGAGCCGAGGGACCGCGCGAGGATCCTTAGCGATCTCGGTGACATGCGCAAACGGCTCGCCGAGAACAAGCCCAAGCGCGGGGTGTGGGATGTCGCGCGCGGATCCGGAGGCTTGCAGGACATCGAACTCTTTGCGCAGGCCGAGGCGCTGCTGGCAGGAGCCGCGGTTACAGACGTCACGGGCCAGCTGACGGTGACGCCGCAGCTGGTCAGCGCCGCCGACAGCGATCTTCTGCTCGATGCGCACCAGCTAGAGGCGGCCGTGAAGCAGGCGTCGCGCCTGCTGGCGGAGGGCGTGGTCGATCCCGAACAGCTCGGCCGCGGGGCCCAGGCCTTTTTGCTGCGCGAGGCCGACGCGCCGGATTTCGAAACCCTGTCGGCACGTCTGCAAGAGCTGTCGGCCGCCGCCAGCGCAATCATCGACGCGGCCGTTGCGGCCAAAGCGCCCGAGGCCGGGGCCGCATGAGCAAGGATGCCGATCCCAAGGGGCTGATCCGCGAATCCTACCGGATCGACGGGATCGGAGATGCCGAATGCCGGTCTATCCTGGTCGATTGGGCGCTGAGCCTTCCGGCTGGGCTCGACGCCGGCGAAGCGCTCCGCGCGCAATATGGCCTCTACGCGCCGGACCATCCCGACCATCCGATGACCGCTGTGCTGCGCGAAGGTCTGCACGCGTCTGCCAAACCCGTCCGTCGCGGCGGTGCGCGGGCGCGCCGCGATGCCAGGGACGGTGGCTCAGGCGGCTGAGAGCGTCTGGACTGACTCTGCCGCGAGGGCGCTGATCCCGTCCCAGTCGCCCGTCTCGACGAGCCTCTTCGGTGCAACCCACGACCCGCCGACACAGACGACATTGGCCAGGCGCAGATAGTCCGGCGCATTGCCCAGGCCCACACCGCCTGTGGGGCAGAAGCTGACCTGCGGCAGCGGCGAGGCAAAGGAGCCAAGCGTCGCAGCGCCGCCCGAGGCCTCGGCGGGGAAGAATTTCTGCATCGAATAGCCGCGCTCCAGCAGCCGCATCGCCTCGGTCGCTGTGGCGGCGCCGGGCAAGAGCGGCATGTCGGCCTCTTCGCAGCAGTCCAAAAGCGCGTCAGTGCTGCCTGGTGACACGGCAAAGAGCCCGCCGGCGTGCTGTACCTCCTCGACCTGCTTGGCGCGCAGAACGGTCCCCGCGCCGACGATCGCATTAGGGACCTTGGACATCTTGCGTATTGCGGACAGTGCCGCAGGCGTCCGCAGCGTGACCTCCAGCACCGGCAGACCGCCATCGACCAGCGCATGCGCCAGCGGTACGGCATGGTCGAGTTCGTCCACCACGATCACCGGAATGACTGGGGCGAGGCGGGCCATCTCCAAAAGCTCCCGGCTTGCATTTTCTGGGGTCATGGCGGTCTGTCTCCGATACTGAGGGCAACTGGTCCTGGGTGGTCCGGGCGGTCTGGTGAGGGTTGGGGGGCTAGAGCGCGGGGGTCACGACGCCCGCGCCTGTTGTGGCCGGTCCGACATTGCGGCGAAAGACCTCGAACATCTCGCGCCCGATACCGTGGCTGTTTCCCGAAAGATCCGGTTGTGCCGCGGGGCGATCGGCGACGCCCTCGGTCAGCACGTCGAGTGTTCCGGCCACGGCATCGACGCGGATCAGATCCCCGTCGCGCAGATGGGGCAGCAGCCCGCCATGCATCGCCTCGGGTGTGACATGGATGGCCGAGGGCACCTTGCCCGACGCGCCGGACATCCGCCCGTCGGTGACGAGCGCGACCTTCAGCCCGCGATCCAGCAGCACGGCGAGGATCGGGGTGAGCCCGTGGAGCTCCGGCATGCCGTTGGCCGCCGGCCCCTGGAAGCGGACGACCACGACACAGTCCTCGGTGAAGCTGCCGGCCTTGAACGCGGCTCTGACGCTGTCCTGATCCTCGAACACGCGGGCGGGGGCCTCGATCACATGGCGTTCCGGCGCCACGGCAGAAACCTTCATCACCCCGCGTCCAAGATTGCCGGACAGTTGCTTGAGGCCCCCGATCGGCTGGAACGGGTCGTTTGCCGGGCGCAGGATCTTGTCATTGGCGCTGGCCTCCGGGCCGTCGCCCCAATGGAGCACGCCGTTCGTCAGTTTGGGCTCCTGCGTGTAGAGCCCCAGGCCCTCGCCAGCGACGGTCTGGGTGTCCGGATGCAGCATCCCGGCCTCCAGCAACTCGCCGATCATATAGGCGAGCCCGCCGGCCGCGTGGAAATGGTTCACGTCCGCCAGCCCGTTGGGATAGACCTTCGCCATCAGCGGCGTCGCCTCCGAGAGCTCCGCGAAATCCTCCAGATCCAACAGGACGCCCGCCGCCCGCGCCATGGCGGGCAGGTGGATGACGAGGTTCGTGGATCCCCCCGTGGCCATCAGACCGACGATCCCGTTGACGAAGGCCCGCTCGTCCAGGATCTCGCCCACCGGCTTGAACTCGTTGCCGAGCGCCGTAATCGCCAGCGCGCGCTCCGTCGCGGCCACGGTCAACGCTTCGCGGAGCGGCGTGCCGGGGTTGACGAAGCTGGCGCCGGGCAGATGCAGACCCATGAACTCCATCAGCATCTGGTTGGAGTTGGCTGTGCCGTAAAAGGTGCAGGTGCCCGGCCCATGGTAAGAGGCCATCTCGGCCTCCATGAGCTTGTCGCGGCCCACTTCTCCGGCGGCGAACTGCTGGCGAACCTTGGCCTTCTCGTCATTGGGCAAACCCGACACCATTGGGCCTGCCGGAATGAAGATGCCGGGGATATGCCCGAATGTCGCCGCGGCGATCACCAGACCCGGCACGATCTTGTCGCAGACGCCCAGATAGGCCGCCGCGTCGAAAGTGTTGTGGCTGAGCGCCACGCCGGTCGCGAGCGCGATCACGTCGCGCGAAAAGAGCGACAGCTCCATGCCGATCTGCCCCTGGGTGACCCCGTCGCACATCGCCGGCACCCCACCAGCAACCTGGGCTGTGCTGCCGGCCGCGCGCGCCGCACTGCGGATCGTCTCGGGATAGGTCTCGAACGGCTGGTGGGCCGAGAGCATGTCGTTATAGGCGGTGACGATCCCCAGATTGGGCACGCGCGCCCCAACGAGGTCGTCCTTCTGCTCGCCCATCGCCGCATAGGCATGGGCCTGGTTGCCGCAGCTCAGATGCGCCCGGCGGGGCCCGTCTTCGGCGGCGGCATTCATGCGATCGAGATATTGGCGGCGGGCCTCGGCGCTGCGCGCACGCACACGTTCGGTCACACGGTGCAGTGTCGGATGAAGTCCCATGGCTCCCCTCGTCGGTAGCAGACAGCGTCCCACAGTCCGTTTTTCAATGCTTGAGTTAGCGCTATCATGGCCGGTTCAGCAAGAAAAGCGCGAAGCGCGGATGTCTGCGATGCAGTGCGTGCATTCCGTCATAGGGTGCTCCAATGGCGACCCGCCAGAGGCCTACGAGGGCGGTTTGCGGGGACTGTGGCGGGGCCAGTGACGGGACCAGACACGCGCCCGGCACCGGACCTGCCATGGGGCTTGTCACCGCGGCAAATTCCCGGCACTCCCGGGACCATGAGCGATCCAGAAATTGCCGCCGACACCGGCGCCGACACCAGCGCCGTCGCGCGTCCGACCGTCCGCCTGCGTCCGAAATCCGATGCACGCCGCCTGCGTTTCGGCTTTCCCTGGGTCTATGACAACGAGCTTGTGACAGACCGGCGTACACGGGCGCTGGCACCTGGCACACTGGCCCGTCTCGAGGATGCAGAACGTCAGCCCCTGGGGCTCGTTGCGGTCACGCCCGGCTCCAGGATCATCGCGCGGATGCTCGACCGGGATCCCGAAGCACGGATCGACAGCGCGTGGCTGGCCGCGCGGCTGACCCGCGCCGAGGCCTTGCGCACGCGTCTCTATCAAGCGCCCTTCTACCGGCTCGTCCATGCCGAGGCCGACGGGCTGCCCGGCGTAGTCATCGACCAGTTCGGGGATGCTGCGGTGATCCAGCCCAACGCCGCCTGGGCCGAGGCGAGGCTGGAGGCTCTGATCGATGCCCTCGCCGCGGTCACAGGCGTTGCCACGGTGGTCAAGAACGCGTCGGGCCGGGCCCGCGGCTATGAAGGGCTCGACAACCAGGGCGGGGTGGTGCGCGGCACCCTCGACGGCCCCGTGCCCGTTCAGATGAACGGGGCCACCTATATGGCCGATCTGATCGGCGGGCAGAAGACGGGCCTGTTCTACGACCAGCGCGACAACCATGCCTTTGCGGCGCGGCTTGCGCGTGACGCCCGGGTGCTCGACATGTTTGCCCATGTCGGCGGATTCGGGCTCGCCGCCCTTGCCGCCGGTGCCACCAGCGCGCTGGCGGTCGATGGATCGGCCGATGCCCTTGCCCTGGCCGAGGCGGGCGCGGCGGCGATGGGCGTTTCGGAGAGGTTCACGACGAAGCAGAGCGACGCGTTTGACGCGATGGCGGAACTCTCCAGCGAAAACAGCCGCTTCGACCTGGTGGTGTGCGATCCGCCGGCCTTCGCGCCGCAGAAATCGGCGCTTGAGGCTGGGCTCCGCGCCTATGAGAAAACGGCGCGGCTGGGGGCGACGCTGGTCGCGCCGGGCGGCTATCTCGTGCTCTGCTCCTGTTCTCACGCGGCGGATCTGGAGAAGTTTCGCACCGCCAGCCTGCGCGGGGTTGGCCGGGCCGGGCGTGTGGCGCAGGTGATCCGCACCGGCTTTGCCAGTCCCGACCATCCCCAGCATGCACAACTGGCCGAAACCGGCTATCTCAAGGCGCTCTTTCTGCGTCTGGACGGGTAGCGTTGCGGGTCCTGATCGACGCCTGCGTGCTCTACCCGACATTGCTGCGTGCCATCGTGCTTGAGGTCGCCCGCGCCGGGGCGTTCACGCCGCTCTGGTCGGCGCGGATCATCGAGGAATGGCGTCGCGCCGCGCTGCGCACCCATCCCGAGCAGGCGGCCATGCTTGGCGGCGAGATTGCCTTGGTCACGGCGCGCTGGCCAAATGCCGAGGTTGCGGTGCCTCCGGACGCCGAGGCGGGGCTGAGCCTGCCCGATGAGAACGACCGCCATGTCCTCGCCGCCGCCATCGCGGGCGGGGCCGATCTGATCCTGACGCTCAATCTGAGGGACTTTCCTGCGCGCACGCTGGCGCGCCACGGGCTGCGGGCGGAACATCCCGACGCGTTCCTGCTGGGGCTGCTCGGGGAGGATGCGCCGGCGATCGCCGCGGCGGTTCTGGGGCCTGTTCGTGCGGCTGGTCCCGCATTAGGATCCGCGCGGAAACCGCGGGAATTGCTGAAGAAGTCACGCCTGCCGCGGCTCGGAAAAGCGCTCGAGAGGCTGTCCTAGCGGGCCGGTACCTGTTTCCAGCGATTCTCCAGTTCCTCGATCGCCGCGA
>JBCDBB010000189.1:0-6743 GCA_039184415.1 Pseudomonadota bacterium
GACATGGTTCGGGCGAACGAATTCACCGGCGGCGCGGCGCAAAATCAGTACGCGCTTTACTCGGATGCGGAAGACCGGCTTGTCATCTATGCCGAGGACACCGACACGATCGAGCTGAACCTCGCGCAACTGGCCGGCGATCCAGATTGGGCCGGGGGCGCCCGCGTCATCGCCGTCAATACCGAGGGCGCCTATCAGGAAATCGACCTCGGCACCGTCGACCTCACCGACCAGACAATCGACCTCGGAGCAAACGCTGACTGGGCTATCGATGTGACGGATATCTGAAAATTCACCCGCTACCTTCTGGGATTGGCGACCCCGGTTCCAGAAGGAACAAAATACACGGCAACCACCATCGAACGTGGTTCCAGATTCGGATCAGCGTGGTTCCGGAGTCGGCTGAACGTGGGTTTGGAGTCAGAAAAACGTGGGTTTGGAGTCAGGCCGCAGAAAAAGAGCTCGATAAGGTAAATTTTTTCAAACGTTTAGGGAAAGACGATTTAGACCTAACACCACTTTAACACTTATTTTAACCCACTCTAACACACCAGTGGTGACGCGCAGAAATGGCGTGGATCAACCCGGTGGATACCCATGCACCAATTAGAGAAGCAGAAGCAGGGGTCGCTTTATCAAAAGGTGAAGGATCATCGTCCTGATTTTGCCAATTGGCAAAACCCGCCTTGTCAAAAGGTAGCCCCATGAAACTCATGGTGACCGGTGGCTGCGGGTTCATCGGTTCGGCGGTGGTGCGGCGTGCCGTGGCGCAGGGTCACCGGGTGGTGAATGTTGACGCGCTGACCTATGCGGCGAACCCTGCCAATGTGTCGACGGTCATGGGCCACCCGGCCTACACGTTCGAGCGGATCGATATCCGCGATCGTACCGCTCTCGACCGGATCTTCAGGAAGTATCAGCCGGACGCCGTGATGCATCTCGCGGCCGAGAGCCATGTAGATCGCTCGATCGACGGGCCCGGCGCCTTCATCGAGACGAACATCACCGGCACTTTCCAGCTTCTCGCCGCCGCCCGCGCCCACTGGGAGGAACGGGGCCGTCCGGAGGCATTCCGCTTCCATCAGGTCTCGACCGACGAAGTCTATGGCACGCTGGGTGCAACGGGGCAGTTCACCGAAGACACCCCCTACGATCCGCGCTCGCCTTATGCCGCCTCGAAGGCCGCAGCCGATCATCTGGTGCGGGCCTGGGGCGAGACCTACGGCCTGCCGGTGCTGGTGACCAATTGCTCGAACAATTACGGGCCCTATCACTTTCCGGAAAAGCTGATCCCCGTAGTGATCCTGAACGCGCTCGCGGGCCGGACCATCCCGGTCTATGGCCGGGGCGAGAACGTGCGCGACTGGCTCTATGTGGAAGATCACGCCGCGGCACTGCTGACAGTGCTGTCGGGTGGGCGCGTGGGTGAGACCTATGCGATCGGCGGCAACGCGGAGGCGCGCAATATCGACATCGTGCGCCGGATCTGCGCACTCCTCGACGCGCGTAGACCCCAGAACGCACCACATGATCGGCTGATCCGCTTCGTCACGGACCGTCCGGGACACGATTTTCGCTATGCGATCAATGCCTCGAAGATCCGCGACGAACTGGGCTGGCGGCCCACGGTCTCACTGGACGAAGGGCTCGCGCGCACGGTCGACTGGTATCTTGCCAACCGGCCCTGGTGGCAGGCGCTGCAGGGACGCTCGGGCGTCGGCGAGCGGCTGGGTCTCACGGCATGAAGCTTCTGGTTTTCGGGAACACGGGGCAGGTGGCCACCGAACTGCGGGCTCTGGCGGGCCGTGGCCTCGCGATCACGGCGCTGTCGCGGCAAGCGGCCGATCTGGCGGACCCACTGGCCTGCACCCGGGCAATCGCGGGCACCGAAGCCGACGCGGTCATCAACGCCGCGGCCTTCACGGGCGTCGACAGGGCCGAGACGCATGCCGCCGAAGCCATGGCCGTCAATGCGATCGCGCCGGGCGCCATGGCTCGGGCCTGCGCCAAGCGGGGCCTGCCACTCCTGCATCTCTCGACGGATTACGTCTTCGACGGCACCAAACAGGACCCGTGGCGCGAGGATGACCCGACCGGGCCGCTGGGCGTCTATGGGCAGAGCAAGCGTGCCGGCGAAGAAGCGATAACGGCCGCGGGCGGCAAGCACGTGATCCTGCGCACCGCATGGGTGTTTTCGGGGACCGGCGCGAACTTCGTGAAAACCATGCTGCGCGCGGGCGCTGCCCGTGGCCGGTTGGCCGTGGTCGATGACCAGCGAGGCTGTCCGACCCCGGCCGCCGATATCGCCCGGGCACTGGTCTCGATCGCACGGGCCTTCCATGCGGGCCGGGGCGTGCCGGGCACCTTTCACTTCGCCGGGGCACCGACCACCACGTGGTGCGGCCTGGCCCGTGAGATCTTCCGCCAGACCGGGCAAGGACCCGAAATCCGGCCCATTGCCACGGCGGACTGGCCGACCCCCGCCCGGCGCCCGGCCAATTCCGTGCTCGACTGCACGAAAATCCGCGAGGTCTATGGCCTCGCCCAGCCGGACTGGCGGGCAGGGCTGCGCACGGTTCTCGCGGATCTTCGCGAGGTGGCGGCATGAGCGCGCGCGAAGGCCGTGTACCCCGCAAGGGCATCATTCTGGCCGGGGGATCCGGCACACGGCTCTTCCCGCTGACACTTTCGGTCTCGAAGCAGCTCCTGCCGCTCTGGGACAAGCCGATGATCTACTATCCGCTGACGGTGCTGATGCTGGCAGGCATCCGCGAGATCGCCGTGATCACGACGCCGAGTGACCAGCCGCAGTTCCGGCGGCTCTTGGGCGATGGCGCGGCACTGGGCCTGGACCTCACGTGGATCGAGCAGCCGAACCCCGACGGGCTGGCGCAGGCCTATCTGCTGGCCGAGAATTTTCTCGCGGGCAGCCCCTCCGCCATGGTGCTGGGCGACAATGTCTTCTACGGGCACGGACTGTCGGATCTGCTGGCCGCAGCCGATGCGCGGACGGCAGGCGGCACGGTTTTCGGCTACCGGGTCGCCGACCCCGAGCGCTACGGCGTGGTGGCCTTCGATGCGGCGGGCCGGGCGACCTCGGTCGAGGAGAAGCCAGCGTGCCCGCAATCGAACTACGCACTGACCGGGCTCTACTTCTTCGACGCCGACGCGCCGCGGCTTGCCCGCACCATCCGGCCCTCGGCGCGGGGCGAGTTGGAGATCACCGCGCTCATCGCGCGCTATCTCGAAGCGGGAGCCCTGACGGTCGAGACGCTGGGCCGCGGTTATGCCTGGCTGGACACGGGCACCCATGACAGTCTGGTGGAGGCGGGCGAGTTCGTCCGCGCCATCGAAAAGCGCCAGGGCCTCAAGATCGGCTGCCCGGAAGAGGTTGCCTATCGCCAGGGTTTCATCGATGCAGAGCGCCTGCGCCGGCTGGCGGCCCCGATGCTGAAGACCGGCTACGGCCAGTATCTGATGGGACTGCTCGACGAGGACCGGCCGGGGGCGCGCGAGCCCGTTGCCGATCAGCCGCCAGATCAGGCCGCCGCCTCAGGCCGTCAGGAAGCGGACCTCGCCGTCGTCGATCCGAACCGCCGTGAGCTGGCCTGAAAAGACCGCGCCGGTATCGATGCCGATGCGCCGGGGCACCAGCTGGGGCGTGTCCGAAATGTAGTGCCCGTAGACTACCCAGACCCCGTCCTGCCGGGGGATCTGCAGGAACGCAGGCACGCCCCAGTAGAGGACCTGCTCGGACTGGGCGCCGATCGGTTGGTGCGGATCGGCCCCGGCATGGGCGAAGAACACGCTGCCGGTCGAATATTTCGCCGCCAGCCCGTCGAGCCAGCCCCGGACCGGGCCCATCCGCTCGGCCAGCCGGTCGCGCACGTTGCGCAGGGTTTCCGGGTCCGACCCGACCCCGCCCACCTGATAGCTGAGCAACGTTTCGAGCCCGCCATTGCGGAACCAGCGCGGGGCCGCCCTCTCGGGGTCGGCGAGAAATTCGGCCAGCATGACCTCGTGATTGCCGCGCAGGCAGTGGACCTCCCAGCCGGTCTCGCGGGGCAGATCCATCAGGCGCTCGAGCACCTGGCGCGACTGGTCTCCCCGATCGACATAGTCGCCCATGAAGACCACCCGGGGCGCGGCGTCGCCCGTCGCGGCGGCATCCTCGGAGATCCGCGCGATCATGGCATCCAGAAGATCGGCACGGCCGTGAATGTCGCCCACCGCATAGGTGGCACGATCGACCCATATCTCGGACAGGTCCGGCGCCGGCCCCGAAAGGCCGAACTTGTTCAGCAATGACCGGATCACTCGGTGCCCTCCGTACTCCCGTCTACATATAGAGACGGCGCGGGGGAGCCGCCAGACCTGCACCAGCCCCGCTGGCTGGTCGAAGCGCGTCGAAATTAGCGCAAAGTTTACGAAACGCGGGGCAGGTTTGGCGTGTCGGATCTCTCGCATGTCCCGGAGCGTCCCATGCCGCTTGCCCAGCTCGCGCCGCGCCTTGCCCCCCATCTGCCGCGTCTCCGCCATCAACTGGGCCGGCCCCTGCGCCTCGGCGGCCGGAGCTACCGCGTGCGCGGCTATCTGGCGAACCGCCAGGCGGTCACGCTGGACCACGAGCCGCACCTGATGGGCCCGCTGGCCCGGGCGCTCGAGACGCATCCCGGTGCCTTCGTTGATGTCGGGGTCAATACCGGGCAGACGCTCCTCAAGGTGCTGGCCCTCGATCCGGACCGGCCCTGGCTCGGCTTTGAGCCGCAGATCGGCTGCTGCTTCTGCGTGCAGCAGTTTCTCGTGGACAACGGGCTGGATCACGCGCGGATCGTGCCGATGGCCCTGTCGGACCGGGACGGTGTGGCCACGCTGCGCGCCGACGGCCTCTTCGACGAGATGGCCGCGTTGAACGGGTCGAAGAATGGGCCGCAGAACGCATGCCTGGGCCGCGAGGTGCCGGTGCTCACCGCGCCCGGCGACCGGGTGCTGAGTGAGCTGGGCGTGCCCGATCCCGGCGTGATCAAGATCGACGTGGAAGGGGGCGAACTCGCGGTGCTCAGGGGCCTCAGGGAGACGCTCGCCCGTGCCCGACCGGCAGTCTTCTTCGAGGTGCTGCCGAATTTCACCGGGGAGGACCGGGTACCGCTCGGCCCCGAACCGGCGGCGGTGAACCGCCAGCGGGCGGCGGCGATCTTCGCGCTGCTGACGGGGTTCGGCTATGCGATCCGCCAGATCGACGGGCAGGGCGGGACCCACCCGATCCAGGCTTTCGATCTGGACGACCGCGCGCGCTTTCTGGGCCGGGACTATGTGGCCGTGGCGGGGGCTCGCGAAATCTGAGCGGCTGGCGCTGTCTCTTCTGACCGGATCGCGCGGAGCAGGGTGGCGAGCCGCGCGCTCTCGATGTGGATGCTGAACCGGGCCTCGACCGCCGCGCGCCCTGCCGTCCCCATGCGGGCACGGGCGTCCGGATCCCCCAGCAGGTCCGAGAGCCGCGCGGTCAGGCTTTCCGTATCCCCCGGCGGCACGAGCAAGCCGCTGACACGATCCTCGACCAGCTCGGCGATCCCCGCGATCCGGGTCGTCACCACCGGCAGGCGCGCGGCCATGGCCTCCATGAGGACGACCGGCACGCCCTCCGCGAAACTCGGCAGGACGAAGATGTCGGCGCGCCTGAGATGCTCGGCCACGGCGTTCTGCGAGGCGGCCCCGGTGAAGGTCATCCGGTTCGCGATGCCCAGCGTTCCGGCCAGCGTCTCCAGCTCCGCCTGCTCGGGCCCGTCGCCCACGAGGGTCAGGTGGACCTCCGGATGGCGGGACCGCAGAGCGGCAAGCGCCTCCAAGAGCACCGGCACGCCCTTCTCGCCCGCCAGCCGTCCGACGAACAGGAGCCGCTGTCCCGGCGGCGGCCGCTGGCCATCATAGCGGGCGGGGTCGACGCCGCAGTGCACGATGCGGAGTTTTGGCCAGTGCGCGCGGTCGGCGAAGACCATGAGCTGGCTGCGGCAGAAGTGGCTGATGCAGGCGACGAAGCGGGCGCGGGCGACCTTCTCGTCCAGTCGCCAGTGGCGGGCCTCGAAGAACTCTGCTGGGCCATGCATGGTGAAGCTGTAGGGGATCTCCGCCATGGCCGCCGACAGCATCGCAACCGAACCGCCCGCATTGGCGAAATGGGCGTGCAGGTGGCGCGCGCCTTTACGGCTCAGATAGCGGGCCAGCACGCCCGCCTCGGCGAAGTAGAAAAGCTGCCAGAGGAGCGCTTTCAGCCCCGGCGGGCGCGTCCGCCAAGCGAGTGCCAGCGCCTGCAGCCAGCCGCCCGGGCGCATGGCCAGCAGCGCCAGATGATCCGAAATCAGGTGCCAGAGGTTCCGGGCGCGGGCGAGGACATAGAAGGTCGTGGCGGCAGCCTCCCGTTCTTCCGGTCCGGCCAGATCCGCGGGCCCCGGGCGGCGCACGGAACAGGTCAGCACATCGAGCCCTGCCGCGCGCAGGCCCGCCACCTCGCGCTGGATGAAGGTGTGCGAGAGCTTGGGATAGCCGCTCACGAGATAGGCGACGGGGGCGGTGAGCGGCCTTTGCATGAGGTTTTCACGCACGCGTGAGCCTCCCCAAAGGAGTGGGTCCACCGTAACGTTTATGGAAACGGAGGATCAGAATGGCGAACAAGCGACCCAAGCCGGAGGAGATTGTCTCGAAGCTTCGGCAGGTTGAGGTGCTGATGGGGCAAGGCATGTCGAGGA
>JBCDBB010000190.1:0-6605 GCA_039184415.1 Pseudomonadota bacterium
ACCGGTTTTCTGAGCCTCGTCCGCCTGGCCGACGCCACCTACGGCTGACGCGGACCGCTCTCATGTCATTTCCGCTACACATCACGGACCTCAAGGTCACCGCCGGCGCACGGCACCGCGTCCTGATCGATATCGATCAGCTGGAGTTGCCAGCCGGACAGAGCCTCGGGATCAGCGGGCCGTCCGGTGCGGGCAAGTCGACATTGCTCTTTGCGATGGCCGGACTTGCTGAACACTGTTCCGGGCAGGTTCACTGGGGCGACACCGAACTGTTGGCGCTCCGGGGCGGGGCACGCACGGCATTCCGGGCTGCCCATATCGGCATGGTGTTTCAGGATTTTCTGCTGTTCGATGAGATGTCCGCCGACGCCAATGCCGCGATCGCCGGCTGCTTCGCGCCGAAATCCGCGCGTCGCGAGCTGCGGGCGCGGGCAAAGGCCGGTCTGGCGCGGCTTGGTCTGACCGACACCGGTCGCAGCGTGGCCAGCTTCTCGGGAGGTGAACGGCAGCGCGTCGCCATCGCCCGCGCTCTTGCTGGAGCCCCGGAAGTCCTGCTCGCGGACGAACCGACGGCGAGCCTTGATCGCGCTGCGGCAGATCAGGTGATCCAAGATCTCACCAGCGCGGCGGAGGAGCATGGCACGACACTGGTAACGGTCAGTCATGATGAGGCGCTGCTCGCGCGTATGGACCATATCCTGCGTCTGCAGAATGGCCGGCCCGTGGACGCCCCTGCGGAACGTGCCGCCTGATGGGATCGCTGTGGCAGTCTTTGCCGGCAAACGCTCAGGATGCCCTGATCTTCGTTGCGTTGCTCTTGCCGGCCCTTCTGATCGGCGGCGCGATCCGGCAGGGATTTGCGCCGGGGCCGGTCGTCGGGGCGATGATACGGCGCCATGCCTGGACCAATGGCATCTTCCTGTTGCTCGTCGCGGCCTCCGTGGCCACCGGCGTCGGACTGTTGGCGCAGGAACGTGCGCTGCGCGTCTCTTCCGCCCAGTCGGCGGACAAGTTCGACCTTGTGATCGCGGCCCCGGGTAGCGAGATCACAATGCTGCTGGCGACCGTCTTCCTACAGCCCAGCAATGTCGCGCTGCTGTCGGGTGACACCTACGACGCGGTCGCCTCACATCCCCGTGTGACACTTGCGGCCCCGCTCGCCTATGGCGACAGCTTCGGCGGCGCGCCGGTGATCGGCACCACGGCGGAGTTTGCAAGCTACCTCACCGATGACCGTATCGACGGCGAGATATTCGCAGCCATTGACGAGGCAATCGTCGGGTCCACTGTGGAGTTGGACATTGGCGACGAATTCGAACCCGCCCATGGCCATGGCGACGCAGCAGAGTACGGCGTCCATGGGATCTTGCTCACCGTAACGGGGCGTATGGCGCCAACCGGCACGCCCTGGGATCGCGCGATCCTTGTCCCGGTCGAGCAGGTCTGGGACGCCCATGGCATGCCCACCGGGCACCCGCCCGGAGATCTACAGCTCGGCCCGCCCTTCGATCCGGCGCATTTTCCCGGCACGCCTGCGATCGTCGTGCACGGCACATCGCTCGCAGGCCTCTATGCCCTGCAGTCCCAGTTCACCCGAGACACCGAAAGCATGGCGTTTTTCCCCGGCACCGTGCTGTCTCAGCTGCACGCCGTCATGGGAGATGTCCGGCAGGCGATGTCGCTGCTGTCGCTGGTCAGCCAGACGCTCGTCGCGCTCGCGATCTTGACAGGGTTGCTGATCCTCACGCGGCTCTTTTCCCGCCAGATGGCTCTGCTCCGCGCGCTCGGCGCACCAGCACGCTTTGTCTTTGCGGTTGTCTGGTCGCAGGCAGCATTGCTGTTGTCGGTGGGCGCAGCGCTTGGCTTGCTGCTGGGATACGGAGCGAGCGCCGTTCTTTCGGGCATCGTTTCGGCACAAACGGACATGGCGGTCCACGCGACGCTCGGCTGGCCCGAGCTGCATGCGACCGCCGCATTCATCGCTCTTGCGAGCATCTTGTCGCTTGTCCCGGCCCTCGCAGTTTTGCGCCAACCGACCGTTGCGGGACTTCGCGGATGACACAATCGTATGGGTGACGCGAGAAAAGCTACCGTTTCGGCTTGCAGCTTCCCGATGGCCTTCATAATTCCGTTACATAATGTCTGAGATTGAACTCAAATTCCTGCTCGACGAGGCCGGAACCCGCAAGCTGAAGAGCCGTCTGAAGACGCTCGAGATCGCAGTGGACACACCGCGTACGCGGCTGGTGCGCACGATCTATTACGACACGCCGGAGCAGGATCTGCGTCGTAACGGTATTGCCGTGCGCATGCGCCGTGACGGCCGCAGGTGGATCCAGACGGTGAAGATCAAGGCGCGACATGACGTCGGTCTGGCGGAGTCCGCCGAGTATGACAGCCCGGCACCAGGCGGTCAGCTCCATCTCGGTGCGATCCCTGACGAGGCAATACGCGACCGGATCGTCGGGCTGGTCGGCGACAAGGTCCTGGAACCGGTTTGCGAGACAGCGATGCGGCGTATTTCATCGCTCCTGCGTCTCCAAAACGGGGCAGAGGCGGAGCTGGCCATCGACAGCGGCGAGATCAAGGCCGCGGAAAAGGCCGAGCCGTTTCGCGAGGCCGAGATCGAGCTGATTTCGGGTGGGATCAGCGCGCTCTTCGATCTGACGCAGACCCTCTTTCCCACCGGCGGCCTCCGGTTCTCGATGATGTCGAAAGCCGAGCGCGGATATCTGCTCGCCACCGAGGGCCGTGTCGACGCGCCCTTGGTTCCGCGCAATGCCGAAACGGTGCCGCTGGTGCGCGACCAGTCGGCCGAAACCGCGGCGCGCGACGTCCTGCGCGAGTGTTTTGAGCAGATCGCGGCCAATGCCGCAGTGGTTCAGGCACATGACGACCATGAAGGACCGCACCAGCTGCGCATCGGTCTGCGCAGGCTGCGCAGCGCATTCACGGTCTTCAAGCCCCTGATCAGAAACGCAGAGATGCTGCGACTGAACGGCGAGGCCCGCTGGCTCGGTCAGGTTGTCGGTGGGTTGCGCGACCTCGACGTGGCAATTGAGGATATCCTGGATCCTGCCGCCAAAGAACGACCTGATGAGCCGGGTTTCGAGGTGCTGCGCAGCGCCATCATCGACCGCACCCTGGAAACCCGCGCTGCGGTGCGCGAAACGCTCGCAGGCGAACGTTGCCAGAGCTTTCTGATCGATCTGGCGCGTTTCATCGAGACGCGCGGGTGGCTGGTGGCCGAAGACTTCTCTCAGACTGGCCGTCTTGCGGCCGCCGTGCCGGATGTGGCCGTCGCAGCACTCGACAAACGCTGGCGGTCCGTGCGGCGCCATGCCAAGGATATCGATAATCTGGATGTTCCGGCGCGGCACGAGTTGCGCAAGGAACTCAAGAAGATGCGCTATGCCGTGGAGTTTCTCGGCCCGCTCTGGGCCGACAAAAAGGTACGCGCCTTCACGAAGCGGTTGAAGGCCCTGCAGCAGGTCTTCGGCGACCTGAACGACGCGGCCATGATCGAACACCTGCTCATGGCTCCCGATGCGCCGGCGGCCAACGATCTGCAGGCGCAGAGGGCGACCGGCTGGCTGCTGGGCACCCGGATGACCCGTGCCGAGGCCGATTGGCACCATGCCCGCGGGCTCTGGCACGGCCTGAAAGAACTCGGACCGTTCTGGTCCTGACCTATCCAGTGCTCCATCGTGGTGGGGCAAGGGAGGGCGCGCCGCATTTGTCCCCAAGGCTGGCGGCGCGCCCATAAACTTGGCAGATCGGCAGGGACACGCCGCCCGAGCGACCTGCACGATTGAGCCGGCTTGAGCCTCGCTTGCTCGCACCGGCGGTGCGGTTTAGGGCTGCCGGCAAAGACCCGGAGCCCGCCAATGCGTATCGTTTTTTATGTGGTGATCCTGTGCCTGATCGTTGGTCCCATCGCTTTTGCAGCAGCGACACTTCAACCAGACCCGATCCTGCCGGCCAGCGCGACGCTCACGCCGCGTCAGGCCGTTCAGAGCAAGGCGCTGGTCAAGCGCGCCCGTGATGTTGCCGACGGCACGGACCCGGCGGGTCGGATCGAAGCGACCGAGGCCGAACTGAACGCGCTGATTGCAACCGCTGCGCGGGTCGTGAAGCCCCTGCTGGGGCAAACTGAGATCGATCGGAGCGGCCTGCGCGTCCGCGTTGCAGCGCAAGTTCCGGGCGTGCCGCAACTCGGTTGGGTGAATATCGACGCAAAGGCCGCCCCGTCGCGCGACGGGTTGGAGGTCACGTCTCTCAGGCTGGGCCGGATGAACTTGCCGACCGGTGTGACAGTGTCTTTGGTGACCGGTGCCCTCGACCTCGCCACGCCCGATAATCTCGGCACCCTTTTGATGGCCAGTGTCAGTCAACTAGATACTCAGGATGGTGTCGCGGCCCTCACGCTCGATGCCGGCGGGTCTGGCGATGCGTCGCTCCTGTCGCAAGTCAAATCGCAACTGCGCGGCGCCGCCGGTCGCCCGACAAACGCGGAGATCAAAGCCCATTTCGCAGCGATGAGCGAAGCGGCCAAAGAGGGTGCCCTGCCCCGCGACGGCAGCACGGCTCCGTGGATCGCCTTCGCCATGGAGCGCGTCGCAGAAGCCGGGCACATAACTGCCGAGGAACAGCAGTTCGACGCTCGGGCAGCGCTGATCGCGCTCGCCGCCCATTGCGGAGACGGCGCGGCCATCGGGATGATTGTCGGCAATCTGCAGGACGAACCGGGGTTCAAACCATGCGACGATACGCACTTGGCGGGACGAAAGGACCTGCGCAAGCATTTCACGCTTTCCGCCGGTTTGCAGGCGATCAGCGGCAGTGCGATGTCCTTTGGTATGGGCGAGCTGAAGGAGCTTCTGGATACCGGGCGCCAAGGCGGGTCAGGTTTTTCGTTCGACGATATTGCCGCCGACCGCGCCGGTATTCGCTATGCCGAGATGTTCAGCGCTGCAGCGCCAGGAACGCTTGGTCCGCTGGTCGCGCTGATCTCCAAGGAAACCGACATCATGCCATCCATCGACGGGCTACCCTCCCAACTCAGCGAGCGGGAGTTCCTGGCGCAGTATGGTGAGGCCGGAAGCCCCGCCTACGACAGCCAGATAGCAGAGATCGACGGGCGCATCGATGCCCTGACGCTCTATCGCTAGGTTCGCGCGCCCGCCCGTTCATGAGGGGGCTTCTGTCCCGCGCGGTTCGCTGTCGATGCAGCGGCGCGCGCCATGGACAGGCACGACGGGCTGTGAAATTGTACACCCTGCCCTCAAAACCGAGACATCCATGAGCCAGAACGACAATCCCGCCGAACCGTTCAAAAAGGCACTGGCCGACGCCACGCGCGTCCTGGCGGATGATCCCGATATAGCGGTTTCCTACTCGGTGGACCCGCCGGGCATGACGCCGGATAGTATGCGGCTGCCGCAGGTGTCTCGCCGGCTCAGCAAGGCCGAGGTACTGCTCGCGCGCGGCACGGCGGACGCCTACGCGCTGCGCCGGCGCTTCCACGACGAGGGTACCCACGCACGCTACGAACCGCAGGGCCAGATGGCGCGCGACCTCTATGACGCTATGGAAACCGCGCGCTGCGAGGCGATCGGCGCGCGCGCGATGCCCGGCACCGCAGGCAATATTGATGCAAAGATCGGGACGGAGGCCGAACGCAAGGGCTACGGCCAGATCGAAGAGGCCGCCGGCGCCCCGCTGGCCATTGCGACGGGCTACCTGATCCGGCACCTCGCCACTGGGCGCGATCTTCCGCCGGCAGCACAAAATGTCATGGATCTGTGGCGCGAGCATATCGAACGCGAAGCCGCAGACACCTTGGGCGACCTGCAAGACACGCTGGGCGATCAAGCCAAATTCGCCCGTTTTGCGCGCAAGATCATCGAAGATCTGGGGTATGGCGACCAGCTTGGCGACGATCCCGACACCGATGATGACGACCAGGATGACAGCGCGGAGAATGAAGAGGACAGTCCCGACGAGGATCAGCCGCAGAACGAGGACAAGGAGTCCCCGGAAGACAGCGAGGCCGCGCCGGAGCAGTCTCAGGATGACAGCCGGGACAGTTCCGAGGCGCAGGTCGCGATGGATCAGATGGCCGATGCCGATCTGACCGAGGAAAGCGAAATGCCCGACGGGGACATGCCGCTGGACCCACCGCCGCCGGCCCCGTTCAGCGAAGCCGACCCGGACTACCAAGTCTACCGCGCCGACTATGACGAGGAAATTCGCGCAGAAGACCTCGCCGAACCCTCCGAGCTCGAACGCCTGCGCGCCTATCTCGACCAGCAGCTGGAGCCGCTGAAGGGCGCGGTGTCGCGGCTCGCCAACAAGCTGCAACGGCGGTTGCAGGCTCAACAGAACAGGTCCTGGGAGTTTGACCGCGAGGAAGGCATTCTCGATGCCGGCCGGCTCGCCCGCGTGGTCGCAAACCCGACCACGCCGCTGAGCTTCAAGGTCGAAAAAGACACCGATTTCCGCGACACGGTCGTGACCCTTCTGCTCGACAATTCGGGCTCAATGCGGGGCCGGCCGATCTCGATCGCGGCGATCTGCGCCGACGTGCTGGCGCGCACGCTGGA
>JBCDBB010000191.1:0-6366 GCA_039184415.1 Pseudomonadota bacterium
CTGGCGGGGTGATCGTGGAGCCAAAAGCCTCCATGGAAGAGACCTACCGGACAGGGCGCGGGTCCTTCCGGCTGCGTTGCCTCTGGGAGAAGGAAGATCTCGGGCGCGGGCAGTGGCAGATCGTCGTCACGGAGATCCCTTACCAGGTCCAGAAATCGAAGCTCATCGAAAAGCTCGCCGAGCTGATCCAGACCAAGAAACTCCCGATTCTGGCCGATGTACGCGACGAGAGCGCCGAGGATATCCGCATCGTGCTGGAGCCCCGCTCGCGCAATGTCGATGCCGATGTGCTGATGGGCACGCTCTTCCGTCTGAGCGAGCTCGAGGTGCGGTTCTCGCTCAACATGAACGTGCTGATCGACGGGCGCACGCCCAAGGTCTGCGGTCTGACCGAGGTCCTGCGCGCCTTTCTCGACCATCGCCGCGAGGTGCTGCTGCGCCGGGCACGCTACCGGCTGGGCAAGATCGACCACCGGCTGGAGGTGCTCGAAGGGCTCATCGTCGCCTTCCTCAATCTCGACCGCGTCATCGACATCATCCGCTATGACGACGACCCCAAGGCCGCGCTGATGGCCGAGGACTGGGGGCAGAAGACCCCGCGCGCCGCCGATGAGGCCGCCTATGTCAGCCCGCTCGACGGGTCCGCCGTCGCCCCCGGCGCGGGCCTGACCGAGGTGCAGACCGAGGCGATCCTGAACATGCGCCTGCGCAGCCTGCGGCGGCTGGAGGAGATGGCGCTGCTCGATGAGCGCGACAGGCTCATGGCCGAGCGCGCCGAGATCGAGGACCTGCTCGAAGACGGCACGCTGCAATGGGCCCGCATCGCGGAGCAGCTCCGCGAAACCCGCAAGGCGTTCGGCAAGAGCTCCGAGGGCGGCGCGCGGCGCACCGGTTTCGCCGAGGCCGTGGAGGTCGCGGACGTGCCGCTCGAGGCGATGATTGACCGCGAACCGGTCACCATCGTCTGCTCCGAGATGGGCTGGATCCGCGCCATGAAGGGCCATATCGACCTGTCTCAGGCGCTGAAATACCGCGATGGCGACAGCGGGCGTTTCGTTTTCCATGCCGAGACCACCGACCGGCTGCTGCTTCTGGGCTCAAACGGGCGCGTCTATACGCTCTCGGTTTCCGCCCTGCCCGGCGGGCGCGGGCTGGGAGAGCCGGTGCGGCTCATGGTCGACCTGCCGAACGACGTGCAGATCGTCGATCTGCGCATCCACCGTCCGGGCGAACGGTTGCTGGTGGCGTCGGATGCCGGCGACGGTTTCCTGGTGCCCGAGGACGAGATCGTGGCCCAGACGCGCGCGGGCAAGCAGGTGCTCAACCTGCGCGGCGCCGCCAGGGCCGTCGTCTGCCGCGCGGTGGCGGGGGACCATGTCGCCGTGGTGGGCGGCAATCGAAAGCTCTTGGTCTTTGCCCTCGATGAGCTGCCGGAGATGTCCCGCGGCAAGGGCGTGCGGCTGCAGAAATACAAGGATGCCGACACGACGCTGACCGACGCGCTGGCTTTCGTGCGCGCCGACGGTCTGTCCTGGCCCATGGGCGACGGGCGCACCCGGACGGTACGCGATCCCGAGCTTGCCGAATGGGAGGGCAAGCGCGCGAGCGCCGGGCGCATGGCGCCGCGCGGGTTCCCCCGGGACAACCGCTTCGGCTGACGTAGGGGCATCCGCGCGCGAGTGTGTCACAGGACACGCGCCGCGACCGAAACCTCGGTTTTTACGCCCGCGCCGGTTAACCTTACGTCCCGTTATCTATTGATAAGCTGAAGCTTTTCGATAATTAAAACTCGCGTAGCACGATCCGACGCCGACCCATTTCCGGCCACTGGATCAAAGCTTCTTTGTGGAGAGTGTGATGGGTATCAAGTCCTTCGTGGCCGTGGCCACGACAGCTATCGTTTTCGCCGTTTCGGCCAGTGCCGCGCCCCTGAGTGGCCTGTTCGAGATCGATATCTACAACTACGAGTCCGGCGGGAAGTCCTCGAACGCCGCGGCGACCGTCGACAATGTCGCGGGCAGGTCCGGCGACTTCGTCGGCACCATCATCTATGACGGCGCGCTCTTTTTGCGCAGCGACACCCGCGGGGGTGCCGCGGGGGGCACGCCCCTGATCACCCAGTTCCTCGACACCGGAACCGGCAGCTACAGCGTCGACAATGGCGATATCTCCGGGCTCTTCCTGAGCAGCGGCGGCGGCAGCGGCGATCCGAAATTCGGCACCACGACGCTCTTCGACATTGTGGCTATTTCGCTCGACATGCCCTATCGCGGCGCGTTCGAGGGCGTGATCCACCATGATGACGGAATGACCCTTCTGGAGGATGGCGCCGTTGTCGCCGGCTATAGCAAGCCCACCTCGGAACGGAAGACCAACTACATGTTCGGCGGCGGCGACTTCCGCCTGGTCTACACCTCCGCTAATGGCGACCCGTCGCTCCTGGAGGTCCACGCAAGCCCCGTCGCGCCCGTTCCGCTTCCCGCCCCGGCACTGATGCTGCTGACGGCCTGTGGCGCCCTGGGCTGGGCCGCGCGGCGCCGCAAGACCTGACCCCCACCAGCTTCGCAGCTTTGGCCGACCCTTTGACCGAGGGGCCGGCCTTTTGCGTTGTGCCCCTCCCCGGTATCGCGATACCGGCGGGATGGGGCGCGCAGGCCTCGCCGTGCGCTGCTTCACCTTCCTCACCCAGGCCGGCATTGACTAAGGCACAGTACTGCGGCGCTGCCGCTCCGGACCCGTCTGCACCTGCCGCGGCGCAACCCATGGCGGAGCTCCGATTGTTTTGGTAAACTGAGCAGCGAACCTGGGAGGGGAGGACATCCTGGATGGACAATTCTGGTCAAGATCCCGACGGGACCGAGGCACCCGTTACGCGAGACTCTGACCCGTCTTCGTCGAAGGACGACACGCATCTGCCCGAAAGCGCCGAGCATTTCGAGCATGTCCTGCGGCGCCTTGTGATCGAGAAAGAAAAATCCCGCGTCGTGCCGCGGGCACCGCTGCGCTGAGGGGAGAAGGGCATGGTCCCGGAACTGCAGTTGCGCAAACGCATGCTGACCCGCTGCTACCGGCGGTTCCTTGCGGCGGATCTGGCATGGCAGCGTGCCGCCGAAGAGGCCGCCGCCTGGTTTCCCATGCCGTCGCACAGCCGCCATATGGCCCTCGGAAATCCCGGCTCGCGGGTCCGCCGGCTCTATGAGGTCCGCGCGCGCGCGGTCGCCCAGCTTCAGGTCGCCCGCGACAAGCTGCAGACCGCCCAGCGACGTCTGGCGCGCCGCAGCGCGCAGCCCGTGCTCGTACTCCGGCTGACACGCGCGCCCTGATCCGTA
Organism: Pseudomonadota bacterium; assembly: GCA_039184415.1. Lineage (GTDB taxonomy): Bacteria > Pseudomonadota > Alphaproteobacteria > Rhodobacterales > Rhodobacteraceae > JANSYP01. The sequence goes on from JBCDBB010000191.1 coordinate 3,330, forward strand.
CCGACCAGACCGCGCCGTGCGCCCGGACGCCGCTTTCGGCGCCGGCGTGATTGGATGTGCCCGTCGCCTGCGGACTATGCTACCCGCAAAGACGACTGACATGATCCGGTGACTGCCCATGACCGATACCTCCCCTCCGACCAGCCATCGCTGGTTCCACCCGCTTGGCCTCTTCGTGGCCGTGCTTTTCTTCACCGCATCACTGACCCCGTCGCTGATCCCGCGTGAGGCCGTCATGCAGGGCGTCCTGGGCGGTGTCGTCGCGTTCATCGGCTACCATATCGGGCGTTTTGCCGGCGTCGGCTGGCGGTGGCTGGAGCTGCCCCGCCCCAGCGCCCGCGTCCTGGGGATCGGCGAGGGGTTCTTGCTGATCATCGGGGCCGGCATTCTGATCTTCGGGCTTACGCGGGTCGGGCAGTGGCAGGACACCACGCGCGCAGTCATGCAGCTTCCACCGCTGGAGGACCCGCAGCCGGTCGTGATCCTGGCCACCGGGGTCTTCGTTTTCTTCGTTCTTTGGCTGTTCTTTCGCCTGGTCGGCGGTCTGCTGTGGATGATCGATACGGCCCTGATGCGCATCCTGCCGCGCCGGATCGCCATCGGGCTGGGGCTCGCCGCCACGGTCTGGCTGGTCTGGGCGCTGGTGGACGGGGTGCTGCTGCAGCGGGCGCTGCGCGCGGCCGACGCGTCCTTCGAGGCCGCCGACGTCCTGATCGAGCCAGAGATCCCCCAACCGACCGACCCGGACGTGACCGGCAGCGACGCCTCTCTGGTGGAGTGGGACAAGATGGGGCGCTGGGGCCGGTACTTCGTCACCCAGGGCCCCAAGGCCGACGAGATCGAGGCCTACTACGGGCCCGGCGCAATGGATCCGGTGCGCGTCTATATCGGGCGGCGCTCGGCCGAGGACGCTCAGGCGCGCGCCAACCTGGCCCTGGCAGAGCTGATTCGTACTGGAGGGTTCGAGCGCAGCACGCTCGTGGTCGTCGTCCCGGTGGGCACAGGCTGGATGGATCCGGGCGGGCATGACACGCTGGAATTCATGACCGGCGGCGATGTGGCCACCGTTGCCGTGCAGTATTCCTACCTGACGAGCGCGCTCTCCCTGATGGTGCATCCCGAATATGGGGTGGAGCAGGCCCGCGTTCTCTTTGACACGATCTACGACCACTGGACGACGCTGCCGCACGAGTCCCGGCCCAAGCTCTATGTCCACGGGCTCAGCCAGGGCTCGTTCAACTCGCAGCGCACCATCCGGCTCTATGACATGCTGGGCGATCCGATCTCGGGGGCGCTCTGGGCCGGGTCGCCCTTCCTGAGCCCGCTCTGGCAGAATGTGCGCGACGGGCGCGAGCTGGGCAGCACCGAATGGCAGCCGCAGTTCGGTAATGGCTCTCTGGTGCGCGTGATCAACCAGGCGGGGGCGGAACTGCCCGGGCAGACGCCCTGGGGGCCCGTCCGCATGGTCTTTCTGCACTATCCGAGCGATCCGATCGTGGCCTTCACCTTCGACAGCGCGGTGCAGCGCCCGGACTGGTTCGTCGAGCCGCGGGCGCCGGACGTCTCCCCGGACCTGCAGTGGTTTCCCATCGTGACGATGTTCCAACTGGCGCTTGATATGGCCGTCTCGCTGCAGGTCGAAGGCTACGGGCACTACTATATCGGCGACGACTATATCGACGCCTGGGCGCTGGTTCTCGACCCGCCGGACTGGTCGGAGGAACGCGCCGCCGCCCTGCGTGACGCCTACGACAAGCGCGGACCCGCGTTTTGAGGCTGCCCCCGGTGCCGCGCAGGGTCCTGCTCTGGACCGGCGCGGCCCTGGTGGCGCTGCTTGTGATCGGGGTCGCCGGACAGACCGCCTTGCGCGTGCTTGGCGTCTCCCTGAACCGCACGACGCCCGCCGCCCTCTCTGCGCTCCTGCGTCCGGGCTATGGTCTGCGTCTGCCCGAAGGCGAGGGCCCGTTTCCGACGGCGCTGCTGGCCTCGGGCTGCGACGGGCCGAAGGACAATCTGGAAACCTGGGCCGACACGCTGAACGACATCGGATGGGCGGCAATCATCGTCGACAGCCACGGGCCGCGGGGCTACGACGCCGACCCGACCTGGCGGCTTGTCTGCACCGGGGCGATGTTGCCCGGTGGCGCGCGGGCGGGCGATCTCGCGGTGGCGCTCGCCGATGCCCGGGCCATGCCCTTTGTCGACCCGGACCGGCTCGCTCTGATCGGCGCGTCGCATGGGGGCTGGGCGGTGCTCGACCTGCTGGCCCTCGCCGATCTCGGCCGCCGTCCGGAGAACCTGACGCGCTGGCCCGACGCGCCCGGGGACGACCCCCTGGCCGGGGTCGTTGCGGTTGCCGCCATCTACCCCTATTGCGGCGAGGCGACCCGAATAAAGCGCGCGGGATGGAGCCGCGATGTGCCCGTACTTCTGGTTCTGGTTGACAATGACAGCGTCACCGACGAAAGCGACTGCCTTGAGCTGGCGCAGCGTGCGCAAAGCCAGGGACGTCCCGTGACGGTGGATGTGATTCCCAATGTGACACATGGCTTCGATCAAAAGGACAAGGCATTCCCCAGCACGCTGCATTACGATTCCGGAGCAACGGAGCGCCTCATGACAGGCTTTAGGCGGTTTTTCGCCAAACCGGTTGAGGGCTAATACAATCCGATGGAAAAGCCCTTATTTATCAACTAGGGTAAATGATCCACAGGCCGCTCTCAAACCTGTTTTGCATCGCGGGGCTTTTAAAATCGGGCCTGTCTATGCGCCTCACATAAATATCTCACGAATTTCCGATTGAATATGACCGTTTCCGTTTTGACAAAAACCGCCGGAGATGTATTTTTACGCGCACAAGTCAAAAATAGAGAGCGGTCAAATGCAACACTTCAAACTGGACAAGCTGGACACGTTGTCCCTTGAGGAGCTCCAACAGCTCCAAAAGGCCGTTGGAAAGGCGATAGATACTCTGGACGAGCGGCGCCGCCGCGAGGCTCTTGCCTCGGTCGAAGCGAAAGCGCGCGAAATGGGTTTC
>JBCDBB010000192.1:0-6350 GCA_039184415.1 Pseudomonadota bacterium
GCAGAAAACGGTCATAAGACCTTTTCCGAACACAGAAAGGCGGCTTTGAGGGCCGCCTTTTTTGAGGATCATCAAAGGTGCGTCAACTGGCGCGCTTACTCCATCACCGGGATAGAGAATTCGCCGCCTTCCTTGATCCCTGACGGCCAGCGAGCTGTCACGGTCTTGGTCCGCGTGTAGAATTTGAAAGCGTCCGGCCCGTGCTGGTTCAGATCGACGAAGACGGATTTCTTCCATCCGCCGAAGGTGTGGTAGGCCAAAGGCACGGGGATCGGCACGTTGATGCCGACCATGCCGACATTCACACGATTGGCAAAGTCACGCGCCGCATCACCGTCGCGTGTGAAAATCGCGGTACCATTTCCATATTCGTGATCCATGGCAAGCCCGAGTGCTTCTTCGTAGCTTTGCGCGCGCACGGTCGAGAGCACGGGGCCGAAGATCTCCTTCTGGTAGATCTCCATATCCTTGGTCACCCGGTCGAAGAGATGGGGGCCGACGAAGAAACCGTTCTCGTAGCCCTGGAGCGCGAAACCCCGCCCGTCGACGGCCAGTTCGGCGCCCGCATCGAGGCCCGACTGGACCAGCCGTTCGATATTGTCCTTGGCCGCGGCGGTCACCACTGGCCCATAATCTACATCATTTCCAGCGGTATAGGGAGCGACCTTAAGGCTCTCGATCCGCGGGATGAGCTTTTCCACCAGCTTGTCGGCGGTGGACTCGCCCACCGGTACGGCGACCGAGATGGCCATGCAGCGCTCGCCCGCCGCGCCGTAGCCCGCGCCCACCAGCGCGTCGGCGGCCTGGTCCATGTCGGCGTCGGGCATGACGATCATGTGGTTCTTGGCGCCGCCGAAACACTGCGCGCGTTTGCCGTTCGCCGTGGCGCGCGCGTAGATATATTGCGCGATGGGGGTGGAGCCGACGAAGCCCACGGCCATCACCGTGGGATTGTCGAGGATCGCGTCCACGGCCTCCTTGTCGCCATTGACGACCTGGAGCACGCCCCTGGGCAGACCGGCCTCGATCAGAAGCTCGGCCAGCATCATCGGCACCGACGGGTCGCGTTCGGAGGGCTTCAGCACGAAGGCATTGCCGCAGGCGAGTGCCGGGGCGAGCTTCCACATCGGGATCATGGCGGGGAAGTTGAAGGGGGTGATGCCCGCCACGACTCCCAAGGGCTGGCGCATGGAATACATGTCGATGCCGGGGCCGGCGCTGTCGGTGAACTCGCCCTTGAGCAGGTGCGGCGCGCCGATGCAGAATTCCACCACTTCGAGCCCGCGCTGGATGTCGCCCTTGGCGTCCGGCAGGGTCTTGCCATGCTCGCGGCTCAGCGCCTCGGCGAGCAGATCCATGTCGCGGTGCAGGAGCTGGACGAAGTTCATCAGCACGCGCGCGCGTTTCTGCGGATTGGTCGCCCCCCAGGCGGGCTGGGCCGCGGCGGCACGCGCGATGGCGTCGTCGACCTCGTCCCGGCTGGCCAGCGCCACCTGGGCCTGAACCTCGCCGGTGGCCGGATTGAACACCTCGCCCGCGCGGCCCGAACCTCCGGGAACCCGCGTTCCGTTGATGAAATGTCCGATGCTCTCCATCGCACCCTCCCTGGCTGATCATGTCTCGGCGTAGCGCTGCCCGATCTGGCGGCAAAGCGCAATGATCACATGCTGCTATCGTCGCAATTGACTTTGCGTAGGGTCAATCACCACGCTACTCTGAGATGAAACCGGTGGACGAAACTCGCCGGAACATCGCGGCGGGGGCACATTCCGTCAGGGAGGAATTTGAATGCGCGTACACCAGATTCTCAAGGCCAAGGCCAATCATGCCGTTGTCACGATGCCGCCGGGCGTGACACTTGCCGCGGCAGCCCAGGTACTTGCGAACAAGCGGATCGGGGCGCTCGTGGTCTCCGAAGACGGCACGACCGTGAAGGGCATACTGTCCGAGCGCGACATCGTGCGCGAGCTTGGCCGCAGGGGCACCGCCTGCATGGAGGATCTGATCGAGAACGTGATGACGCGCGATCCCGTTTCCGCCAAGCGCGACGACAATAGCGACGATGTCTTCCGGGTGATGACCGAGCGCCGGTTCCGGCATCTTCCGGTCATCGAGGACGGCAAGATGATCGGGCTGATCTCGATCGGGGACGTGGTTGTCGCGCGCCTTTCGGAACTGGAAATGGAAAAACATGCCCTGCAGGGCATGATCATGGGCAACTGAGCCCAAGGGTCACCTTGCAAATCCCCGCCCCATGGGCTTTGCGTGCACGAAAAAGGACGCGGACGTAAGCACGTGGGGGACAGACCATGCGGACAGGGCTCTATCCGGGCACCTTCGACCCGCTGACATTGGGGCATACCGACATCATCCGGCGCAGCTGTTCGCTGGTCGACCGGCTGGTGATCGGGGTGGCGATCAATCGCGACAAGGGTCCGCTCTTCTCGCTGGAGGAGCGCGTGGCCATGCTGGAGGCCGAATGCGCGGGACTGGTCGGTGACACCGGTACCGAGATCATCGTGCACCCGTTCGAAAACCTGCTGATCGACTGCGCCGTGGATGTGGGGGCGAGCGTCATCATCCGCGGTCTGCGCGCGGTGTCAGATTTCGAGTACGAGTTCCAGATGGTCGGGATGAACCGTGCGCTCCGCAACGATATCGAGACCGTGTTCCTGATGGCAGAGGTCCAGCACCAGGCGATCGCCTCCCGGCTGGTCAAGGAGATCGCGCGGCTCGGCGGAGATGTGTCGAAATTCGTCACACCCGCGGTGCGCGATGCGCTTCTGGAGCGTTTTCCCCCGTCTGCAACGGCGCCCTCGCCGTCAGGCGCGTAAGAGGCGGCGCCGGCGACGTTGCATTGGGGACGGCGGGGGATTTGGGCCTCCGCCGCAACTGGTGGTGGATCAGCAGACCGCCCGGCGCTGTGCCCGGGTCGGTGGGGCTGATCTGCGACCGCATCGCCAGTTCCGGACCGCACGCACCCGATGTACGGGGCGGGTCCCGGCGCGCAGGCGCAGTATCTCTACGCCTGCAGAGCAGGGATGTCGCGGAACGCCGGCGTTATGGCCGTTCCCGTGACCGCTGGGCGCATCAGCCGTAAACGGCTTGCGCGGCGATCGACGGGAAGTCTGCGCGGTTCAGACCCAGATCGCGGGCCTCTGCGTCGGACATGGCGTTCAGTTCGGCCAGGGTCCGGCGGTAGTCTTGACGCTTGCGGTAGGCGGCGCCGACGCGGGTGATGATATGGCTCATAACAGCCTCCATAAGTACTGTCGGGAACATCCCGACACCGCCTACATACGAGCTGCTAGCGCTATCACAATCTCCGTTTTCGCAATCCCGCCATGCAAATGCTGCAACGCGGCATGACCCGGCACCAAGTGAGGGAAATCAGGTGGTTAGACCCGCTTTGCAATCTCCACCGCGATATCGTTCATGCGGTTCGAAAAGCCCCACTCATTGTCGTACCAGGACAGTACCCGCACCAGCGTGCCATTCAGCACCTTGGTCTGTTCGGCCGCGAAGATCGAGCTGCGCGGATCATGGTTGAGATCCATGGAGACGAGCTTGTCCTCGGTATAGCCCAGGACGCCCTGAAGCGGGCCGCTGGCCGCCGCCTCGGCGATGGCCGAATTAATCTCTTCCTCGGTCGTGGCGCGCGCGGCATGGAAGGTCAGGTCCACGCAGGACACGTTCGGGGTGGGCACCCGGATCGACACACCGTCGAGCTTGCCGTCCAGTTCGGGCAGCACCAGACCCAGGGCGCGGGCGGCCCCGGTGGAGGTCGGGATCATGTTCATCGCCGCGGCGCGGGCGCGGTAGAGATCCTTGTGCAGCGTGTCCAGCGTCGGCTGGTCGCCGGTATAGCTGTGCACGGTGGTCATCATGCCGGACGTGATGCCGACCAGATCGTTCAGCACCTTGGCCACCGGCGCGAGGCAGTTCGTCGTGCAGGAGCCGTTGGAGATGACCATGTCGTCGGCGGTCAGGGTTTCGTGATTGACGCCCTTGACCACGGTCCGGTCCGCGCCGCTGGCCGGGGCGGAGACCAGCACCCGCGCGCTGCCATTCTCCAGATGTTTGGCGGCCTTGTCGCGGGCGGTGAAGATCCCGGTGCATTCCATCGCGATATCGACACCGGTCCAGGGCAGGGCGGCGGGATCACGTTCCGCCGTGACCTTGATCTGGCCCTTGCCGATATCGATCCAGTCCTCGCCATGGGTGATCTCGCCGTCGAACCGGCCATGCACGCTGTCATAGCGCAGCAGATGGACGTTGGTTTCGACCGGGCCGAGATCGTTGATCGCCACGACCTCGACATCGTTGCGTCCGCTTTCATGGACGGCGCGCAGGATGTTGCGTCCGATCCGCCCAAAACCGTTGATTGCCACTCTTGTCGTCATGTCAGTCCCCTACGCCGGAACCGGTCCGGTTAACGCTAACAAACCAAAGGCCGGCAAAAGGTCAAGCGCACCGGCGGAGATGTTTGGAGGTTTGATGGAAAACTGCGCGCAGCACGTCGCACCCGTCTGGGAAAGCGATCCTTGTCTACCTAGCTTGACAGTGTGATCAACCTATACGGGAGAAGACTGATGGCGAGCATGAAAGCCGCGGTGGTGCGCGCGTTCGGAGAGCCGCTGGATATCTGCGAGGTGGACAAGCCCGAGGCGAGCGACGGCAAGATCGTCGTGCGCATCGAGGCCAGCGGCGTCTGCCACACCGATCTGCATGCCGCCAGCGGGGACTGGCCGGTCAAGCCCGCGCCGCCCTTCATCCCGGGTCATGAGGGTGTGGGCATTGTGGCCGAGATCGGCCGCGGCGTGACCGGTATCAAGGAAGGCGACCGCGTCGGCATTCCCTGGCTCCACAGCGCCTGCGGCCATTGCCATCACTGCACCGGAGGGTGGGAGACGCTCTGCACCGACCAGCAGAACACCGGCTACAGCGTCAATGGCGGCTTTGCCGAGTATGTGCTGGCCGACCCCGATTATGTCGGGCGCATCCCGGAGGGGGTCGGGGCTGCGCCGGCCGCCCCGGTCCTCTGCGCGGGCGTGACCGTCTACAAGGGTCTCAAGGAGACCGACACGCGCCCCGGCCAGACCGTGGTGATCAGCGGGATCGGGGGTCTGGGCCATATGGCGGTGCAGTATGCCAAGGCGATGGGGCTCCATGTGATTGCGGTGGATATCGCCGAGGACAAGCTGGCGCTCGCCAAGAGGCTCGGCGCCGACATGGTGCTGAATGCGCGCGAGACCGACGCGGTGGCCGAGGTCCAGAAGGGCGGCGGCGCGGAGGGCGTTCTGGTGACGGCGGTGGCGCCGGAGTCCTTTTCGCAGGGCGTGGGCATGCTGGCGCGGGGTGGCACGATGAGCCTCGTCGGTCTGCCGCCGGGCGATTTTCCGCTCTCGATCTTCGACACCGTTCTGAATGCCAAGACCATCCGCGGCTCCATCGTCGGCACGCGGCTTGATCTTGACGAGTCCCTGGCCTTTGCCGCCGAGGGCAAGGTCGCGGCGACCTATGCGACCGAGCGGCTCGACGATATCAACGCGATCTTCGACCGCATGAAACAGGGCAGGATCGACGGGCGCATCGTGATGGAGATCTGACCTCCGGGGCGCCGCGGCGGCCGGGTCTTTGCCTTGAGCGGTGCGGTGCCCCCTGTTCACAGGGGGCGTCGGGCTGCTAGGGACGGGCCGGGAAACTGGGGAGGGCACCATGTCCGATCTGCCGGCCCCGATCCGGGCCTATATCGACGCCTATAACGCGCGCGATGTCGAGGCGATGTCGCTTGAGCTGGCAACGGAACCGGTTCTGCTGGTGGTTCGCCAAACGTCGGAACCGGACGCAATTGTGACGCCGCTGCCGCTGGACACCTCGGCCATTCCGAACGATCACCTGCAATACGCAGTCACCTGGTTCGGCCTCGCGCTTGTCTGGGTTGCGATGACGGGCCACTGGATCTCGCGGATCCTGCGCGACAAGGGATAAAGACACATGGTGCACTACATCTCAACCCGTGGAGCCGCGCCTGTTCTTGGCTTCGAAGAGGCCATGCTTTCGGGGCTGGCGCGCGATGGCGGGCTCTATGTGCCGCGCGATGTTCCACGGCTTGAACCGGACGACCTTAAGGCGCTCTCCGGGGCCTCGTACGAAGACGCAGCCTTTGCCGTGATGCGGCCGTTCATCGGCGACGCGTTTTCCGACGATGTCTTCCGGGATCTGATTGAACGCGCCTATGCAGGCTTTGGGCATACCGCGCGCGCGCCTTTGGTGCAGCTCGACACCAATCACTTCCTTCTTGAGTTGTTCCACGGCCCGACCTTGGCGTTCAAAGACTTTGCGATGCA
>JBCDBB010000193.1:0-6286 GCA_039184415.1 Pseudomonadota bacterium
ACATTGTCGCGGACATTGAGACTTTCATCCAAGGCAGGTTCCTGGGGCAGGTAGCCGACTTTGGCGCCTTCTGCCGCCCAAGCCTCACCGGAGAAGTCCTGATCGAGCCCGGCCATGATGCGCATCAGCGTGGATTTACCCGCGCCGTTGACGCCGACGACGCCGATCTTGACGCCGGGCAGAAAGCTCAGGCGGATGTTCTCGAAACACTTCTTGCCGCCGGGATAGGTCTTGGAGACGCCGTCCATGTGGTAGACATACTGATAGCTGGCCATGCGCCGATCTCCGATTTTCACGCTGTTTCGACTGCATTTAAACGGGGGGTGGGCCCGCGTCCATGGGGGAGCGCGATTTCAGAATCGTGCCCGAACCGCTATGATGTGACAACGAAATGGAGGGGCGCGCCCGGGGTCAGCCCGACGTCGCACGACCGCCGCCGAGGCGCGATGGATGTGGGACGGCATCCTCCCGATCCGAAGGCTCGGATCCAGCCGTAAAGCCGGCGCGCGCGGCGGATCTACGACCGGAGAGGCGCCCATGGCACGGACCAGAAAAGACCCCCCGAAACCGGCAAAGAAAACCACCGCATCGCGCAGCAAAAGCGCGGCCGCGCGCGGAACCAAAGCCGATCCCAAGAGCCAGTCGAAGAAAAGGGGCGGTGCGAAACCGAAGCCCGAGGTGGCGCCGGAGACGCGGCCGCCACGCTTTGCCGATTTCGGCGTACTGTTGCCCGGATGCGGGCGGCCCGACGACAACGCGATCCTGCCGGACCTGGGGCTCTCGGATCTCGAACCCGGCCGCGTGCCGCCGCGGGAGGGACCGTTCGGCCCCGCGCTGCGCCCCGCCCTGGAGGGCAATGGCGAGGGCCCGCGCTTTTCTGTTGACCGGTTCGCCGATGAGCTGCGCCGCCGGCTGCAGGGCAATTGCCGGGGCTGGGCCTTTGTCGTGAATCGAAACGGACAGGTGGCGGCCGAGGACAGCGGTGGCGTCGCCGTGGCGGGCACGGATCTGGACGGCAGCGGTCAGCCGCTGGCCCAACGAAACATGACGCCGGACGTCCGGCTCAATATCGCCAGCGTGTCGAAAACGATCACTGCGGTGGCGATCCTGCGGCTCTTGGGCGAGGCCGGGCTGGGGACCGAGGCGCGGATCTGGCCCTTCTTGCCGCCAGACTGGACGCTCGGCCCAGGGGTAGACGGGCTGCGGTTCCACCATCTGCTGACCCACCGGAGCGGACTGACCAGCACCAACAGCAATTTCAGCCAGACGCTGAGCGATGCCGGGCTTCAAACCGCGATTGCGGCGGGCGCGGATCCGGGCGCGGACTACAACTACCTCAACGCCAATTTCGCGCTTTTCCGGGTGATCCTGCCCCTGCTGTGGCGCGAGGCGGGGCTGAGCACAGCCAACAATGACAATCCTGTGGCGTCGGCCTTTTTCTACGCGGTCTACATAATCGAGGAGATCTTTGGCCGCATGGGCGGAGTATTCGGCGGCAATGCCTCCACCAGCCCGCTCGACGGCAACCCGACGCGTTACTACCAGGGCGCCAACTCGGCCATCGGCAGCGCCTATGGCAACTGGGCACTGATCGCCGGCGGCGGCGGATGGCACCTGTCGGCGCGCGAACTGGCGGCCTTTCTCGCCTTCATCACCTATACTGACGATATCCTGACCCCGGCTCAGCGGATCGGGATGGACCAGCTGCTCTATGGCTGGCAGCCGCCGGTGGAGTCGGGTTTCGGCAGTTATCTCGGCCATGGCGGCAGCATCTCCAACAACACGAACGCGCCCTTTCCGGCCGTGAGGACGGGGATCATGAAGTTCAACCTGCAGGTCGAAGCGGCGGTGGTGGCCAATTCGCGCATCACCGGATCGGGAGATTCCGCGACCCGTCTGCTGCGAGAGGCCTATGACGCGGCCTGGGCCTGAGGTGGCGCGGCCCGAGTACCCCGTTGGCCTCGGCAAATGGGGCTGCGGAGGGCGATCTCCGGTTCCTGGGCGGGCGGCGGGATGGGTATGTCGGATCCGTTCGGGGCGCGCTTGGGAGCGCGTCCCGAGACGCCTCCGAACCCGGTAACAGCGGGCGGTTAGGGTTAACATGTTGCTAAAATGCAATTCTTTTGCGTCCGGACTAGCGCGAAATTGTTAGAGAATTACGCTCAGATACGTTGTAAAAGGCGCGCGGACCGGGCGCAGCTCTTCACTCAAGTTTCATCTGACCCTCGCAATCTTGCCCGTGTATAGTGAAGTTAACGATTTCGGGAGATTAACCCATGTTTTCACGCCGCCGGTTCATCGCCACAGCCTCGGCCACAGCCTCGGTCACAGCGCTCGCCGCCCCTGCGATCGCGAGCGATACGAAGATGAGAGTCTTCGACCTGCCCGATCACCTGCAGCCTCGGCGCGTGAAACTGCGGGCGGAATTGCAGCCGGGACAGATCCATGTCGATCCGACGACGTTCAGCCTGTATCTGACGCGCCCCAATCGGGAGGCGTTCCGCTGGACGGTGGGGATCGGCAAACCGGGGCTCTATGAGCCGGGGACCTACTATGTTGGGCGCAAGGCGCGCTGGCCGTCCTGGAAACCGACGCCGGCGATGATCAAGCGCGATCCCGCGGCCTATGAGAAATACGCCGACGGCATGCCGGGGGGCGTCAACAACCCCCTGGGTGCGCGGGCGATCTATCTCTATGACCAGCGGCGCGGCGACACGATGCTGCGCATCCATGGCACCAACAAGCCCGGCACGCTGGGCCGGGCCGTGTCGAACGGCTGCGCGCGGATCGTCAATCAGCAGATCATCCCCTTTTACGACATGGTGCCAACAGGGACCGTGGTCTATCTGCACAAAAAGCCCGCCGAAGGCAGCGTTCCGTTCCTGCAGGAGGCCGATCCGAAGAAGGATCCGATGGGCGACTTCTTCCGTAGGCTCCGCGGCACCGCCTGAGCGAGCCGCGCCCGGATCCTCCGGCCAGGGTCGGGGGCCAACGTTAGAGGCTAGGGTCAGGGGCGAGTTCGGGGTCCTGGGCGGCTCCGCCAGAAGACGTGATCCGCAATCCGCCCGATGGCGTCCATCTGTCGGTTCCAGACCGGCGAGACATAGGTGGTGTGGTAATGGTCGGCGCCCTTGAGCGCCGGCGCAGGGCCGTCGCGCAGCACCTGGGCCGCGATGCGCACGGCCCGTTCCCAGGCTGCCTGTTCGCTGATCGGCGCAAAGCGACGATCCGCTGTAAGATAGGAAAACTGCACCGGCTGGACCACGGCGCAGGGGGTGTCGCCCCAGCGGTCTTGGTTTGCGGCGCGGGTAAGGATGACAGATCCCACCGCATATTGACCCGCTGCCGGCTGGTCGCGCGCCTCATGGTAGATCGAGACCGCAATGCAGCCGAGCGCGCCGAGACCGGCGAAATCACGGGGCGGGGCGGCAATCAGCGCCTTTTCGTCGGGACCGGCGCGCAGGGGCGGCAATGACGGCGCCGCCTGCCGGGCCGGGCCGCCGATGAAGGGCCCGGCTGCGCGGGGCCGCACAAAGGCCCTGCCAGTCGACGCGGTCAGCAGACCGCGGGACGCGTCCTGCAGGATCGGAGAGGACCTGCCCCCGTCCTGCGCCCATCGCAGGGTTCCGCCGCCGGACGCGGCCGGGCACGGACCGGCCAGGGCGGCACAGAGACTCAGCGCCAGCGGTGCGAAATGATACGCGACTCTTCGCCTTTTTCGGCCTGCCATGCCCACATCCTGCGGTGCGATTGTGCGTCCGGTGTAGCCTGAGCGGGTTTACGTCCCGTGACCGAAAACCCGATTCTGTGTCCTGGGACACAGACGGTCGCTACGCTTTGTGTCCTAGGTCACAGACGACTGCATAGGTTTGTGCGCAAGGTCACAGACAGCGGGCGCGGAATGCGCGAATTTGACGTTATCGAGACGCCTCAGAGGTTGGCGGAACGGTAAGTTCGAACCACGGCCCTCGGGCTGGACGGAATTTTCATCACCTGTCTATTAGAAGACTTGGCGTGATGGTGCTGCTCTCTTGCTGGTAGGGCAGCACCATCGCGCCAAACACTCTCCTCCGAAAAACAGGTTGATTTTACTGGTTGACGTAAGAACAACTAGGGCTAACGCGACGGCACTGTTCTGCCTGGGGGGCGGTTTTGTGATCCATTCCAGTGAGCTGGCGAAAATCGGTCTGTTTAAAGGCCTGTCTTCTGCGGAACTGGGCAAGCTTGTGTCCGGGGTCGCCCCGATGCGCGTGCTCAAAGGCCAGACGGTGATGGAAAAGGGCGACATGTCCGAGGACGTGTTCCTCGTGCTCAATGTTCGGCTTGTGGGGGTACTGATCTCGGACGAGGGCAAGGAGGTCGCCTATGCCGAGTTCCGCCGCTCGGCCCATTTCGGAGAGCTAGCCGCGCTGGATCACGGACCGAGGTCGCTGACCGTGTTTGCCGCAGAGGAAAGCCTCGTGGGGCGAATCGCCGGGCCCCAGTTTCTGGACTGGATGGCGCATTTCCCTCGGCTTGCGCGTAATCTGATGGTGGACCTGGCGACCCGCAACCGGCGTCTGAACGACAGGATCTTCGAACTGGTCGTCCATGATGTGGAGACGCGGGTGAAGCTCCTGCTGGTGCGGCTGGCGATGGAGGCCGACGAGCTCCATGATGGCGGGCTGCTCGATCCGGCGCCCACCCACAGCGATATCGCCTCCCATGTCGGGGCCAACCGAGAGGCCGTCAGCCGCGTGCTGGCCCGTCTTACCAAGACGGGGATCATCGAGTCCGGGCGCAAGCGGATCACGCTGAATTCCGTCGACGATTTGGTCGAGGGCCTTTGAGCCGTGCGCCGGGAGGCCGCCATTTGAGTTCAGAATGAGCGGCGCGGGACCGTGTCGGCCCGCGCCACGATTTGTCAGTCGCCGAGGGCGATGCCCTCCCGCCGCGGGTCGGCGCCGCCCTTCAGACCGTCCGGCCCGATGGAGATCGCCTGAAGCCCGGAGGTGAGGTCGCGGATCTCGATCTGATAGCCCATCGCTCCCAAAGCCGGGCCGAGCGCCTCCGCGTCGGTGCCGAGCTCCAGGTCGTAGGTGCCGAAGCGGTTGACCAGATGGGGCATGTCGATGGCGGCCTGCACATCCATGCCCCAGTCGAGATGGGCGATGATGGTCTTGGCGACATATCCGATGATCCGCGAACCGCCGGGCGAGCCCACGACCAGCACCGGCGCGCCGTCCCGCAGCACGATCGTCGGCGACATGGACGAGCGCGGCCGCTTGCCCGGCGCGATGGCATTGGCGATGGGCCGGCCCTCGACATGGGTCCGGAAGGAGAAATCCGTCAGCTCGTTGTTCAGCAGGAACCCGCCCGGCGTCATCAGCCGCGAGCCGAAGCTGTTTTCAATGGTCGTGGTCATCGACAGCGCGTTTCCATCGGCGTCGACTATGGCGATGTGGGAGGTCGAGGGCAGCTCCAGGCTTTCGTCGGGCGCCCAGAGGCTCGCATGATCGAAGCCGGGATTGCCGGGGGCGACTTCGGGCAGCGCATCATCCCCGCCCAGAAGCTCTGCCCGCAGGCCCATATAGGTGCGATCGACCAGTCCTGTGACCGGGACGGCGAGGAAATCGCTGTCGGCCATGTAGAGACCGCGGTCGGCGAAGGCGAGGCGCGAGGCATCCCCGATGAGGCGCCAGGTCTCGGGATCATCGGACGCGCGGCTGTGGATATCATAGCGTTCGAGCATGCCGAGGATCTGGCCCACGGTGAGAGCGCCGGACGAGGGCGGGCCCATGCCGCAGACATCATAACCATGATAGGCCACGCAGACCGGCGCGCGTTCCTTGACGCGGTAGGAGGCCAGATCGCCGAGCGCCATCACGCCGGGATTGTCCGCAAACCCCTGGACCGTATCGACGATCCCCTCGGCGATGGATCCGCTATAGAAGGCCGCGGCGCCGTCGGCGGCGAGGGTTTTCAGGGTGTCGGCATAGGCCTGGTTGGTGAGTGTCGTGCCGGCGGCAATCGGCGTGCCGCCGGGTAGGAAGTACTCGGCGGTGGGTCCGTGACGCGCGAGCCGGTCGGCATCTCCGGCAATCAGCGCGGCCTTTCGGGGCGAAACGGCAAACCCGCCCTCGGCCAGTGCGATGGCAGCGTCGAAAAGCCCGGCCCAATCGCTTCGCCCCCAGCGGTCGTGGGCCGCCTGCAGCAGCGCCGGGGTGCCCGGCACGCCGACCGAGCGCCCGCCGACGACGGCGTCGAAGAACTGCATCGGTTCACCGTTTTCGGTCTGAAAGAGCGT
>JBCDBB010000194.1:0-6282 GCA_039184415.1 Pseudomonadota bacterium
AATCGAGGTTGATCAGACCTGGGCGAACCATCAGGTCAGTCACGCCTTTAACACCTTGAAACAAAACGTCATACGCCATGGAGACAGCTTCGGTGAAGGTGGTCTTTTCATTGGCCAGACGGAACAGCTTCTGGTTCGGGATGATGATCAGTGTGTCGACAACTTTCTGAAGCGTATCAACGCCATCCTCGGCCTTCCTCATCCGCTTGAGGCCTTCGAACTGGAACGGCTTGGTGACGACGCCGACCGTCAGAACACCCAACTCGCGCGCAGCCTGCGCGATGATCGGAGCCGCCCCGGTACCAGTGCCGCCGCCCATCCCTGCAGTGATGAAGCACATATGGCTTCCCACGAGGTGATCGATGATCTGCTCGATCGTTTCCTCGGCCGCCGCGGCGCCGATCTCGGGCCGCGCGCCGGCGCCGAGCCCCTCGGTCACCTTGAGCCCCATCTGCACCTTGGCCTTGGACTGGCTCTGTGCCAGTGCCTGTGCGTCGGTGTTGGCCACCACGAACTCGACCCCGTCGAGTTGCTTTTCGATCATGTTGTTGACGGCGTTGCCGCCCGCACCCCCGACACCGAACACGGTAATCTTGGGCGTCAGCTCCTCGTGCTCGGGCACAATGAGATTCAGAGTCATGTGTATGGTCCGCCTGCTCGATATGGATGCGGACTTTGCGCCCGCCACTGCTTATAGTGGTAAAGACTAGCGGCGATCGGTCTTCGGGTCACGCTGAAAAGGCCACAATCCACAAAAAATCGCGCAAAACCGCTTGCAGTCTGCGAAAAAACTGGGGCTGGCTACCAGTTTTCCTTGAACCAGCGCACCATGCGTCGCAGCGACTGGGGGCCACGCACCATCGAGGGATCGGCGAAATCCCACCACTCGTCCTGGGGGTGGGCCGCGAAAAGGCACAGTCCGACGGCCGCGGCGAAGGCCGGACCAGTCGCCGCCTGGGGCAGACCGAGCACGCGCAGGGGTCGGCCGAGTCGCACCTGCTGGCCGAGGATCCGGCTGGCCATCTGCGCCAGTCCGGGGACCTGGCTCGCACCGCCGGTCAGAACGATTTTCTGACTCGGCAGATGCTCGAACCCGGCCGCATCGAGCCGCAACCGGACTTCCTCGAGGATTTCCTCGACCCGCGGGCGCATGATCCCGATCAGCTCGGAGCGGGAGATTTCCCGGCTGTCATGCTCCCAGTCGCCGGTATCGGACTTCAGCTCGATCATTTCGCGATCGTCGCGACCGGTCGCTGTCAGGCCGCCGTGAACAGTCTTGATCCGCTCGGCCATCGCCATGGGAATGCCAAGGCCCCGGCTGATATCCTGGGTCACGTGGAGGCCGCCGATCCGGACCGCATCGGCATAAATCATGTGATTGCGCAAAAAAATCGACAGGCCCGTCGTGCCGCCGCCCATATCGATGCACACGGCGCCGATCTTTTGTTCGTCCTCCACCAGCGAAGAAATCCCGGCCACATAGGACGATGACGCGAGCCCCGCGAGTTCCAGATCGCAGCGGTTCACGCAATGCAGCAGATCCCGTACGCAGCGGTCTTCGACACTCAGCAGATGCATGTCGGTGGTCAGCTGGTTGCCGACCTGCCCGCGCGGATCCTCAAGCCCGCTGCGGTGGTCGAGCGCGAAGTTGACCGGCTGGGCATGCAAAACCGCGCGACCCTCGCCGATCGGCGGGACGTCGCAGCTCGCCAGAACGCGGGCGATGTCGTGCTCGCCCACTTCCGCACCCCCCAAATCCACCGATCCGACAAGTCCGTAGGACCTTGGCCGCGCCCCCGACATCGACACGATGGCATGGTCGACACGGGTCTCCGCCATCTTCTGCGCCGCCTGCACCACGGTTCGGATCGCGCGTTCGCCCTCCTGAATGACGTCCAATTCGCCGAACGTCACGCCGCGGGCCCGCGTTGTGGCCGCACCGATGATGCGGAACCGCGCCTGGCCGGCCATCGCGCCGATCCCCTCGGCGGGAGCCGCTTCTTCGCCATCAAAGCGCAGGATCAGACAGGTCACCTTGGAGGAGCCGATATCCAGGATCGCCACCACACCGCGCTGAATCGCCGTCTGCCGGATCTGGCGCATGGCGCGCTGGCTCTCGTACAGTCCCGTCATTGCGTCGAAAGTCCCCGCTCAAAAGCTCTTGTCATTTCCAGATAGCCAAGCGCCCCTTCGCCCAGGCGCATCGTCGGCCTGGCCGGCCGCCGGATATCCACCAGCACGACATCCCGGCCGAGAATGTCCTTGGCGTCCTGCATCGCGAGCACCCGTTCCAACGCCGCGACGGGCCGGTCCTCGGGCAGCTGGATCACCTGTCCGCGGTCCAGCACGACGTCCCATCGCCGCGCGCCTTGTCGCATCAGTCCGCGCACGCGATGGGCGATCGGACCCGCCGCGCCAAAGATCGCCAGGGCCTCGGGCACGGCCCTATCGGCGCCGTCGCCGGTGATCAGAGGCAGATCGGAACGACCGTCGCGCCGGTCGATCAGAGCGACCCGGTGGCCGGTCTCGTCCAGCATCTCTATCCGTCCATGGGTCCGCCACAGGATCGCCGGCACGCGCTCGGTCACATCGACACGCACCGCACCGCCGAGATCGAGCGTCACGGTCGCGTCCTTGACCGCGTCGAAGGCCAGCACAACCGAACGAAGCTCTTCTGCGTCCAGATCGAACCAGCTGACCGGGAACTTGACCGGCATCTTCTCGCGGATCTCCCGCGACAGATCGGGAGCGGCGCCGGTGATGATCATCTGGCGCATCACGAATTCCGGCCGCTCCGCGATGGAGCCGCGTTTCTCCTCCACCCAGGCGAAGACAGCCGTGCGGTGTGTACTCTTGAGCGCCCAGGCACCCGCCAGCCCGAAAACGACAACGAGAGGGATCACAACACGGACGAAGAAACGAAAGAGCGGCGACAGCCACAGCCGGTTGACGCGGTAGGCCGCCCGGCTCGGCGCCGGATCGCTGCGCAGCGGAGGATCGCGCCTCACCGGTCGCACGAGGCGTCCTCCACGATCCAGCGACACAATTCAGGGAAGGTGATCCCACAGAACGCGGCCTGTTCGGGCACCAGGGAGGTCGGCGTCATGCCCGGCTGGGTATTGGTTTCCAGCAGGATCAGCCCGTCGAGCCCGCGCGCCTCGTCCCAGCGATAGTCCGTTCGGCTCACGCCGCGGCAGCCCAGGGCGTCATGTGCCCGCAGCGCATAGTCGAGACAGGCGGCGGCGACCTCATCGGGCACCTGTGCGGGCAAAATGTGGCGCGAGCCTCCGGGCTTGTACTTCGCGTCGTAGTCATACCAGCCGTCGGTGACGATGTCGGTCACGGCCAGCGCACGGTCGCCCATCACGGTCGTGGTCAGCTCGCGACCGGGCGCGAACCGCTCCACCATGACCATCTCGGGCATGCTGTCATCGAGCTGCGGCGGCCCGTTCGCAGCCTCATGGACCAGATAGACTCCGACCGAGGAGCCTTCATTGTTCGGTTTCACGACATAGGGCGGGTCCATGACATGGACTTCCCGCACTTCGACCGCCGCGACGATCCTACTGGTGACGACCGGCAACCCGGCCTCGGCATAGACCATCTTGGAGCGCTGCTTGTCCATCGCCAGCGCCGAGGCCAACACGCCGGAATGGGTGTAGGGGATGCCCATCCATTCCAGCAGCCCCTGCACGCAGCCGTCTTCGCCCCAGCGGCCATGGAGCGCGTTGAAGGCCACGTCGGGGCGCTGGTCCGCAAGCCGGGCGGCGAGGTCCTGCCCTGCATCGATCTCGGCCACGCGAAATCCCGCGGTCCGCAACGCGGCCGCACATTCCCGTCCCGACGACAGCGATACCTCGCGTTCCGCCGACGGTCCGCCCATCAGGACGGCCACCAATGGGTCTGTCGGATGCGACATCCCCTGCCTCTTGCTCCAGGGCTTTTGCCCTTGTCTGCTCGGTGCGCGGGGTTGACCCCGTCGCGGTTCGCATGCGGTGGGCGCCCTAGGGCTCGCCCACCCGCATGATTTCCCATTCTAGCCGGATGCCGCTCGTTTCATAGACCTTTTTACGGACCTCTTCGCCGAGACCCTCCAGATCCGCCGCCGTGGCCCCGCCGGTGTTCGTCAGGAAGTTCGCATGCATCTGTGACATCATCGCAGCGCCACGCCGCGCCCCGCGCATTCCGGCGTCTTCGATAAGCTTCCAGGCCTTCAGATCATGGCTGTCGTCGGCCCGCCCGGTCGAGGAAAACCCCGCCGGATTGCGAAAGGTGGAACCCGCCGTGAGATCCTTGACCGGCTGGGTCGCATCGCGCCGCGCAATCTGTGTTTCCATTCTGACGGCCAGCTCTGCCGGATCGCCGAGCGGAACGGTGAAACGTGCGCTCGTCACGATGCTGTCGGGAGGCAAGTCGGACTGACGATAGGCGAGCGCGAGGCTCTCTGCCGACAACTCTTCGACGACACCGTCGCGATGCACGACCTCAACGCTCTCCAGCACATCGGCGACATAACTCCCGTAGCAGCCGGCATTCATCCGCACCGCCCCGCCAACCGTGCCGGGGATCGTACGAAGAAAGGTCAGGTCGTGCCCCGCGGCAGCCGCACGCCGGGCCAGCACCGCGTCAGGAAGCCCTGCACCGGCGGTGACCACGGCATCCTTAAAGGTGCAGTCCATGAAACCCCGACCAAGCCGGATCACCGCGCCTCGAATACCGCCGTCGCGCACAATCAGGTTGGAGCCGGCGCCGAGCGGAAAGACCGGCATATCGCGGGGGAGGCTCCGCAGGACGTGCAGTAACTCGCCCGAATTCGCGACGTGGTAAAAGCGATCGGCCGGGCCGCCGACACGCAGCCAGGTAACGTCCGCGATGTTGCGGCTCTCCACCGACAATTGAGCTGTTTCACCATTCATCCCGGCGTGCCTAGCGGTTGGACGGCCCGCTGTCACCGCTTCGCCGAGGCACCGGAGCTCAGGGTGACACTGCCGCCACGGCTCAGCGGCTTGCCGCCGATGAAATACCTTCGCGGCGCTTGGCGTGGGCGTAATAGGCCCAGAGCAGTCGCGCGGCGACAGCGCGCCAGGGCGCCCAGTCCTCGGCCATCGCCCGAAGCACCGCCTCGCGCGGGCGATCGTCCAACTCGAAAAGGAGCCGGGCCGCCTCTTGTAGAGCAAGATCGCCGGGCGCGAAGACATCCGCCCGGCCGAGCGAGAACATCGCGTAAATCTCTGCCGTCCAGCGCCCGATCCCCGGCACTTCGACCAGGGTACCGATCACCTCGTCGCTGGGCGCCTCGCGCAGCGCCGCGAAGCGGATGCCGGACCCGGCCAACTCCCGCGCATAGCGGATTTTCTGGCGCGACAAACCGCAGGCGCGCAGGTCCTCGTCGCTGGCCCAAGCGATCTTGCGCGGACCGGTGAGGCGCGCCGCTCGAAGGCGCCCCCAGATCGCATCGGCGGCGGCCACGCTGACCTGCTGGCTCACGATCGCTGACAGCAATGCCTCGAATCCGTCCCGTCGGCGGCGGAGCGGCAGCGGACCGGTGAGTTGCAGTGCCGATGCAAAGCGCGGCTCCGCGCGGGCGAGCCAATCTGCGCCCTCCGCGACGCAATTCGGGGTCTCGATGATCCGACCGACATCCGTCACACCTTCACCTCCTGTCGCGCCCAATCCAGCGCTGCCGAAACACTCGTGAAAACCCTGTCGCGCGGCCCCTTTGGGCGATCGATCATCGCCACGGGCAGTCCCAGGTTGCGCGCGGCGTCGAACTTGGCCCGACCTTCTGCGCCGCCGGAGTTCTTGGCGACCAGCCAATCGACCCCCAATCGGGCGAACAGTGCGGTCTCATCGGACAGGGTGAATGGCGGCCGGCCGACAATGAAACCGCCCTCGGCGAAGGGAAACGCCGATTTGGGCGGATCGATCACCCGGACAAAGACGCGCCGCGTGCCGAGCCCAGCGAACGCCCCCACCGTCTGACGCCCCGTTGCCAGAAAAACCGTTACACTCTTGGGCAAAAGTGCCACCGCGGCCGCAGCGTTTGGAACGCTGTGCCAGCGATCCCGGGACCCGGGCGCCCAGGACGGGCGCAGCAGCTGCCGGTAGGGCACTCCGAGTTGATCGCACACAGCACGGCTGCGGGCCGTGATGCGCGCTGCAAAAGGATGTGTGGCATCCAGAACGGCAGTGATCTTCTCCGCACGCAAGTAATCGGCAAACCCGTCGGCGCCGCCAAAGCCGCCGCGCCGGGTCGGCAGCGGCAAAGGAAGGGCATGCCGC
>JBCDBB010000195.1:0-6249 GCA_039184415.1 Pseudomonadota bacterium
ATGGCAGGGATCATCGCCATAGGCATCATCGGTCTGCTGACGGATCAGGCCTTTCGCTACGCCCATGCCCGCCTTTTCTCCTATCAGAAGCGATGATCCATGGACGATTTCCTGAAAATCTCCAAAGTCTCGAAGACCTACTGGTCCGAGGACGGGAAGATTGAAACCAAAGTCGTTCTGCCGCTCTCGATGAGTATCGCAGAAGGGGAACTGGTGATGTTTCTGGGCCCTTCCGGCTGCGGCAAGACCACCCTGATGCGTATCGTCGGCGGGCTGGAGACACAGGATCAGGGGGAAATCTGGCTTCATGGGGACAAGCTCGCAGGGCCTGACCGCCGCCGCGGCATGGTGTTCCAGTCCTACTCATCATTCCCCTGGCTCAGCGTACGCGACAACATCAGGTTCGGAACCCGTTACCGCAAGGATGTTTCGCCCGGCGAAAAGGAAGAGATTACAGATCACTACCTGAATATGGTCGGCCTGACCCGCTATGCCGATTTCTACACCAACCGGATCTCGGGCGGGATGCGCCAGCGCGTGGCCATCGCCCGCACGCTGGCGTCGAATCCCGACATTCTGCTGATGGACGAGCCCTTCGGTGCGCTCGATGCCCAGACCCGCGAGCATCTGCAGTTCCAGCTCATGGACATCAACAAGAGCGAAAAGAAGACCACGATCTTTGTGACCCATGACGTGGAGGAGGCGATCCTGCTGGCCAACCGGATCATCATCTTCTCGTCCCGGCCGGCGCGGATCGTCCGGGAAATCGATGTCGGTGCGCTCCTGCCGGCCCAGCAGAGGCGCGACGGGACCGCCGATGCGGAGGTCTTCATGACGTTGCGCTCGGAGATCCTGCAGATCATCCGCGCGGAATATGCGCACACGCCCGAGGCTGTCTGAGATGACCGGGGTGGCAGGCAAGAAAGTGCTGATCACCGGGGCCAATCGCGGCATCGGGCGCGGGCTCGCGGAAGGCTTTCTGGCGGCCGGGGCAGAAGTTACCATCGTGGCACTGGAGGACGATGTGGCCGAGGTCGCCGCGGATCTGGCAAAGTCCTATGGGCGCAAGGTCGGGCATATCGCGTGCGACATCGCTGATCTGGAGCAGGTCAAAGCGCTGCGCGACGGAGTTGAGCGGGTTGATGTTCTGATCAACAATGCAGGCTTTGAGTTTATCACGCCGATTGCCGAGACCGGGGCGCATGTCGATGAGACGTTTCGCAGGATCATTGAAATCAATGTCATCGGAACTTTCTCGGTGACGCGGCATCTGCTTGACGTGGTCCCCGACGGAGGCCGCATTGTGAATACCGCATCGATGTGGGGCAAAACGGCTGTGGCGGAGTTCAGCGGCTACTGCGCGTCCAAGCATGCGATCATCGGTCTGACCCGCTCGCTGGCGCAAGAGCTTGCGCCGCGGCAGATACCGGTGAACGCGGTCTGTCCGGGCTGGGTGAGAACCGTGGCCTCCATGCGCTCGCTCAGTCACATGGCGGCGCGCCGGAACCGAACGGAGGCTGAGCTGTTGGACGAAATCGTCGGCGCGCAGGCGTTGGGCGGCTTGATGGAGCCCGCGGACATGGTGGCGACATATCTCTTCCTCGCCGGACCCGCGGCGGCCAACATCACCGGTCAGTCCTTTACGGTCGACCGGGGGGAACTGATGCAGTGAGCGAGCTTTCAGGTCAGGTCGCGCTCGTCACAGGCGCGGCGCAGGGTATTGGCGCAGCGGTCGCGACTGCTTTGCACGAGGGGGGCGCGCGCGTCCTGGGCGCGGACGTCAAGCCCGCCGGTTCGGGCGCTTGCAGATCAGTCGAGTGCGATGTCTCCGATCCCGGCAGCGTCAACGCTCTTTTCGAAAGCATCGATGACGTCGAGGGTCGGCTCGATCTGGTCGTCAACGCGGCGGGCATCCTGCACGAGGCGTCGATCCTTGACACCTCCGTCGACAAGTTCGAGCGGCTCGTTGCGGTCAATCTGCGGGGCTCCTTCCTGATTGCGCAAGGTGCGGCGCGAATGATGAAAGGCGCAGGGCATGGCCGGATCCTGCTCGTGTCCTCGGAACTCGCGACTTTGGGGCGTGCCGATTTCAGCGCCTATTGCGCGTCGAAGGCCGGGGTCGAGGGGCTGACGCGCGCGCTGGCCCGGGAACTGGCGCCCGATATTACAGTCAACGCCATCGCGCCGGGCCCGGTGGATACACCGATGCTCGCGGTCGAGAACATGTCGCAGGAGTGGATCGAAAAGGAATTCGACATCCCTCTGAAGCGGATCGGACGGCCAGAAGAGATCGGTGCGCTGGCGCGGTTTCTCTGCGGTCCGGATGCCGGGTTTTTCACCGGTCAGACGGTAAGCCCAAACGGCGGCGCGGTGATGATCTGAGGAGAGTTGGCAAGATGCTACAACGACCGGTTTCTTGGCCGAACGGCGCCAAAGTGGCCTGTGCCATAACGCTCGACATGGATGCGGACAGCCTTGTGCATATTCACCATGGCGCAGGCGCACAGGACAAGCTCTCGGCAACGTCGATGCTCCGCTACGGCCCTGATGTCGCCATTCCCAGAATCCTGGAGACGTACCGCCGTTTCGGTCTGAAACAGACCTTCTTCATCCCCGCCTGGTGCATCGAAAACCACCCCAGGGCGGTGGAACAGATCGTTCAGGACGGCCACGAGATCGGCTATCACGGCTATATTCACGAGGCGCCCAACAGCCTGTCCCCTCAACAGGAACTGGATTGGATGTGCCGCTCGATCGAGATTATCGAGGCGCATTCAGGCAAAAGGCCCCGGGGCAATCGCTCGCCGCTCTACCACATGTCCGCGTCCACGCCGGGTTTTCTGACCGATCAGGGGTTCCTGTATGACAGCTCCCTGATGGGGGACGATGTGCCCTATGTCCTGGAGACGTCCCAGGGCCGGATGTGGGAGCTTCCGGTCAGTTGGGCCACCGATGATTGGCCCCCCTACGTCCATGCGCCTGATCTGGGCTATATGTTCCCGCCGCAAGCGCCGGAGCGCGCGATGGACATCTTCATGGCGGAATTCGAAGCCCTGCGCCGTGCACCCGGGGGCCTATGGATCGGTGTCTGGCACCCATTCGTCAGTGGACGGCTGTCCCGCTGGCAGCGGGTCGAACGGATGATCGAGTACATGCTGGAAACGGGCGATGTCTGGCTCGCAACCTTTGAAGAGATCGCCGTGCATGTTGCGGAGCAGTCGTCCGCGGGAAAATACGTGCCACGCGTCGACAAGTTGCCATACTGCGACGGGGTGCAGGTTCCCGACGCGCTTCTCGGCAAGGCGTGAATACGTGGTCCGGTGACCGAAGCCGCAACACAAGCCTCAAAACCGGACCTTCGTCATCAGGGTGTTCCCCAACCTCTTCATGGGTGTGGAACTCAATGGCAACCAAGTGGCAGCGTCACATCTACGAATGTCCGCATAGAGCGTCGTACTTTTGCAGAAAGCTATCGAGACCAAGATCCTGCTGACGCAAAGCTGCCCTCAACCGTTCGAAACCGCGTTCGCGCAGTTGGCGAACCCGTTCCTTCGAGATTCCATAGTGCGCGCCGATGCCTTTCAGTGTCGCCGGAGGATCTGCGACCTGGGTCGCGATGATGATCTCGCGTTCGCGATCGGGCAGTTTAGCAAGCGCATCCACAAGGATGCGGCGGAGCCCGGCGGTCTCCAGCTTCTGCAGCGCCAATGGCTCTTCGAGGCTGGTCGGATCAACCAGAAGTGCGAGGCGATCCGCGCCTTCCTCGCCCTGCGCTGGCGCATTCAATGATTGGTCGCTTCCCGTGACCTGAGCGCGCAAGGCTGCCGCCCGTCGTCGATCCACCCCGAGTGCTGCCGCAAGCTGCGCGTCCGCATCGGTCCGGTTCTTTTCGGGAAACGCGCTCATCTCTGCATCGAGGCCGGCGATTTGGACAGCTGCCCTGCGCGACTGGACTGAGTTCGGCCGCCGGACCACTGAACCATTGGCCCGCACATAGGCCTGCACTTCAGAACGCACCCACCAGATCGCATAGGTCGAAAAACGGATCTCACGCTCTCGGTCGAACCGGTCGGCGGCCTTCATGAGCCCGATATTGGCCTGCTGGACAAGGTCCGGGTCGGCCTCGCCGGATCGCGGTCTGTATCGTTTGGCGACGGAAACGGCCAATGGGGCAAAGGCGGCGACAAGACGGTTCCGCGCCCGCCGGTCACCGCGCTCCTGCCAGGCGCAAAGCAACTGATGCTCTTCCTCCGCGGACAGCATGTCGACAGTGCGGACGCGGCGGGCGCGGTGGCTGATGTTCCTGATGGGTTTGTTCATTGTGATCGCCAATTTGATGTCGAATCGACACTAGTTTCGTCACTTGGCAATTGTCAAAGTAATTTCGAAACGCTATCTGTTTGCCATGACCGATGAGCTTCAGACACCGGATCGCATCGCGCAATTGCTGGTTCATATCGGCCGCGCCGCACGGAGCGAAGATGCCGGCTCCGAGTTGACAGCCGCGCAATGGACCTGCCTGCGTTTCCTCGCGCGCGCCAACGGCAGCACGCGTACTCCGTCGGCCTTCGCCAGCTTTCAGGCGACGACGCGGGGCACGGCGTCGCAGATCATCAAGTCGCTGGAGCGCCGGGGACTTGTCGCCGGGACCCGCTCGGATCGTGACAGGCGGAGCGTGTGTTTCGACCTGACCGACGAAGGCAGCGCTATCCTGAAGCGCGATCCGCTTCGGGATCTGATCGGCGTGATCGATGGTCTCGGGGCGCGGGAGCGCGACCGTTTCCTGGCCACTCTGTCACGGCTGACATCGACGCTTGCCATGCGTCGGGAACTGCCCGCTTTTGGGACCTGCCGGGATTGCAGTCACTTCGCAACGTCCGGGGACACCGCCTATTGCGCCTGTATGGCAGCAGAGCTGGCGGCCGCCGATATCCCGAAGCTCTGCGCGAGCTATGCACCAACCAACAGGCCGCAAAGCCAGGAAATCCGAAAATGACCCAGACAGAACCGCCGGCAGGCCCTCGCATGATCGCCATCAGCAGCGGCAAGGGCGGCGTGGGCAAATCCACAGTGACCGCCAACATTGCCGTTGCCATGGCCGAGGCGGGGCTGTCTGTCGGCGTCGTGGATGCCGACATCTATGGCCCGTCC
This sequence comes from Pseudomonadota bacterium, assembly GCA_039184415.1. Taxonomy (GTDB): domain Bacteria; phylum Pseudomonadota; class Alphaproteobacteria; order Rhodobacterales; family Rhodobacteraceae; genus JANSYP01. The sequence continues at coordinate 5,152 of JBCDBB010000195.1, forward strand.
ATTCCCCGGATGCTTGGCATCGCAGCGGAAAAACCCGCGACATCGGCGGATCAGAAGGTCATACCGGCCAGCGCCTATGGCGTGAAGGTCATCTCCATGGCCATGCTGACGGATGATGACAGGCCCGCGATCCTGCGCGGCCCCATGGTGACGAAGTACCTCCAGATGTTCGTGCGCCAGGTGGAGTGGGGCGCGCTGGACGTGCTCCTCCTCGATCTTCCGCCGGGGACCGGGGACATCCAGCTGACCCTCGCGCAGGCCTTTCCGCTTGCCGGCGCCGTGGTGGTCAGCACGCCGCAGGATGTCAGCCTCAAGATCGCCCGGCGCGGACTGCGGATGATGGAGCAGGTCAATGTGCCGATACTTGGCGTGATCGAGAATATGAGCGGTTTCACCTGCCCGTCCTGCGGAACCGTGACGCATATCTTCCACCAGGGCGGCGGTGCGGCCATCGCTCAGGAGCTGGGGGTGCCCTTTCTTGGCAAGGTGCCTCTCGACCCGACCGTGGTCGACTGCGGCGACGACGGCAAGCCCCTGATCCGTGCGGCACCCGATAGCCCGGCCGCAGAAGCCTATCGGAACATCGCGGGCGCTTTGTCTCAGACGGAAAACGGAACGGCGGGGATCTCGACACCCTTTGCGTGGTCCCTCGCCGACGGCACTGGCAAGCCCTCGCCTGTTCCGCCCGCGCCCGGCGGACCTGTAAACCGCCTCGCCGCGATCGACCACGGCGATGGCGGGCTGATCCTGCGCTGGGCCGACGGTGCCGAGCAGCGCCATACCGACCGCGATCTCCGTCTTGCCTGTCAGTGCGCGAAATGCCGCGATGAGGTGACGGGCGCGCGTCTGCTCGACCCCGAGAACGTGCCTCTCGATCTGAGCCTCACGCGCATCTGGAGCGTGGGGAACTATGCTCTCGGCCTCGCCTTCAGCGACGGGCACGACACAGGCATTTACACCTTCAAAGCGCTCCGCGCCATGACGAGCGCGGAGCTTGAAGATGTCTGACACCGCCACCCGCCGCCGCATCCGGGCGCAGAGCTCGGCCACCGACAACAGCGTCACGGGCTTCGTTCTCGACGCCGCCATCCAGTCCGG
>JBCDBB010000196.1:0-6220 GCA_039184415.1 Pseudomonadota bacterium
CTGAGCGGTCCTTGTCCATCCGCGCGGCGTGGCTGCACTATGTCGGCGGCATCCGGCAGGCAGAGGTCGCCAAGCGGTTGGGCGTGCCTTCGGTCAAGGCGCACCGGTTGATCCAAAAGGCCGTCGCGGAAGGGGCCGTGAAGGTTATCATCGAAGGCGAAATCACCGAATGTATCGAGCTGGAACAGGCGCTCGGGGCCCGGTACGGGCTGGAAACCTGCGAGGTGGCGCCCGACCTCGACGAACCTGACCTGCCTCTCCGTGCCCTCGGCCGGGCCGGAGCGACCCGCCTGCGGCGATGGCTCGAAAGCGACGAAGAGCAGACCATCGGACTGGGCAGCGGCCGTACCCTGACCGAAGCCGTCCGGGCGATGCCGCGCCTGACCACGAACAACCTGCAATTCGTTTCGCTCCAGGGCGGGCTCACGCGCAATTTTGCCGCCAACCCCCATGATGTGATGCATCTTTTGGCCGAAAAGACAGGCGCTCGGGCCTATGTGCTGCCAGTGCCGTTCTTCGCCAACACATCCGAGGACCGGGAGGTTCTGCTGAAACAGCGGGGCGTGGCCGAGGTTTTCGACATGGCACGAACCGCACCGCTCATGATCGTCGGCATCGGCACGGTGGAGCCGGAAACTCAGCTCGTGGCGTCGGGCATGATCGAGCCGTCGGAAATTGCCGCGATCTCGGACGCGGGCTGCGTCGGCGAGATTCTGGGCCATTTCTTCGATCCGGCCGGGCGGGTTCTGGACACGACACTGACGTCTCGCACTCTCGCCGTGCCGCTTGAGGATGCGCGAAGGGGGCGTATCGTTGCGCTGGCCGGTGGACCGAAGAAGGTCGACGCGATCCGGGCGGTTCTGAACAATGGGTGTCTGTCGGGGCTCATCACCGACGAACGCACGGCCCGCGCGCTCCTGACCTGAGACGGGGGCCCTTAACATCTTGCCAGGTTGCGAGGATCAGTAGGCCAGCGCCATTTCCGACAGCGGCTGCGTGCGGATATGTTCGGCCTGCCCGGCGGTGCCGAACGCCTCGAACTTCCGCAAGCATTGCGCCTTCATGCTGTCCATCGCCGGTTTGAGGTATTTGCGCGGATCAAACTCGCCCGGCGTTCCGGCCAACGTGCGCCGGATCGCCGAGGTCGCGGCCAGGCGCAGGTCGGTGTCGATATTGACCTTTCGGACCCCATGGCGAATGCCGCGCTGGATCTCTTCCAATGGCACGCCCCAGGTCGGTTTGATGTCACCGCCATGGTTGTTGATTTCCTCGCGCAGCTCTTCCGGCACCGAAGAGGATCCATGCATCACCAGATGGGTGTTCGGCAGCCGTTCATGGATTGCCTCGATCACCTCCATCGCCAGCACATTGCCGTCGGGTTTTCGCGTAAACTTGTATGCCCCGTGGCTCGTGCCCATCGCGACGGCGAGCGCGTCGACGCCGGTGTCCGCGACGAACCTCTCAGCTTCTTCGGGATCAGTCAGCAACTGCGCCTGGGACAGCTTCTCTGTCGCACCATGCCCGTCTTCCTGGTCGCCCATCCCGGTTTCCAGAGACCCGAGCACGCCCAGTTCGCCCTCTACCGAAACCCCCGCGGCATGGGCCATGTCGACCACCTGGCGAGTGATGCCGGCGTTGTACGCGTAATCCGCGGGCGTCGTGCCGTCCTCGCGCAGGGAGCCGTCCATCATCACCGATGTGAATCCGTGCTGGATCGCCGTCACGCAGGTCGCGAGGTCATTGCCATGGTCGAGATGCATGCAGACCGGGATATGGGGATAGATCTCGACCAGCGCGTCGATCAGTTTCGTCAGCACCACGTCGTTGGCATATGCGCGCGCCCCGCGGCTCGCCTGCAGGATCACCGGCGCCCCTGCTGCATCCGCGGCTGCCATGATCGCAAGCCCCTGTTCCATGTTCGACATGTTGAAAGCCGGAACGGCATACTCGTTGGCGGCGGCATGATCGAGAAGCTGGCGCAGCGTGATGCGGGACATGGGCGGTCTCCTATCGGTCCGGTTGTGCGATATGGTTGTGCAGCACGGCCATTTCCCCGCGGCTGCCGAAAAACAGCGGCACGCGGGCATGGGGATTGGCCAGCGTAAGATCGAGTATGGGTGTGGCGCCATCGCTTGCTGCACCTCCCGCCTGTTCCACCAGATAAGCGATCGGAAAGGCCTCATAGGCCAACCGGAGAAACCCTTGCTCATATCCAGGCCGTGAGTCGGCGGGATAGAGAAACACACCGCCCTTGCGCAGGATGCGATGCAGATCACCCACCGCGGCGGCGATCCAGCGCATGTTGAAGTCGCGCCCACGTGGCCCCTCTGCGCCCGCGATCACGCCGTCGATGTAACGGCGCAGCCCTGGCGGCCAGCGTCGGCTATTGGAGGCGTTGAAGGCGATAGTGGATGTGTTCGTAGAGATAGTCACACCTGAACTGTCGACATGGAATTTCCCGTCGCGCGGGTCGAGCGTCGCGACCGCGACCCCGTCGCCGACACTGAAGCCGAAATCGACCGTGTGCCCGAAGGAGACATAGCCCGCAGCGATCATCTCGCGACCGGTGCGGGCAAAGCCCGAGTCCGCCGGAAAGATGCAAAAGAGCATCCCGAGTGGTACACCGATGCCGATGCTGCCGGATCCATCGATCGGGTCAATGGCAATGTCGAAGGACCCGCCCGGATCGAGGAGGGCGATCTCTTCGGCCTCTTCGGACAGAAGCTGTGCCACAGATAACCCCGCGAGCGCGCGGATATAGTGGTCATGGGCCCCGAGATCGAGCGCCTTCTGCCGGTCGCCAGACCGGTTCGTGCCACTAACCTCGGCCGGATCTCCCGGAAGCCGTCCCAGTGCCAGCCGCTGAGCCAGGGGCACTGAGGCATCTGCGATCCGCAGCACGAGCGCGGCGAGGGCGCGGCGCGCGTCCGCTTCGCCCGCCCAATCCGCGAGCTCTGCCGAAAGCGGGCGGGCAGAGCCAGCCTCATCGCCCGGCAGAACCACCGGCTGGTGCATCTCAGGCGTGCTCCCGCGGCAGACCAAGGGTCCGTGCCGAAAGCTTGGCGGCAAGCCGGGAACTGTCCTTGTCCATCGGATCCTCCGTTTGCCTTTCTCGATAGCCTCGCCCACCAAAAATCACAATAAATAATCACAAAATAACATAATTGACGTTCGAAATGTGATGTGAAATGTTACATGACAGGAGGCCGCGGGATGAAGAGAGAGGAACGTCAACAGGCCATCATGGATCTGCTCGTCGGCGAAGGTGCGGTTGCGCTCGACGCACTCGCCACGCGCTTTTCCGTGTCTAAGATGACCATCCACCGCGACCTCGACGAGCTCGAGGATGCGGGCCTTCTGCGCAAGATCCGTGGCGGCGCCACCATCGAATCCGGGACGCAGTTCGAGAGCCATTTCCGCTTCCGCGAGCGTCAAGGCAGTGCCGCAAAGACGGCCATGGCCGATGCTGCGCTCAAGCTGATCGAGCCCGGCATGTCCGTCATGATCAATGACGGCTCGATGGCGGCGCTGCTCGGGCAAAAGACGGCGACGCGCCGACCGCTGACCGTGATCACCAACAACGCTGCGATCATCGAGGCCCTGAAGGATCGGGCAGGGATCACGCTGATCGCTCTGGGCGGCATCTATTCGAGCAAGTTCAACGCCTATCTGGGCAAGATCACCGAAGATGCGCTGGGCGCCCTGCGCGCGGATCTTGCCTTTATCTCGACGCCCGCCGTGGCAGGTCTGGAGACGTTCCATATGGATGAGGCGGTCCTGCGTGCCAAACGGCTGATGATGGATGCGGCGCTCTCCTCCTGCCTCCTGGCCAACCATACGCGCTTTGGCCACACCGCGCTCCACAAGCTGGCGGACCTGTCCGAATTCGGCCATATCATCACGGACAAAGCCCCCGAGCCTGAGGCGCGCGCCGCGCTCGACTGGGCGGGTCTTACGCTCACTATCGCGGACAGGACGCAGGCGGACCCATGACCTATCCCGGCCTCTGGATCGGCACCAGCTGGAAGATGCACAAAGCCCTCGCGGAGGCGCAAACCTTTGCCAGCGCTCTGGCGGCGGCCGAGCCCCAACGCGATCCGCGCATCCAGCGCTTTGTCATCCCGCCCTTCACCGCCGTGCGCGAGGTTGCGGCAATGCTCGCGGGAAGCTCCGTCAAGGTTGGGGCGCAGAACATGCACTGGGCTGATCAGGGTGCCTGGACCGGGGAGGTCTCGCCGCCGATGCTGACCGATTGCGGGCTCGAGATCGTCGAGCTCGGCCATTCCGAGCGCCGCGCGCATTTCGGCGAAACCGACGAGACCGTGGGCCTCAAGACAGAGGCCGCGGTCCGCCACGGTCTGATCCCGCTGATCTGCGTCGGCGAAACGCTCGAGGAGCGCGAAGCCGGCCGAGCGACCGAGGTGCTGGAGGTACAGGTGCGCGGCGCTCTGGGCAGGCTTTCCTCCCACCAGAGATCCGCACCGATCCTCATTGCCTACGAGCCGGTCTGGGCCATCGGTGAGGGCGGCATCCCGGCGACGTCCGACTATGCCGACGCGCGCCAGGCCGAGATCATTGCCGTCGCCGCCAGCGTGCTGGGACATAAAACCCCGTGCCTCTATGGCGGTTCGGTCAATCCCGGCAACTGTCAGGAGCTCATCCAGTGCCCGCATGTCGACGGGCTCTTCATCGGGCGATCAGCCTGGAATGTCGACGGATATCTCGACATTCTCGCCAGATGCGCCGCCACCCTCTGAACCAGGAAAGGACGACCATGAAGATAGCAGTCGCAGGGGACAGTGCGGGTGAAGGGCTCGCCAAGGTCTTGGCCGAGTATCTGAAGGACACCCACGAGGTGGCGGAGGTCTCGCACACCGAGGACGGCCCTGACGCGTTCTATGCCGATCTGTCCGAACGTGTGGCCAGCGCCGTCATGGCGGGGGAGTATGATCGCGCCATCCTGGTCTGCGGCACCGGCATCGGGGTCCAGATCGCGGCGAACAAGGTGCCGGGCCTGCGCGCCGCGCAATGTCACGACACCTATTCGGCCGGCAAGGCTGCGACCTCGAACAACGCCCAAATCATCACCATGGGCGCCCGCGTTGTCGGGCCCGAATTGGCTAAGGACATCGCAGACGCGTTCCTGTCGGCTTCCTTTGATCCCGAAGGCCGGTCCGCCGGAAATGTCCAGGCCATCGATGCGGTGGATGCCAAATACAGCAAGGGCTGACAGCAGGGTGGTACAAGAGGGCGTGACCCAGTCGCGGATCAGGGGAAGGGCAGGTACATGAGCCGCATACTGGCCATCGACAGCGGTCTGACCGTGACCAAGGCGGTGATCTTCGACCTGAGCGGTCGCCAGGTCGCGGTCGCCCGCTGCAATGTCCCCCAGCTGATGCCAGCACCGCGCAAGGTTGAGCGCGACATGGACGTGCTCTGGCAGGAGACCGCCGCCGCGATCCGCGCCGTGCTGGATCAGAGCGGGACTGACCCGGCCGAGATCCTCGCCGTCTCCGCCACCGCCCATGGCGACGGGATCTACCTGATGGATACCGAGGCACGCCCGCTCGGGCCGGGGATTCTGTCGCTGGACAGCCGGGCGACCGAGACCGTTGCCGCCTGGGACGCCACGAACCTGCCGGCGCGCAGCCTCGCACTCACCGGTCAGACCCCGCATGTGTCCGCGCCCTCCGCGCTGCTGGCCTGGATGCGGGCGCATGAGCCCGATCGCTATGCCCGGATCGGCCATATCCTAGCCTGCAAGGACTGGCTGCGGTTTTGCCTTGCGGGCGAGATAGGCACCGACCTGACCGAGGCCTCGACCTCCTTCACCGATGTGCGCAGCCAGGCCTTTTCCGCCGAGGCGCTGGATCTGTTCGGGCTTTCGGATCTGGCCCATGCGCTGCCGCCGGCCAGCCCGTCGGCGAAGATCGTCGGAGCGGTATCTTCCGCCGCATCGGCTCAGACTGGACTGGTGGCGGGCACGCCCGTGGCGGCAGGGCTCCATGACGTTACCGCCTCGGCGCTGGGCATCGGGGCCCATGAGCTGGGCTGCGTCGGCGTGATCGCCGGCACCTATTCGATCAACGAATGCGTCTCGACGGAACCGCGTACTGATCCACGCTGGTTCTGCCGCAACGCTGTGGAACCGGGGCGCTGGAACAACATGGCGATCTCGCCCGCCTCGACGACCAATTACGACTGGTTTCTGGACACGTTC
>JBCDBB010000197.1:0-5926 GCA_039184415.1 Pseudomonadota bacterium
CGCATGCCGAGCTTGGCGGCCTCGAAATCGACCATGAAATAGATCGACGCGAAATAGAGGATCGCCGGGATCACCGCCGCGATGGCGATCTCGGTGTAGGGGATGCCGGTGATCTCGGCCATGATGAAGGCGCCCGCACCCATGATCGGCGGCATGATCTGCCCGCCGGTGGAGGCCGCGGCCTCGACCGCGCCGGCCGTGCGCTTGTCGTAGCCCACCTTCTTCATCAGCGGGATGGTGAGCGAGCCGGTCGCCACCACATTGCCTGCCGAGGTGCCGTTGATCATGCCCATGAGGCCCGAGGCAAAGATCGCCACCTTGGCCGGTCCGCCCCGCGACCGTCCGGCCAGCGCGAAGGCGAAATTGACGAAATAGTCGCCCACCTTGGAGGCCTGGAGGAAGGCCGCGAAGATGATGAAAAGGATGATATAGGTCGAGGACACCGCCGTCGTCGGGCCGAGGATGCCGGCATCGGTATAGACCTGGCTGAAGAAACGCTGCCAGGAAAAGGGCGGCGCGTTCAGAAAGCCCGGCAGCGTATGCCCCAGAAAGACATAGGACAGAAACACCGCCGAGATGACGACCAGCGCCAGCCCGGCCACCCGCCGCGTCATCTCCATGATCAGCGCGACGCCCGCCGTGGCGGCAAAGGAAATGCCGATGGGCGCGAAGTCGGAGCCCGTCGACATCCGCATGGACGTCCCATAGATCGCAATCAGGTAGACGGCGATGGCCACCGCGCAGACGCTCAGCACCAGATCGGGCAGCGCGAAACGGTCCCGTCCGGCGCTATAGACCCAGGACAGGGCGATACCGCCCGCGCTGGCGACCAGGAGCGGGACGCCGAACAGCCAGACCTCCTGAAACCGCACATTGGGGTCGATGCCATTCCACATCGCGCCGCCCTGAATCTGCAGCGAAAACCAGATCGCCGCGCCGAGCGACAAGAGCGCGGGCACAAAGAGCGCAAGCGCGATCCAGGCCGTCAGCGTGCGTTCGGAGCGCGCCTCGCTCTCCGACGGCGCGCCCCCCGAAAAGGCGAAAGCATTGTAGAGCAGGAAGCCCAGCATCAGCGCGCCGGCCACATGGACGATGCGGAAGTTCCAGGTTTCCACCGGAAACTGCGGCAGCAGCGGCAGCGAGACGCCCGTAAGCGCCGAAATCGACAGACCGTTCAGGGCCGCCATATGCAGCGCCGCATAGAGCGCTGCAAAGCCTGCGAGAAAGATGCCACGCCATCCGACCAAAAGCCGTCGGTTGGATTCGACCGGTTCCGCGTCCACGTCATGGGCGATGAGGTGGTCGTCGTCTGCGCGCGTATCGGTCATGGCGTCTCCAGTTCTGTCGCTCGTCTGTCCGATCCGGTCCAGCGCGCCCGGCAGAAACCGGCCTGCGCGGCGTCGGATGCGAGGGGCCTGACCGGATCCGTCGACCAACGGGTCCGGTCAGGCCGGGAAGCGGCCCCTTAGGAGCCGCCGCCGTAGATCATCTCGGCAGGGATCTCGCCGCCGTTCTCGTTGAACCAGGCCGCGGCACCGGGATGCCACATCAGCACCTGGTTCTTGTCCCAGTTCTCCGGCAGCGTGGAGGCCGCCGCGCGGTGGATCGCAACCATCCGGTCATTGTCCGACATCACGGCATCAACCGCCGCGTTCACGAAGCTTTCGGGCAGGTCGCAGTTTGCGATGGCGAAATTCCACATGGACACCGCACGCGCCGGAGCATCCAGCGTCGTGTAGGTTTCAGCCGGGATATCGAAGGCCGCCACGGGGAAATCCTCGAGCACCTTGGCCTGCTCATCCTCGGTGAACTCGATGATGTTGATGTCGTTCTGAACCTCGAGCTGGCTGACCGCCGGCACGGGCACGCCCGCGGCAAAGGCGATCACATCGATCAGCCCGTCCTGCATCTGGCCGCCCAGGTCGGACCAGCCGCCGTTGCGCTTCTCGAACTCGACGCCCAGATCTTCCATGATCAGCGGGAAATACGTGTCCGAGGTCGAGCCCGCGGGACCAAACCCGATCCGGGTGCCCGCCGGTATGTCCGAGATCGACTCGATCCCCGAGGACGACAGCGTCGTGATCGAAAAGGGGGTCTGGTACATCGGGAACATGGCGCAGGCCTTGTCCATCACCAGTCCGGGCGCCAAGGGATTTTCGCCCTTCATCGCCGCAGCCGCCGGACCCATTGTCGTCATGGCAAAGGCGTTGTTGCCGGTATGCACGTTGGCCAGGTTCTGCCAGGGGCCGCCGGACACCTCGCCGCCGCCGGAAACGCCCAGTTCGTCTGCCACCAGGTTCGCCCAGCCGGATCCGTAGGCGAAGAAGGTGCCCCCCTGGGACGCGGTGCCGACGGTGAAGCTGTCGGGCCATCCGGTCCGGTCAACATCTTGGGCATGGGCCACACCGACGAAAAGCACCGCGATTGCAGTCGATGCACTCAAAAAGGATCTTACCATGTCATACCTCCCAGTATGAGTTTCGGGATATTCTGTTCCCGCAGCTAGCGAGCCAGCTTCCTCCGCGTAATGCAATCCGCAGGAGGGGCCGGATATGCAATCGCTGCATACCCGGTTTCTGCCGAGCTGGGGAAGTTTCTCGTTCAAACGTGTGGGTTAGGGAACAAATCGGGCGCCCGAGCGGGTCAATGCCGACCCATCGGTGCATGGCACTCACGTATCTTCGCGGAATGTTGACCGGTCGAGACCGTGTTTGCGCATTTTTTCATAGAACGCCTTGCGTGAGAGGCCGAGCGATTCGTAGCTCGCCTTGATGCTGCCCGCATGGGCGGTGAGCGTCGCCACGATGAGCGCGCGTTCATGCCGGCTCATATGGTCCGTCAGGCTGCCACCCTCCGCGGCGGACCCGATCCGGGCAAGCTCCGGGTCGAGCCCGAGGGCATAGCGCTCGGCGGTATTGCGCAGCTCGCGCACATTGCCGGGCCAGTCCCGCCCCGCCAGCGTCCGCAGAACGGCTCCGGGGGGCGGCGGGACCTCGCGGCGCGCCCGGGCGGCGGCATCGCTCACGAATTGCGAAAAGAGCTGTGGGATGTCCTCGCGCCGCTCGCCCAGCGACGGCAGGCGCAGCGTCACCACGTTCAGACGATAGAGCAGATCGGCCCGGAACTCCCCTGCCCCGGCCGCATGCTCCAGATCGCGCTTGCTGGCCGCGAGCACGCGGATGTCCAGGGGCACCGCCTCGTTGGAGCCCAGCCGCGTGACCACCCGGTGTTCCACCGCATGGAGGAGCTTTGCCTGCAAAGCCTGAGCCAGGGTGTCGATCTCGTCGAGAAAGAGCGTCCCCCCGCGGGCATGTTCGAACTTGCCGCAGCGGGCGCGGATCGCGTTGGGAAACGCACCCGCCTCATGCCCGAAGAGTTCGCTTTCGATCAGTTCGGAGGGAAGCGCCGCGCAGTTGATCTGTACGAAAGGCCGGTCCCGGCGCGCGCTCAGGCCGTGGATGGCGCGGGCGGTGAGCTCCTTGCCCGTGCCGGTCTCACCGACGATCAGCGCATCGGCGTCGGTCTGCGCAACCGCCCTCACCTGGGCCCGGAGCGCCTGCATCACATCGCTCCGACCGCTCAGCTGCGCGTCCTCGTCGCGCCCGGTGCCGATCTCGGCCCTGAGCGCCCGGTTCTCGAGCGTGAGCCGGCGTTTGTCCAAGGCGCGTTTCGCGGTCTCGACCAGCCGTTCGGGGGCAAAGGGCTTCTCGATGAAATCATAGGCCCCGTCGCGCATCGACCGGACGGCGAGTTCCAGATCGCCATGGCCCGTGACCAGGATCACCGGAAACTCCGCATCGATTTCCAGCGCCCGCGCCATCAGCGCCAGACCGTCCATCGGCGACATGCGGATATCGGTGACCAGAATGCCGGGATAGTCGCGGCTGACGCGGTCCAGCGCCGCGCCCGCTGAGGCAAAGACCTCGACGGGCAGGTCGGCGAGCTGAAAGCTCTGCTCGGCGGCCAGACGCAGATCTTCCTCGTCATCGACAAAGAGGATCGGCGCGTCCATCACCCGGCCTCCCGCACGGGATCCGCGCGGCGCAGGGTCAGCGTAAAGACCGCGCCGCCCTCCGGATGGTTGCCCGCCTCCAGCCGCCCGCCGAAATCGCGCACGATATTGTAGGAAATCGAGAGCCCCAGCCCCAGCCCCTTGCCGGGATCCTTGGTGGTAAAGAACGGATCGAACGCCTGCTCCAGCGCATCACCCGAGAGCCCCGGGCCATGATCGCGCACGGTGAGCACGGCCTCGGACGGGCCCTCGCTCAGCGCGATCTCGATCCGCGGGTCGGGCGTCCCGGCCATCGCGTCCAGCGCATTGCTCAGCAGATTGACGATCACCTGCTCCAGCCGCACCTGCCCGCCGGTGACCCAGATCTCGCCCTCGGGCATGTCACGGGCAACCACCGCATTCTGGCGTTTGAGGCGCATGTCGACCAGCGCAAGCGCGTCGTCCAGCGCAGCGGTGAGCGGCACCGGACCGGTCTGGTCCTTGGGCCGGCGGGCAAAGCTGCGCAGATGCTGCGAAATCTCCGCCATCCGGTCGACCAGACGCGAGATCCGCTGCAGGTTCTCGCGCGTCTCCGGGACCCGGCCACGCTCCAGAAAGGTTCCCGCATTGTCGGAATAGGATTTGATCGCGGAAAGCGGCTGGTTGAATTCGTGGCTCAGCGCCGCCGACATCTGCCCCAGCGCGGCGAGCTTGCCTGCCTGGATCAATTCCCGCTGCGTCGTCTTGAGCCGGGTTTCGGTGGCGCGCCGTTCCTGCACCTCCATCGTGAGCTGCTGGTTCGCGTCGTTGAGATCGCGCGTGCGTTCTGCCACGCGGCGTTCCAGAACGTCCTGCTGCGTCCGCTGCGTCTCGATCCGGTCGAGCAGCCGCAGCCGCCTCTGGCGAATGACCAGAACAACCATTGCCAGAACCAGCAGGCCCAGCAACACTGCAAGAAGCGCCACCCGCGCCTGGGCCAGTGCCGGTGCCACAGGAGTCAGGACATGGACCTGCCAGCCGGCCTCGGGGATAGGCAGCCGGCTCAGCAGAAAGGGCGAGGGCGCCCCGGCGATGTCGATCACCTCCGCCCCGCCCCAGCGGGACGAGATCACATGGTCCAGGGGCTCCAGACGGTCCAGCGGATACTGCCGGTCCTGTTCGATGCGCGCGCGCGCCTCGGTATCGAGCGGCTGCAGAGTCCGGAAATGCCAGTCCGGGCGGTTAGACATGAAGACGACATTGTCGAGATCGGAGACCAGCAGATCGTTCTCGCCGCCCTGCCAGGCGGTCTCGAACTCCTCGACCGTGAATTTGACCCCCACAACCCCCAAGACGGCGCTGTCGCGCAGCACCGGCGCCGCGTAGTAATAGCCCCGTTCCTGGGAGGTCGTGCCGAGGGCAAAGAACCGTCCCAGCCCGCCCCGGACCGCATCGGTGAAATAGGGGCGGTAGTCAAAGCTGCGCCCGACAAAGGACCGCTCCTTGAGATAGGAGCTCGCCGCAATCGTGAGCCCGGTGCGGTCCATCAGATAGACGTCCGACGCCCCCAGCGCGCGTGTGTCCTCGGAAAACTGCGCACTAACGCGGGCCCGCAAGGCCTCGTCCCCTGGGTTTTCCAACAGCTCCGCGAGCGCCGGGCGTTCGGCGATCAGCGCCGGGAAGGCTTCGAACCGCGACAATGTCCCGGTGAGCCCCTCGACAGCCAGACGCAGGGCGGCCTCATTGCGCTCGCGCACCTCGTCGACAAAGAACCGCTCCAGTTGCGGCAGCAGCGCCAGGCTCAGCGCGACCGCCGCCACAAGCGCGCCCAGCGCCGCCAGAGCGCCGGAAAAACCGCGGGAGCTGTCGCGCACATCCTCTGCCATGGGGCCACTATCCCGGTCTGCGCGCGAATTTCCAGCCGGGTCCCGAAGGGACAGGGTGCGCGCAGGCCCG
>JBCDBB010000198.1:0-5825 GCA_039184415.1 Pseudomonadota bacterium
CAGCAGGCAGGCGCCATAGGGAGGCAGCGGCTGCTCGCCGCACGGGTTCGTCGCCGCGATGGTCTCGCAATAGGCCAGGTTGTTGGCCTGGTTGATCCGGTCAATGAAGATCATGCAGTCGACCTATGATTATGCCGAGCCGGGCGTGATCTTCATTGACCGGATCAACCAGGCCAACAACCTGGCCTATTGCGAGACCATCGCGGCGACGAACCCGTGCGGCGAGCAGCCGCTGCCTCCCTATGGCGCCTGCCTGCTGGGGTCGATCAATCTCGCGCGGCTGGTGACGGAGCCGTTCGAGGAGGATGCCGCGCTGGACGAAGACGCGCTCGACGATCTGGTGCGCGTGGCGGTGCGGATGATGGACAACACCGTCGATGCGAGCCGCTTTCCGCTGGAGGCGCAGGCGCGCGAAGCGGAGGCCAAGCGGCGGATCGGGCTCGGGGTCACGGGGCTGGCGGACGCGCTTCTGATGGTGGGGGCGCGCTATGGCTCCGAGGACGCGGCGCGTCTGACCGACCGCTGGTTGGAGCGGCTTGCGCGCGCCGCTTATCTGGCGTCAAGCGATCTGGCGGCCGAAAAGGGGGCCTTTCCGCTTTTCGACGCGGAAGCCTACCTGGCCAGCGGCACGATGGAGGGTATGGGCGAGGAAGTGCGCGCGGCGGTCACCGAAAAGGGCATTCGCAACGCGCTCCTGACCTCGATTGCACCCACCGGCACGATCAGCCTTTATGCCGGGAATGTCTCCAGCGGGATCGAGCCGGTCTTTGCCTATAGCTACACCCGCAAGGTGCTGCAAAAGGACGGCAGCCGCACCGAGGAAGAGGTGACCGATTACGCGGTCCAGTTGTGGCGCGAACTGAAGGGCGACACACCCCTGCCCGACCATTTCGTCAACGCCCAGACGCTCGCGCCGCTCGACCATGTGCGCATGCAGGCGGCAGCCCAGCGCTGGATCGACAGCTCGATCTCCAAGACGATCAACTGCCCCGAGGATATCAGCTTCGAGGCGTTCAAGGATGTCTACCTTGCGGCCTGGGACCAGGGCTGCAAGGGCTGCACGACCTACCGGCCGAACGCGGTCACCGGCAGCGTGCTGAGCGTGGCCGAGGAAGAGCCCGCCGCGGCGCCGCTGGAGACGATCGCCACCGGCGATGTCGTCCACCTCACAGAACCGCTCGACCGGCCCCGGGCGCTGGAGGGCCATACCTACAAGCTGAAATGGCCCGACAGCGAGCACGCGATCTACATCACGCTGAACGATATCACGGTGAACGGGCGCAGGCGTCCGTTCGAGGTCTTCATCAACTCCAAGACTATGGAGCATTATGCCTGGACCGTGGCACTGACGCGCATGATCTCGGCAGTGTTCCGGCGTGGCGGCGATGTGTCGTTCGTGGTCGAGGAGCTGAAGGCCGTCTTCGATCCCCGCGGCGGAGCCTGGATGGAGGGCAAGTATGTGCCGTCAATCCTCGCCGCGATCGGGGGCGTGATCGAACGGCATATGGTGGCCATCGGCTTCATCGAGGGCGAAGGGCTGGGGCTGAAGGCCGATCCCCATGACGGGCCGGAGCCGCTCGGCCGTCCGCGGGGCAAGGCCTGCGAGGCCTGCGGCGCCTATGAGATGCGGATGCTGGAGGGCTGCATGACCTGCGGCAGTTGCGGGTTTTCGCGCTGCAGCGGCTAGGGGCGCGCCACGCTGTCGCTACGTTCGCAGCGAGTTCCTATTCGGCAGCGTCCGGCACCGGCGCAGGGGAGAGTTTTTCCCAGGCCTCGAATTGCGACAGGAACACGCGGCCGTTCAGATCCTCGATGAAATGCGACCGCTTCAGCCGGTCCATGACTGGGCCCTTCACCTCAGACAGGTGAAGCCCGACGCCCATATCCTTGAGCCGGTGATTGATCGCCTCGAGACTTTCGAGCGCGGAGAAGTCGACCTCGTTGACGGCCGAGAACATCAGCACGACGTTGCGGATGGCGCAGCCCTCGGTCACACGTTTCTGGATCAGATCCTCAAGGAAGCGCGCGTTCACGAAATAGAGGCTTTCGTCCACGCGCAGGGTCACCAGCGACGGGTCGGTTTCCACGCTGTGGCGGCGGATGTTCCGGAAATGCTGGGTGCCCGGGACGAGACCCACTTCGGCCACATGGGGACGCGAGGTCTTGTAGAGATGGAGCAGAACCGAAATCGCCACGCCCGAGGCGACGCCGGTTTCGACGCCTAGGCCGAGCGTCAGCAGGATGGTCGCCGCGACGGCGATGAAATCGGCGCGGGAATAGTCCCACGTCTTCCTGAGGATCGACAGATCGACGAGGCTGAGCACCGCGACGATGATCGTGGCGGCCAGCGTCGCGTTGGGAAGGTAGTAGACGAGCGGCGTCAGGGCGACGGCGGCGATGGCGAGGCCCAGCGCGGTGAAGGCCCCCGCGGCAGGGGTTTCGGCGCCGGCGTCGAAATTCACGACCGACCGGGAAAAGCCGCCGGTCACCGGATAGCCGCCGGTGAAGGCCGCGCCGAGGTTCGCGGCGCCAAGGCCGATCAGTTCCTGATCGGGGTCGATCCGCTGGCGTTTCTTTGCGGCGAAGGTCTGAGCCACCGAGACGCTTTCCACGAACCCGATGATCGAGATGAGGATGGCCGGGACCAGAAGCGCGCCCAGCAGGTCGGTCGAAAGGCCCGGCAGGGTCAGCGGCGGGAGGCTTTGGGGAACCGCACCCACGACCCTCACACCCTGATCGGCCAGTCCGAAGCCCCAGACGGCGAGGGTCGTGGCCACGACCGCCGCGACCGGCCCGGCCTTGGTCAGGACATCGGCCAGCAGCGCAGGTGTGCCCAGCCGCTTCAGCAGGGGCCTCAGATGCTTGCGGGTCCAGAACAGAAAACCGGTCGCGGCAAGGCCGATCAGAATGGTGGTCCAGTTGACCTCGGGCAGATGCGCGACAAGGGAACCGAGCATCTCGGGCAGAGTATGCCCGCCAGCGCTGATGCCCAGGATATGTTTGAGCTGGCTCGTCGCGATCAGGATGCCTGAGGCTGTGATGAAGCCCGCGATCACCGGATGGCTGAGGAAATTCGCAAGGAAGCCCAGCCGCAAAACCCCCATCAGCAGAAGAAATCCGCCGGACAGGAAGGCCAGCGTCAGGGCCGCCACGGCATAGCCCGCGGTCCCCTGCTCGGCCACCTGTCCGATCGCCCATGCCGTCAGGAGCGAGACGACCGCCACGGGGCCCACCGCCAGGGCGCGGCTCGTGCCGAAGATCGCATAGAGGATGATCGGCACGATGGACGCATAGATACCCGCTTCGGGTGGCAGACCGGCGAGCAAGGCATAGGCCAGCGATTGCGGGATCAGCATGATCGTTACCACCACCGCGGCGATCAGGTCGTTGGAGAGGGCCTGCTTGGTATAGCTGCGGCCCCAGTCGAGGATCGGGACATAGCGGCGGATGGGGTCGATCATACTGGCGTCCGGAACAGGGGGGCGGACGGAACGGGATGCTCCGCCCGCAGGTCATGGCGCACAATGCACGGCACGGGGCAATGCGGCCTGACGCCTACCCGGCCGCGACCTTGAGCCGTTCGGGCTTTGCCAGCCATTCCTTGCCGCGGAGCATCGCCTTCCAGTAGATCGGCGGAAGCAGGGTTTCCTTGAGAAACCAGGCCGCGCGGGTGGGTTTGGTCCCGTCGATCAGGAAGGACGGGAAGCTCGGCTGGAGGACGCCGCCATAGCCGAACTCCGCCAGCACGATCTTGCCCCGTTCCACCGTCAGCGGGCAGGAGCCGTAGCCGTCATACTGCGCCACGGCGGAGCGTCCCGCGATATCCGCGACGATATTGTCGGCCACGGTCGGCGCCTGCTTGCGCGCGGCGGCGGCTGTCTTGGCGTTCGGCGCGTTCATGACGTCGCCCAGGCTCCAGATATTGTCATAGCTCCTGTGGCGGAGCGTCGCCTGATCGACATCGACCCAGCCCGCGGCATCGGCCAGGGGCGATACCCGGATGAAATCGGGCGCGGTCTGGGGCGGGCAGACATGCATCATGTCGAACTCGACCGAGACCTGCGTCGGATCGGCATCGGGTCTGTTGACCTCGAAGACGGCCGTCTTGGCCGGACCGTCGACCGAGATCAGATTGTGGAAGAAATTAAGCGTTGCGTCGTACTTCTCGACATAGGCTTCGAGCGCGGGCACGAAGTCCTTCACGCCGAAGAGCACGCCGCCGGCATTCATGAACTGGATGTCGATATCCTTCAGCACACCCCGGCGGAACCAGGCGTCGCCCGAAAGATACATCGCCTTTTGCGGCGCGCCGGCGCATTTGATCGGCATGGGCGGCTGGGTAAAGATCGCGCGCCCCTCGATCATCTGCTGGACCAGTTCCCAGGTGTAGGGGGCCAGATCGTAGCGGTAGTTGGAGGTGACGCCGTTGCGGCCGAGCGTCTCTTCGAGCCCGTCGACCTTGCCCCAGTCGAGCTTCAGTCCCGGGCAGACCACCAGCCGGTCGTATTTGACGACGCGGCAGCCATCGAGGATGACGGCGTTCTTGTCGGGCTCGAAGGCCGCCACGGCGGATTTGATCCAGTGCACGCCCTTCGGGATCAGGCTGCCCATAGTCTTGGCCGTGGTCTGGGCGTCGAACACGCCGCCGCCGACCATGGTCCAGCCGGGCTGGTAATAGTGGATATCCGCGGGGTCGATCACGGCGATGTTCAGCCCGCGCTTGCGCGATTTGAGGCTGGCGGCGAGGGAGATCCCGCCGGCGCCGGCGCCGACGATCACCACCTCGAAATGGGCGTCCCCGGTATCGGTCGGGGTCTTGCCGCCATTGGCGATGCGGCGCGCCACACCGTTCATGTCGTAGCCCGCCGCCTTGGTCGCGGCGAGGATCTCGGCCATGGGGCGGTTGCGGGATTCGTGAAAGGACCAGAGCGTGGCCGAGCGGGTGCCCGTCCGGCAGTAAGCGAGCACCGGGCGCTGCACCTCGTCGAGGGCCGCGCCGAAGGCGGCGACATCCTCGTCCCTGACCAGGCCGCGTTCGACCGGGACATAGCGCGCGGTGATCCCCGCGGCGTTTGCGGCGGACTCGATCTCTTCAAAGGAGGGCTGGTCCGCGCCCTCCCCATCGGGGCGGTTGCAGATGATCGCGCGATAGCCTTCGGCTGCGATCGCTTCGACATCTTCGAGCGTGATCTGCGGGCTGACCGTGATCCTTGGCGATATCTTCTTCAGTTCCATATCCGTCTCCTCCCCCTGGGCTCACAGCGCGTTGACCGGCACCTTGAGCATCGGGTTGCCGTCCTCATCCCTCGGCACCTCGCCCGCGCGCATGTTTACCTGCAGCGACGGGAGGATGAGTTTGGGCATGTCGAGCTGGGCGTCGCGTTCGGTGCGGAACTTTACGAACTCCGCTTTCGTCTTGCCGCCGCCGACATGGATATTGTGTGCCTTTTCCTCGCCCACGGTGGTTTCCCAGGCGATGTCGCGCCCGTTCGGCCCGTAATCGTGGCACATGAAGAGACGTGTCTCATCGGGCAGCGCCAGGACCTTCTGAATGCTGTCATAGAGCGTGCCCGCATCGCCGCCGGGAAAATCGGCCCGCGCCGAGCCGCCGTCGGGCATGAAGAGCGTGTCGCCGACGAAGGCGGCATCGCCCATGACATGGACCATGCAGGCCGGCGTGTGACCCGGCGTGTATATGGCGAAGGCCTGCATCTGGCCGATCATGTAGGTGTCGCCATCGTCGAAAAGCGCGTCGAACTGGGAGCCGTCGCGCTGGAACTCCGTGCCCTCGTTGAAGACCTTTCCGAACGTGTCCTGCACCACCA
>JBCDBB010000199.1:0-5817 GCA_039184415.1 Pseudomonadota bacterium
CAGCGCATGGCGATTGTGATCGAGTGACCGGACTGAGCGTCTTCAATGTCAGCTATGCCTATGGCGCGCGGCAGGCGTTGGACGATGTCAGCTTTACCGTTGAGAGGGGCGCGTTCTGCGCCCTTCTTGGTCCTAATGGTGCGGGAAAATCAACGCTTTACGCACTTCTGACGCGTCTCTTCAGCACCACCTCCGGCCGGATCGAGATCGCCGGGCAGGACCTCTCCAGGACCCCTCTGGCCGCCCTGGCGAGTATCGGGGTCGTTTTTCAGCAATCGACCCTCGATCTGGATCTGACCGTCGGTCAGAATCTCCGCTATTTCGCGTCATTACAGGGACTTGCGGGACGCACCTCAGACGATTCGATCGACAAGGTGCTCAACCGGCTCGACATTGCCGACCGACGCGGCGCGAAGGTGCGCGACCTCAATGGCGGGCATCGCCGCCGGACCGAGATTGCCCGCGCGCTCCTCCATGCGCCCGAGGTCCTGCTGCTCGACGAACCCACAGTCGGGCTCGATGCGGCTTCCCGTAAGGCATTGACGGACCACATACATCAGCTCTGTGCCGAAAGCGGACTGACCGTCCTCTGGGCCACCCATCTGACCGACGAAGTGGTTCCCGAGGACCGTCTCGTGATCCTGCATAAGGGCCGTATTCTGCGCGACGGCATTGCGCAGCAAATTGCGGGCGAAGACCTGACCGAGACATTTCTGGATCTCACCGGCACAGCCGCATGAATATCGATCCCCAAAATATTGATAAAAAAACCTCTCTTTCTGAGAGCGTAGCGCCAGTCCGGCCGAGCCGCCTGCGCGCCGCACTCATCGCGCTCGTCGCGATCGTCGCCCGTGAGTGTCTGCGTTTCCTGCAACAACGGGGCCGCTTCGTCGCCGCGCTCGTACGCCCCCTGGTTTGGCTGTTGGTCTTTGCAGCGGGGTTCCGCGCGGCGCTCGGTCTGTCGATCATTCCACCGTACCAGACCTACATCACCTACGAGACCTACATTGTCCCAGGTCTCTGCGGAATGATATTGCTTTTCAATGGGATGCAGTCCTCTTTGAGCCTTGTCTACGACCGCGAAATGGGCTCCATGCGGCTGCTGCTGACCTGTCCTTTGCCGCGCTGGTGGCTGCTGACCTGCAAGCTTCTGGCCTCCACCGCGATCTCGATCCTTCAGGTCTATGTCTTTCTCATTTTCGCCGCCCTTATCGGTGTGCATCCGCCCTGGTTTGGATACGTCCTGCTCTTTCCCGCGCTGGTTGTCGCAGGCATGATGCTGGGCGCGCTCGGGCTCGCACTTTCGAGTTTTATCAAGCAGTTGGAGAACTTCGCTGGCGTGATGAACTTCGTCATCTTCCCGATGTTCTTCCTCTCCTCCGCGCTCTATCCGCTATGGCGCATGGCGGAAAGCTCGCCGCTTTTGCGCGATATCTGCGCGGCCAACCCGTTCACCTATGCCGTGGAGCTCATCCGTTTCGCCTTCTATCAGCAATGGAACGGCACGGCCCTAGGGCTCACGCTCCTCTTCACCGCGATCTTCATGGGGCTGGCGATCTGGGGCTATGACCCGGGGCGCGCGCTGATACGGCGTAAAGGCTGACCCATTTTACGACCATTGCAGGCGCGACCTTTCGGCCAAAACCACGTAGGCTTGCGCGCGAAAAGGTTTGGAGGCCCCATGCGCTTTGGCATTTATGCAATTGTTTTCGCTATCGCTTTACCGGCTGTCGCGGAAGAGGCCCTGGATTCCGATCCCGGCGGCACGCTCAATCCTGACGAGATGACATGGCAGACGTTCCGCGATCGCGCGCTTCGCGGTGAAGCAGACATGGTGCTCTGCTCGCAGGGCTATCTCATGACGAAATCCGGCGATCATGAAACCGCGCGCATCCTGTTCGAGACCTGCGCCGAGCAGGGTTGGACCGGGGCGATGACCTGGATGAGCCAACTCGATAATAACGGGCTGGGCGGCGCGTACGATCCCGACGCCTCGGCCGAATGGGACCGGCGCGCCGCGGAACTGGGCGATCCGGTTGGTAAATTCAACTACGGGCTGGATCTGCTCCGCGGTCACGGCGTGCCCCAGGATCTGGAGCAGGGCCGTGCGCTTGTCGATGAGGCCGCCGCGGACGGGCTGGCCATTGCCGAGCGACTGAAGCGGGCAGATTACGATCTCGACGTTGTGACGCCCGATGCCGACAACTGGAAATACGGACCGTTGTTCTGAGGTTTAAGAAGCGGTTAGCAGGGCGGGCCGCCCCTCCAAGCGCAGCATGCGGTCGGCCAAACGGCTGGCCTCGCCCGCATCGTGGGTCACCAGAACCGTGCTGACACGGTGGCGGTCGCGCAGGCGTTCATAGACCTCCATCACACCATCCGCGGTCTTGGGATCGAGCGACACGAAGGGCTCGTCCATGAGCAAGAGCCCCGCACCGCTGGCAAAGGCGCGGGCCAGTGCCAGGCGCCGCTGCTGTCCCAATGACATCTGCCCTGGAAAATGACCATCCATGCCGCCAAGTCCCACGGCCTCCAGCGCGGCCTCGGCCTCCGTCGGACTAATCCCGCAGGTCAGGGTCAGATTGCGCCGCGCGGTGCGCCAGGGCAGCAGGACGGGCTCCTGGAACACCATGCCGATCTTGGCGGACACCGTGCAGCTCCCGTCGAAATCCCGGTCGAGCCCCGCGAGGATACGCAGCAGCGTTGTCTTGCCCACGCCGGACGGACCGGTGAGCGCGACGGTCTCTGCCGCCCCCACTGTCAGCTCGATCGCGCCGAGGATCGTCTCGGCGCCCCGCCGGGCGCCCCTCAGGTGCAACTCCAGCACCGGTCCCTGAGACGGGTCCGACGCGGCACGCACAAGGGTTGTTCGTCGGGGACGCTCAGCTTCCAGGCTGGACAAAAACCCCCTCCGGCAGATCCGTGGCTTCGCCGACCAGATCCGATCCACCCAGTTCGGCCATAAGGCGGAGCATGGCGGCGGCCTCGTCCTCGTTCACCGGACCGGGATCCGGAATGCCTGCCCGCCAGCCGGCCTTGAGCGCCTCATACTCCGCATCGGAATTGGCCCGCATCCGGGGCCGCAACCGCTCCCATTCGGCATCGTCGGCCGCCAGCAAATCCTTGGCAGCGCGCGAGGCAGCGGCGAACCCGTAAACGAGATCGGGGTTTTCACGCAACATCTCGCCGCGCAGCACATAGCCCAGCAGCGGAGTGTCGGGATTCAGCCCGAGCGCCTCGGCCGCGTCGCTCACCGAGACCAGAGGCCGCATGCCGCCGGCGCCCATCTTGGCCATGAAATGCCAGTAGTTGATGGCCCCGTCGAGATCACCGTCCAGCGCGGTCTTGAAGATCAGCGGCGGTGCGCCGAAGACCTGTTCGGTCTCGCCGGCCAGATCGAGATCCTGATCCTGCGCGGCATAGGCCTGCAGGATCAGCCAGGACTTGTCGAGCGGTCCGCCGGCAATGCCGATCTTGCCGCCCTTGAGATCGGCAAGGGATTGCGCCGGGCTGTCGGCGGGAACCATGACCCCTCCCACGGCCTTGGAATAGGGGATGAATACATAGTCCTTGCCTGCCGCACGCTGGCGCGCGACCCAGAGCCAGTCGGACGTGATCACATCCGTTGCGCCGCCCTGGAAGGCGACCTTGGCCGCCGCGCCGCCGGCGACGCCCTGCACCTCCAGATCGAAGCCTTCGGCAGCATCGAACCCGTTATGCTGGATCGTGTCGAGTTCCCAGTTGACGGTGCCAAATTCGAGCACTGACGCCCGCAGCACCGGCGTTTCGGCGCCAGCCGTGCCCCCGGCGAGCGACAGTGCGACCGCAGCGGCCGCGTATAGTCCTGTCAGTTTCATTGTGTGTCCTCCACTCACCTTAACGTAGCGACGCGGGGTCGCGCCAAAATGCGACCAAAGGACAAGGGGATGGAACCGATCCGGCTGATCTGGATCAATCCGGGCGGGCAGCGCGCCTTGATACCCTAAGCGCGGACCCAAAGAAAGGCACTCCAATGGTACCCAATGTCCTCGTTTTCACCCCCGTTCTCGCCGCTGCAGCACTTGCCTTCGCCTTGCCTGCCGGTGCCGCCGACCTCAGCGACACCGAGATCTTCCAGAAGGTCAAAACCCAAGCCGGGGAAACCCTTTTCGAGGCGGAGTGCCGCCGATGCCACGCCACGGATCCCGTCGATGTCTCCTATGGACCGCCGCTGGAGGACATCGTCGGCCGCGCGGCGGGAAGCTATCCCGACTATGACTACTCGGTTGCGCTTGAGGCGTCCGGCATCGTCTGGACACCCGCCGCGCTGCGCGCCTGGATGGAAGACAATGACGGGTTCATGCCGGGGACGAAAATGCGCCATGTCGGGATCGAAGACCGGACCGTGCAGGATTTCATCCTGGCCTATCTGGTCAGCATCACGACCCGGGACGGTTCTGCGATCAGCGACTGAGTGCGTTGCGCCGGCAAGCGGCGCGCTCCTCTTAGGCAACCGGCGGGCCTGATCAGAGCCCGCGCGAG
This sequence comes from Pseudomonadota bacterium, assembly GCA_039184415.1. Lineage (GTDB taxonomy): Bacteria > Pseudomonadota > Alphaproteobacteria > Rhodobacterales > Rhodobacteraceae > JANSYP01. Next base: position 4,522 of record JBCDBB010000199.1, read on the forward strand.
TCGCGGCGGGGCTGTGCACAGATCGGTGCGCGACCACCGGACCAGTAAAACCGTCGCGACCGACGGCGGCGGCCGGGCGGTTGTCCGAATTGGGTCAATCGGCCGGTTGGTCCTGCAGAGCTGTCAGGCCGGGCGCCGGAGGGCGAACAAAAGGCCGCACCCGTCGGGTGTCCCGCCGCGCAGGGCCCTGGAGCTGTTCGATGTTGAGCCGTTGGAGCCAGTGACTTTCGGGATCCGCGGGCTCCAGATTCGCTGCGCCGATGGGACGCAGATCGCCGCCCGAGGGCGTGGCGGCCAGGATGTTCATATCCATCTCATGCATCGCACCGACCAGCCCGTCGCCTTCCGGCGCGAGCCGGTAGTAGACCCCGTTCCACATATTGATCCCATACTCCCGGGCGCCCTTCCACAGGAACAGCAGATCATACTCCAGATCGATCAGGTCACTAGCGTTTTCAGAGGGATAGGGTGTTCAGCAACACTGTTTTTCTGAACCGGCCAGGCATTTTAAAGGCCGCATCGACAGGAAGGCGTCCTCGAACAGCGCCTCGTTTCAGCGCTGGCTGTAGCCCCGTGACTCGAACATAATCCCCGCGACTGCATGGCACGTCCCGTCGCTCTCGACCAGAAAGACTTGCCGTGTCCCTCGGACACCTGCGCGGACGCTCCAACCACCAGCAGAATGGCCAGGGCAAAGGCCGCCGGACCTGATGGTTTTCTCCATCCCAGACCCTCCGAGATTCGGTGTCGCAACCCTAGAAGCGATCGCCGGCGAAGAGCTTACGACCTTTGTTCAATACAGTCCCGCAGAAGAATAAGAGATGGATAAGAACAAGCAGGACGACGGCGAAGGAGACGTCGACCGCGAAGGGATAACTCAAAAGGGAGGAGCCGATGAACCGGTTCGCCATTGCAGTCAGTGCCGCCATTCTGGCCACGGGCACAGCCGTCCAGGCACAGGTCACCGACGAGGATCTCGCCAACGATCAGGCGAATACCGCCCAGGTCGTGACCAACGGCATGGGGCGCGACCTGCAGCGCTACAGCCCGCTGGACATGCTCAACAAGGACAATGTGAAGAACCTCGTTCCGGCCTGGGCCTTCAGCCTCGGTGGCGAAAAGCAGCGCGGCCAGGAAGCTCAGCCGATCATCTATGACGGCGTGATGTATATCACCGGGTCCTACTCGCGGCTCTTTGCGATCGACGTCAAGACCGGCAAGGAGCTCTGGCAGTATGATGCCCGCCTGCCCGAAGGCATCCTGCCCTGCTGCGATGTGGTGAACCGCGGCGCGGCG
>JBCDBB010000200.1:0-5619 GCA_039184415.1 Pseudomonadota bacterium
GGCACCGCGATCTTCACCCGCGATGGCGACGCGGCCCGCGATTTCGCCAACCGGATCAATATCGGCATGGTCGGTATTAACGTGCCGATCCCGGTGCCGCTGGCCTATCACACCTTCGGCGGCTGGAAGAAATCGGGCTTCGGCGATCTCAACCAGCACGGGCCGGACGCGTTCCGCTTCTACACCCGGACCAAGACCGTGACCGCCCGCTGGCCCTCGGGCATCAAGGAAGGCGGCGAATTCTCCATCCCCGTGATGGAATAGACCGGGCGCGTGCGCCCGTTGCCCGGACCGAACGCGGCGTGGTACCGTCGCGCGGCGAAAAACAAACGGGGGACGGGCGCAATGGGTGCCAAAGCATGGATTGTCGCCGGCATTTTGGCGTTGACGGGGTCGGCGGCGCAAGCCGTGTCGTACGACTGGACGGGAAACTGCCCGGCGACATGCATCGAAGATCAGGCGGCCGGAACACTGGTTCTGGCGGACGGCTACACGCCGGACCAGGAGATCACCGCCGCCAATTTCGAAAGCTTCACGATCACCGAACCGGGCGACACGATCGGGTTCAATTTCACCTTCAGAAACCCGGCCTTCGTCAGCGGAAAGATCAGTGAAAACCGGCTGACCATCGAAGAGAGCAGTTTCGGCAGCACGTTCGAGCAAATGCGCATTGGGACCTTCCTCTTTGTCTATGCGCCGGATCCGACGCTCTACACCTTCATCGGCGATCAGGGCAGCTTCACCCCCGCCTCCGATCCCGCACCGGTCCCGCTTCCCGCAAGTCTGCCGCTCTTCGCGCTCGCGTTGGGTGCCTTTGCCGCGATGCGTTGGCGCGCCCGGACGTGACGCCATGCACGATGGGACCCTCGCCCGCTCCGGGTCTGCGCCGCTAGAGCGCTGAGCGGCCAACCCGCCACCCGGCGGATGTGCGCTCCGGGCCGGCAGGCGCCGGGTGCAGGCGCGTCTCGCACCGGCAAGAGCAATCGCAGACGCCGGACCCATCCCGGAGCAGGAAAGACCGACCCATGGCCCCGAAAACCTTCGTCCTGATCCACGGCCTCTGGCATGGCGGCTGGTGCTGGGCGCGGGTGGCCGACCGGCTCCGCGCCAAGGGCCACCGGGTCAGCGCGCCCACGCTCACGGGCCTCGGCGAACGCTCCCACCTGATGGGCCCGGATATCACCATGGACACGTTCGTTCAGGACATCGTCCGGCATATCGAATGGGAGGACCTGCAGGACGTCTTCCTGGTCGGGCACAGTTTCGGCGGCGCGCCCGTCACCGGCGCGGCGGATCTGGTCGCCGACCGGATCGCGGCGCTGGTCTATCTCGATGCGATCATGCTCGCGGATGGCGAAAGCTGGTTCGATCTTCTCCCCGAGGATATCGTGGAAGACCGCACCGCCCAGGCCCGTTCCTCCAGCGGCGGGCTCAGCCTGCCGCCCGCGCCACCGGCGGCCTTCGGGGTCACGCGCCCCGACGACGTGGCCTTCCTCCAGCCCCGCCTCACGCCCCATCCGTTCGCCACGCTCTCCACGCCGGTGCGGCTGAGGAACCCCATCGCGAACGGCCGCCCCGCCACCTACATCCACTGCTCGGACCCGGTCTATCCGCCTGCCGACATTGCCTTTGAGCGGGCAAAGGCATTGGGCTGGCCGGTCCGGGAGATCGCCACCGGACATGACGCGATGGTCACCGCTCCGGCGGCGCTGGCCGAGCTGCTGGGCGTGCTCTAACCCCGCGCCGAACGGGCCTCAGGGCAGCGCATAGCGGGCTGTCGTCTGGCCGCTGAGATTGCGCAAGGCGACGTTCCAACCCGGCGCCGATGCGTTCATCAGCCCGTACTCGAACTGATCCGACCAGATGAAACCCTCCGGATCGGCCTTCAGCGCCGACAGCGCGCTCTGCGTGTCGGCGTTCAGCCCAGATGTGGTTCCCAGATCAGGGTCGAGCTTTGTGCCGCCAGCCCCGAACACCAGTTGTGGCGGGCGCCCGTCGGAAAAGACCAGACGCTCCGACAGGTGAATATGGCCCGAAATCACCGCCGTCACCGAGGCCGGCAACTGCCCCGGGAACGGCGCGCCACTGCTCTCTGTCAGCGCCGTCTGCAGCGTCAGGTCCGTCACCGAGGCCAGCGGCGCGCAGTCGCATTCGCCCGAAGCGCTCGCCACGGCCCAGATCGGGCGATGGGTCAGCAGCCAGACCGCTCTGCTGTCGCCTCCCACCAGGCGCGCGACGGCATCGAATTCGTCCCGGTAGCGCGCCACCGCCGCCGCATCGGGCGTCGGGTCGTAGTCATGCTGAAGGTATGAGGTGTCCATGACGACCACGCGCTGCGCACCGAACTCGATGGCGTAGGGGCCGGTATAGAACCAGTCGGGATGATCCTCTCCCATTTCCGAGGACGGGCAGGCCGCGGGCCAGGGCCCCTCCGGCACGGGACCGGGATCGAGGAAATAGAACCAGCCGCGCCAGGCGCGCGTGCAATCCTCGTGATTGCCGCGGATCGGGATCCAGGGCGCGGCGGCCAGAAGCGGCCTGGCGGGCTCGAAGAAATCGACCTTCCAGCTCTGCCAGGTAAATCCCAGATTGGCGGGGTCGCAATTCGCCCCGCAGGCGGCGGTGTATTCGCGGTAGTGGAAATCGCCGACATGGATGACCAGCTCCGGATCCTCCCCGGCGGCAACCGCGGCGATCCCGGCAAAGTTCCAGGCCGGGCCGATCCCCTCGCCGGTGCAGTTCTGCACCTCGCCCCCCTTCACCCGGCAGCCGGTGTCGCCCAACACCACCACCCGTTGCGGGGACAGGACCGGCATCGGAACGGAGAAATCCTCGATGCTGGCCGTGGTCGCGCCCTCGGGCAGGACACCCTCGCAGACCGCGACCTCTTCGAACCCCGGCGGGGGCGTCTGGGCGCGCAGCTCCAGCCGGACCCGCCCGGTCGACGCGGCCAGCAGCGGACAGGCATCGCCCGCATCGACGATGGCGCGCACGATCGGTGCGCCGGCGCGGTCATACTGGCTCCAGGCATAGAGCAGATCCGCCTCCGCCCCGGTCACGCTTCCCGCCAGCAGCGCCACGGCCAATCCTGCTCGAAACATTGCGACATCTCCTTGCCCGACGACCTCCGGGTCAGACCATATCCCGGGCGGGCCGCACAAGCGATGCAGAGCTGTTCCCCGCGCCGATATGCCCTGCGGACCACCACGGCCATGCCATGCGCGATCAGGCTCGACAGCCCCCCCACCGCGCCCTACCCCTAAGAGAACCCGCAGACCGGAGAGCCCATGGCCCGCGTTCTTGTCTACTACGCCCATCCGGGCGACCGTTTCAGTCATGTCAATGCCGCCCTGTTCCAGGCCGCGCGGGATATCGACGGGATCTCGACGCTCGATCTCTACCGCGCCTATCCGCGCTTCAATATCGACATCGATGCCGAACAGCAGCGGCTGCGCGACCATGACGTGATCGTCTTCCAGCACCCGTTCTTCTGGTACTCGACGCCCGCGCTGATCAAGGAATGGCTTGATCTGGTACTGGAGCACGGCTTTGCCTACGGCACCGGGGGCGAGGCGCTCCATGGCAAGAGCCTGCTCCAGGTCCTCTCGGCGGCGGGGCCCGAGGATGCCTACAGCCCCGAGGGCTACCAGCATTTCAAGCTGCGCCAGTTCCTGACCCCGATGGAACAGACCGCGCGGCTCTGCGGGATGCGCTATCTTGCGCCCTACCCGCTTTACGGTGCGCTCCATGCCCGCGAGGACGGCCGGCTCGACCCGCATCTGGCAGGCTACCGCGCCCTGCTCGAAGCGCTCCGCGACGACCGGCTGGACCTCGACAGCGCCGCCCGCGCCGAGATCCTGAGCGCCGCCACTCTGCCCCTGACCGCCCGGGTCTGACGCCCCGCCCGCCGCCGCCCGACAGCCCTCCCTGACCCGAAGGACCGCCGCCATGGACCAGTTTCTCCTGATCGCCTTCCTGTTCCTGATCGCGGGCGTGGTCGCGGTGCCCATTGCCTCGCGCTTCAAGCTCGGCTCGGTGCTGGGCTATCTCATCGCCGGCATGGTGCTGGCGCCCGCGCTGGCCGCGCTCAATGTCGATGTGGTCAGCCTCCAGCATTTTGCCGAGTTCGGCGTGGTCATGATGCTGTTCCTGGTCGGGCTGGAGCTGGAGCCGAAATTGCTCTGGCAAATGCGCTCGCGCCTTATCGGGCTGGGCGGGCTGCAGGTGGTGCTGAGCTCCCTGCTCGCCATGGCCGCCGGGATGGCCTTCGGGCTGGCCTGGCAGACCGCGCTGGCGGTGGGGCTGGTCCTGTCGCTCTCCTCCACCGCGATCGTGCTGCAGACGCTCAACGAACGCGGGCTGATGAAGACCGACGGCGGCCAGTCGAGCTTTGCCGTCCTGCTCACCCAGGATATCGCGGTCATCCCGATGCTGGCCTTCCTGCCGCTCCTGGCCTTGCCGGAGTTTGCATCGCTTGCGGGCGACGCGGCCGCGCACGGGGCCGACGCCTCCCATGGCGGCGCGGTCCATGTCGAGGGCGGGCACGGAAACGGGCATGGTGATGGTCATGGCGGCGACGGTCATGGGGGCGGGCTCAGCCTGACCGACGGGCTGCCGCCCTGGGGCCAGGCGCTGGTCACACTGGGGGCCATCGCGTCGGTCATCGTCGGCGGCAGTTTTCTGACCCGGCCGATCTTCCGCTTCATCTCTATGGCAAACCTGCGCGAACTGTTCACCGCCGCCGCCCTCATGCTGGTGGTGGGCATTGCGCTCTTGATGACACTGGTCGGGCTGTCGCCTGCGCTCGGCACCTTCCTGGCCGGCGTCGTGCTGGCCAACAGCGAATACCGCCACGAACTGGAAAGCGATATCGACCCGTTCAAGGGGCTGCTCCTGGGTCTCTTCTTCATGACGGTGGGCGCGCTCATCGATTTCGACCTGCTGGGGTCCGCGCTTCTGCCGATCATCGGCATGACCCTGGGGCTTCTGGCGCTCAAGGCCGGGGTGCTCTACGGGCTCGCGATCCTCTTCGGGCTGAAGGGCGCCGACCGGCCGCTTCTGGCGGTGTCCCTGGCCCAGGCGGGTGAATTCGGCTTCGTGCTGCTTTCCTTCGCGGTGCTCAACAATGTCCTGCCCCAGGGTCTGGCCGACATGCTGCTGCTGGTGGTGGCGCTCTCGATGCTGATGACGCCCCTGATGTTCATCCTCTATGACCGGGTGATCGCCCCGCGCTATATCGAGGAACAGTCGAAGGACGCCGATGAGATCGATGTCGAGGCGCCGGTCATCATTGCCGGCCACGGCCGGTTCGGCGGCATCGTCAACCGCGCACTTGCCGGCGCTGGCTTCGACACCACCGTCGTCGACTACAGCCTCGATCAGCTGGAGCTGATCCGGCAGTTCGGACTCAAGGCCCACTATGGTGACGCGACGCGACCCGACCTGCTCATGGCAGCCGGAATCGAGCACGCCAAAGTGCTGGTCATCGCGGTCGACACCAAAGAGTCGACCAACAAACTCGTGCGCTACGTTCATCACCATCACCCGCATGTGCATCTGGTGGCAAGGGCCTACGACCGCATGCACGTCTACGATCTCTGGTCGCTCGGTTGCCGAGAC
>JBCDBB010000201.1:0-5573 GCA_039184415.1 Pseudomonadota bacterium
GATCGAAGCTTGCGATCGCTGTATTGCCGCTCGGACGGCGTGCGTGGTCGTGGCGCTCCCGTGACGAACCTGTCCCATAGTGCCTCCTTCCATTCCAACGAATGGATCACACCATCAAACCGTGGGATCAAACAGCTAGGCCCAAACGGATTACCTGTATACCTGATCCTCGGTCGGGAAACTGCGCGCCCGTACATCCTCGGCATAGGCGCTGACCGCCTCTTCGATCATGGGCCCGAGCTCACCATAGACCTTGACGAATTTCGGCGTCCAGGGATTCAGCCCCAGCATATCCTCCAGGACGAGGATCTGGCCGTCGCACTGGGCGCTGGCTCCGATGCCAATGGTCGGGATCGGGATCTGTTTGGTGATCTTCGCGGCCAGCGGTTCCACCATGCCTTCGAGCACCACGGCAAAGGCCCCGGCGTCGGCCACCGCTTGGGCGTCCGCCTCATGGGCGGGCCAGGTCTCTTCGCTGCGCCCCTGGGTCTTGAAGCCGCCCATGACATGGGAGCTCTGCGGCGTAAGCCCGGTATGGGCCATCACCGGCACGCCACGTTCGGTCAGAAAGCGGATGGTCTCGGCCATGCGGGTGCCGCCTTCGAGCTTCACCGCGCCGCAGCCGGTTTCCTTCATCACCCGCGCGGCGTTTCGAAAGGCGACGCTCGGGCTCTCCTCGTATGTGCCGAAGGGCATATCGACGACGATCAGCGCGCGCTGCGTGCCCCGCACCACGGCCTTGCCATGCATGATCATCAGATCGAGCGGCACCCCGACGGTGGTTTCCATCCCGTGCATGACCATGCCGAGACTGTCGCCCACCAGGATGAAATCGGCATGACGGTCCACGATGGCCGCAGTGTGCGCATGGTAGGAGGTAAGCGACACGATGGGGGAACCGCCCTTGCGGGACGCGATCTTGGGCACGGTGATGCGCCGGACGGCGGCGGATGGGCTGGGCTTCTGTTGCGCGTTCATGGGGGCCTCCGGGGTGGTGGTCAGGCGGGCGATACCACCCGCTGGTCGATGAGTAGGACGGGGTCGAACCGGACGGCAAGCAGGATCACGGCAGGCCCCGTGAGCGGACCGCTGAGATCGGCCAATGTCGCGGCATCCTGAATATCGACGCTTTCTGTGCGGGCGAGGGGTTCGGCGACGAGATGGGCTTCGATTTCGGCCGCGAGCGCCTCGACAGACGTCTGCGGATCGGCGCGCAGCATTGCCTCGGCGCGGTCGAGGGAAGCGGCGATCACCGGTGCGGCTGCCCGCTGCCCTGGCGTGAGCCGGACATTGCGGGAGGACATGGCGAGCCCGTCGGGCTCTCGCTGCGTCGGCACGCCTGTGATTTCGACCGCCATGTCGAGATCGCGCACCATCGTCCGGATCACCAGAAGTTGCTGGTAGTCCTTCTCACCGAAGAAGGCCCGCTCCGGCTGCACGAGATTGAAAAGCTTGGTGACGACCGTCGCCACACCGCGGAAATGACCCGGTCGGAGCGCGCCCATGAGGCGGCTCGCGAGCTCGGTGGTCTCGACGATGGTCTGGGCCGCCGGGTCATACATCCCGTCCGGATCGGGTAGGAAGACCGCATCGACGCCCTCGGCGCGCAAAAGCGCGAGATCGCGGTCGGTATCGCGTGGATACTTGGCCAGATCCTCGGCATCGCCGAACTGGGTCGGATTGACATAGATCGAGGCGATCACCCTGTCGCACCTTGCTCGCGCGGCGCGGATGAGCGCCAGATGACCCTCATGGAGGTAACCCATGGTCGGGACCAGCCCGAGCGTGCCCCCCGCCCTCAGATCCGGCAGGGCGGCGCGCAGTGCGGACTTTGTCTCGTAGATCTCCATGGCGCGTCATTCTCCCTCCGCCCAGGGGTGCTCCCGCCCGGCTGCGGCCCCTGCCGGGACCTCAGCCCGTTGGGCCGTGCACCGCTGGCGCGGTGCGTGCTGCGCCCGGCATCACAGGTTTTCGGGCTGCGGCATGCTGAGCACATGGTAGCCGCCATCCACCGCGATGACCTCCCCGGTGGTGCAGGCGCCATAGTCAGACGCCAAATACACCGCGGTGCCGCCGATGGCTTCCAGTGTCGCGTTGGCGCGCAGCGGGGCGTTGGCTTCGGTCGTGCGGTAGGTCTTACGCGCTCCGCCGATCGCCGCACCGGCCAGCGTTTTCATCGGGCCCGGAGAGATCGCGTTGACACGGATGCCTTGGGGGCCAAGATCGTTGGCCAGATAACGTACGCTGCTTTCCAGCGCCGCTTTCGCGACACCCATGACATTGTAGTAAGGCGTCACCCGGTTGGAGCCCTGATAGGTCATTGTCAGGATCGTGCCGCCATCGGGCATCAGCGGGGCCGCGCGGCGCGCCACGTCAATGAGCGAATAGCAGGAGATGTTCAGCGAGTTGGCAAAGTTCGCCCGGCTAGTATTGATGAACCGACCCGTCAGTTCCGCGCGGTCGGAAAAGGCGATGGCGTGGATCACGAAATCCAGCGTGCCCCACCGATCGGCCAGCTTCTCGAAACAGAGCTCTAGGCTCGCATCATCGGTCACGTCGACATCGACCAGGAAGTCCGAGCCAAGGCTTTCGGCCAGCGGCTCGACGCGTTTGCCGAACGCGTCGCCCTGATAGCTGAAGGCCAGCTCTGCGCCCTCGGCGGCCATTGCCCTTGCGATGCCCCAGGCGATGGAGCGGTCGTTGGCGACGCCCATCACAAGCCCGCGTTTTCCTGTCATCAAATCAGGCATCGGAATTCTACCCGTTGTAGCGGCTCATGACGAGCGATGCGTTTGTTCCGCCAAAGCCGAAGCTGTTGGACAGGATCGAATCAATTTCGACGCCCTCGCGCGTCTCGGTCAAAACCTCATCCGTCCGGATACCCGGATCGAGTTCGGTGACATTGGCGGAGCCCTGCAGAAAGCCGCCCTGCATCATCAGTAGGCAATAGATGGCTTCCAAAGCGCCGGTCGCACCCTGGGAATGGCCAGCGAGCGATTTCGAGGACGAAATCGGCGGTACGGCGCCCTCGCCAAAGACGCGCCGGATCGCCTCGACCTCGATCACATCGCCGACCGGCGTCGACGTGCCATGGGCGTTGATATAGGTCACCTTCCGGTCGGTCAGGGTGCTCAGCGCCTGTTTCATCGCCCGTTCGCCGCCTTCGCCGGAGGGCGCGACCATGTCCGCACCGTCCGACGTGGCGCCGTAGCCGGTGACTTCGGCATAGATCTTGGCGCCGCGCGCCTTGGCGTGCTCGAGTTCTTCGACCACCACCATGCCACCGCCGCCCGAGATCACGAACCCGTCGCGCGTGGCGTCGAATGGGCGGGAGGCGGTCTCAGGCGTATCATTATACTTGCTCGACATTGCCCCCATCGCGTCGAAGAGGCAGGACAGCGTCCAGTCGACCTCTTCGCCGCCACCGGCAAAGACCATGTCCTGCTTGCCCCACTGGATTTGTTCCACCGCGTTACCGATGCAATGCAGGGAGGTCGAGCAGGCCGAGGTGATCGAGTAGTTGATGCCCTTGATCTTGAACGGCGTCGCGAGACAGGCCGACACGGTCGAGGACATGCAGCGCGTCACCATGAAGGGGCCCATACGCTTGGGCGCGCCCTTTTCGCGGACGACGTCGAACGCCGTCAGGAAATTCGAGGTTGAAGGCCCGCCGGATCCGGCGATGAGGCCGGTACGTTCATTGCTGACTTCCGCCTCGGAGAGACCGGCATCCTCGATGGCCTGCTGCATGGCAAGATAGGCATACCCCGCCGTCGGTCCCATGAAGCGCAACTGCCGCTTGTCGATGGCCTCCTTCAAATCGATCTGCGGGATGCCGGCGACCTGGCTGCGAAAACCAAGTTCCCCATAGCGTTCTTCGCGACGAATTCCGGAGCGGCCGGTGCGCAGGCTCTCGGAGACCTCGTCCGCGGTGATGCCGAGGGGCGAGATCACCCCAAGTCCGGTGATTACGACACGGCGCATGACGCTCCCTCCCGATCGGTCCCGATCATTCGCTGAAGAGCCCGACCTTCAGGTTCTCGGTGGCATAGATCTCGTCGCCGTCGGCCAGCATCCGGCCATTGGCAATACCCATCTTCAGCTTACGGTCGATCACGCGTGTGAATTCAACCACATACGTGACGAGCTTCGTCGCCGGTGTGACCATCCCGGTGAACTTGACCTCGCCGACGCCGAGCGCACGGCCCCGCCCCAGCATGCCCCGCCATCCGAGGTTGAAACCGGTGAGCTGCCACAATGCATCGAGTCCCAGGCAACCCGGCATCACCGGATCGCCGGGAAAGTGACAGCTGAAGAACCACAGGTCCGGTGTGATATCAAACTCGGCGACGACATGCCCCTTGCCTTTCGGACCACCATCGGAGGAGATATCTGTAACGCGGTCGACCATGAGCATCGGCGGCTCCGGAAGTTGCGGATTGCCTGGGCCGAAAAGCTCACCCCGGGCGCATTTCAGCAACTCATCACGGTCGAATTGCGTGGGAAATCCGGCCATTCAGCCCGCCCTCGTCGTTTGGTATCGTGCAGCCGTGACCCTGTAACACTCCCTTTTCGCCGGTGGCAAGGGCAGGCCCAGGACGTGTGACGAAAGGGGAATTGCGTCTAGGTCGCAATTCGCCCTATATAGTTAGGCATGGCACAGCAAGGCAGCAATTCCCAGACCGAGCGCACCGAGCGGGGCGCAGCCTGGCTCTCCAAGGGCGGGTTGCGGCCGACGCGGCAGCGCGTCGTCCTCGCGGCACTGTTGGTCGGAGACGGCAATAACCGCCATGTTACAGCCGAGAGCCTCTATGCTCTGGCGATGGAGCGCGGCGAGAAGGTTGCACTGGCGACCGTCTACAACACGCTGCGGGCCTTCTGCGGGGCAGGTCTGATGCGTGAGATCACCGTCGACGGGACGAAATCTTATTTCGATACGCGCACCGACGACCATCCGCATTTCTTTTGGGAAGACGCCATGCGCCTGACCGATGCGCCCGCCGAGGAACTGGAGATCGCGCGCCTCCCGGAAGCGCCCGAGGGGGCGGAGGTGGCGTCGGTGGATGTGGTCATCCGCCTGCGCAAGGTCTAGCCCTACCGGCGCCGGGTCCGCCGCGGCCGGTCTGACACGAACCCTTCAAAAGACGCGTTGCGATGACCCTGGCAGGCTTTCTGCTCTATTTCGGTACGAATATCGATAATGCGCTTGTGCTCATCGCGTGCCTGGCCGGCCATGACCAAGGACGCCGCCGGGCGGCGATCGCCCTTTTCTGTGCCGGCCTGCTGGTGCTTGTCGTCTCGCTCGGGTTGTCCGAGGCGCTGGACGATTTCGGCGCCTGGCCCCTCAATCTTCTGGGTCTTGTCCCGCTCTCGCTCGGCCTTTGGGGGCTCTGGGCGGGCTTTGACGGATCGCAAACCACGAAACATACCGGGACGCTGGCCGTCATCGGTCTGACGCTTTCCAACAGCGCGGACAGTCTCGCGACGCTGGTAAGCCTTCTGGCCGAGCGGCCCGATGCCGTCCGGCTTCCCGTATCTGTAGGATACATTGCAGGCATGTTTGCGATGATGGC
>JBCDBB010000202.1:0-5497 GCA_039184415.1 Pseudomonadota bacterium
ATTGGCGGTGAACTGTCCACCGCAGGCCCCCGCGGACGGGCAGGCGACGCGCTCCAGCACGGTCAGCGCCTCTTCGCTGAGATTGCCGGCCTGGTTCTGACCGACGGCCTCGAACACGTCCTGGACAGTCACGTCCTTGCCATCGAGCCGCCCCGGCAGGATTGATCCGCCATAGATGAAGACCGAGGCCACGTTCAGGCGCACCATCGCCATCATCATCCCCGGCAGGGACTTGTCGCAGCCCGCGAGCCCCACGATCGCATCATAGGAATGCCCGCGCATCGTCAGTTCGACCGTGTCGGCGATGGCCTCCCGGCTGGCAAGCGAGGAGCGCATGCCCTCGTGGCCCATGGCGATCCCATCGGTGACGGTGATCGTCGTAAACTCCCTAGGCGTTCCCTCGGCTGCCTTGACGCCAAGCTTGACCGCCTGGGCCTGGCGGTTGAGCGCGATATTGCAGGGCGCGGCCTCGTTCCAGCAGGTGGCGACGCCGACGAAGGGCTGATGGATCTCGGCCTCCGACAGGCCCATCGCGTAGTAATAGGAACGATGCGGCGCACGGGACGGACCCTCGGTCACGTGGCGCGAGGGCAGCTTGGATTTGTCGAACTGGCGCTTGAGCATGGCTGGTCTCCCGTGTGCGGTTGCCATGGTCTAGGCGCGCCGCCCGGGGGGTGCAAGCAGGCGTGCCTTTTCAAGCGCGCACCGCTGGACTAGGTGCCCTGCGAACGCTGCCGTTTCCGGATCTCGCCAATGACACCGCGCTTTGCCGCCTATATCGCCCCTGCGCAGCCGCGCGCGCAGATCTGGCGCACGCTGGCCGGGCTCGTGGTGACGGCTGCGGTCTATCTGATCCTGATCGCTGCCGGATTCGCCCTTCACACACTCCTGTTCGGCCCTGCACAAACCCGCGATCTTCTAGCGGCCATGGCGGTGTCTTCGACCCCGCGGACGCTGCTTCTGGTTCTGGCAACGTTCCTTCCGATGGTCATCGGGCTAGCACTGGCCTGCCGCTGGCTCCACAAGCGACGCCTGGGCAGTCTGATCGGGCCCGGTCCGAGAGCCTTGCGGGACTTCAGCCGCGCGGTCTTAATTTTCGGGCTCATCTACGGGGTGGGACTGGTCCTCTACCTGCTGTTCGGGGCCAGCGAGCGAAACCTGCCTGTCAGGATCTGGCTGACGCTGCTGCCGCTGACGGCACTGGGGCTTCTGATCCAGACCGGAGCCGAAGAGCTGCTCTTTCGCGGGTATCTGCAGCAGCAGCTTGCCGCACGTTTTGCCCGTCCGCTGATCTGGGCCGTCCTGCCGTCCGTTCTCTTCGGGCTTTTGCATTTCGACCCGGCGCGTCTGGGCGAGACCGCGCCCTACGCGGTGGTGGGTGCGACGGTCTTCGGACTGATGGCGGCGGATCTGACAGCGCGGTCTGGCAGTCTCGGCGCGGCCTGGGGGGCACATTTCGCCAACAATTTCTTCGCCGTGGCGCTGCTGTCGGTCGATGGTACGCTGACCGGCCTGGCGCTGCGCGTCACCGACTACCGTATCGACGAGCTGACCCCGAGCCCCTGGCTCGCCGCGACCGACCTGTTGCCTATGCTGCTGGCCTGGTGGTTGTTGCGGCGCTGGGTCGTTACCTGAGACGCACAACATATCGGCCCGGAGTTCACCGGTCGCGGACACGCCTGGCAGAGTCCCGTGCGGTACCCGCCGACTGAGACGGTGTGATTGCAAATCCCCCCGGCGCCGCCTATTTCGGCCCCACGCATGCCGAGGCGCCGATGAACTGGATCTCCAACTACGTCCGTCCCAAAATCAACTCGCTCTTCTCGCGTCGCGAGATGCCGGAGAATCTCTGGACGAAATGCGACGAGTGCGGAACCATGTTGTTCCATCGCGAACTGCGCGAGACGCTCAATGTCTGCTCGAATTGCGGCCACCACATGACGCTGGTGCCGCGGGACCGGTTCGTATCGCTTTTCGATGGCGGAGTTTTCACCGAGGTCGAGGTTCCGGACGCGACGCAGGACCCGCTGAATTTCCGGGATGGCCGACGCTATACCGAACGGATGAAATCGGCACAGCGCGACACAGGCGAGGCCGAGGCGATGCTGGTGGCCGAGGGCGAGATCGGCCGTACCCCGATCGTGGCCGCGGCGCAGGATTTCAGTTTCATGGCGGGTTCCATGGGGCTTTATGTCGGCAATGCGATCGTCGCTGCGGCGGAACGCGCGGTGGCTTTACAGCGGCCGCTGATCCTGTTCTCGGCGGCGGGCGGGGCGCGCATGCAGGAAGGGATCCTGTCGCTGATGCAGATGCCGCGGGCCACCGTCGCGGTACAGATGCTGAAGGACGCCCGCCTACCTTATATCGTCGTACTGACCCATCCCACGACGGGAGGTGTCACGGCGAGCTATGCGATGCTGGGCGATGTGCATATCGCCGAACCGGGGGCACTGATCTGCTTTGCCGGGCCGCGCGTGATCGAGCAGACCATCCGCGAGAGACTGCCCGAAGGCTTCCAGCGCGCCGAGTATCTTTTGGAGCATGGCATGCTGGACCGGGTCACGCCGCGCAAGGATCTGCGTGGTGAACTGATCACGATCACACGGATGCTGATGGGCCTGTCGCCTGAGGTGAAGGGTGATCTGCCACCGCCACCGCCAGCGCCCGTCACCCCGGCGCCTAAGGAAAAACCGGCGGCGGATGCCCAGACGTGAGTCCGCGCTCCTCTGACCATCTGTTGGAGCGGATGATGACGCTCCACCCCAAGATCATCGACCTGACCCTGGGCCGGGTGGAGCGGCTTCTGGCCGCCCTCGATCATCCCGAAACGCGCCTTCCCCCGGTGCTTCATGTCGCCGGCACCAACGGCAAGGGCTCCACCCTGGCAATGATCCGCGCGGGGCTGGAGGGGCGCGGCGAGCGCTGCCACGCCTATACCTCGCCACACCTGGCGCGCTTTCACGAACGCATCCGGCTCGCGGGCGATCTGATCTACGAACCCGCGCTCATCGATGTGCTGGACGAATGCCTCGCCGCCAACGGTCCCGAGACCATCACCTATTTCGAGATCACCACTGTTGCTGCAATCCTCGCATTCGCGCGCGTTCCGGCAGACTGGACGCTGCTGGAGGTCGGTCTGGGCGGGCGGATGGACGCAACCAACGTGATCGACACGCCGCGGCTGACGCTGATCACGCCGGTCAGTTTCGACCATGAACAGTACCTCGGCGACACGCTGGCCAAGATCGCGTTCGAAAAGGCAGGCATCCTCAAGCGCGGAGTGACGTGTGTCGTCGGACGGCAGGGCGAAGAGGCGCTCGATGTGATCGAGGCCCAGGCCGCGCGCATCGGCGCGCCGCTTCTGGTTCATGGCCAGCATTGGCATGCCTGGGAGGAGCGTGGGCGGCTGATCGTCCAGGACGAAACCGGGCTTGCCGATCTGCCCCTGCCGGTTCTGCCGGGTCCGCACCAGATCGACAATGCCGGGGCCGCCGTCGTCGCGCTCCGCCAGCTCGGGGCGGAGACCGCGGCGCTGGAGGCAGCGGTGCTCCGCGCCGAATGGCCAGCGCGGATGCAGCGTCTGCGCGATCATCCTCTGCAGGCGCTCGCACCGGAGGCGGAGCTGTGGCTTGACGGAGGGCACAACCCGGCCGCGGGCGAGATGATCGCCCGGACCCTGGCAGCACTGCCTCCGCGCGAAACGCACCTGATCTGCGGGATGCTCAACACCAAGGATGTGGAGGGGTATCTGCGTCCGCTTGCGACGCAGGCTGTCGGGCTGACCGCGGTGAGTATTCCCGAAACTACGGCGACCCTGACGGCCGACGAAACGGCCGCGCGGGCAGCGGCGGCGGGCCTTGCGTCGCACAAAGCATCGGATGTGGCCGACGCACTTTCTGGTATTGCCGAGACCGCCCCGGCGGCGCGGGTGCTGATCTGCGGCTCGCTCTATCTGGCGGGCGCGGTGCTGCGCGACGGGTGACCGGAGCGGTGCCCCATCTGGAGCGCCTGATGCGGCTGGTGCCTCTCGCCGGATGCGATGTGCTCGATATCGGCGCGGGCGACGGGGCCAACGCCGCGCGGATTGCGGAGGCGGGTGCAACCGTTACCGGCCTGGAGATTGACGCAGAACGCGTGGCGCATGCCAGGGCGGAGCAGCGCGGGAAGATCGCCATGGTGGAGGGGCGTGCCGAGGCGCTCCCCGTCTCGGACGGCGCCTTTGATCTGGTGACGTTCTTCTTTTCGCTTCACCATGTGCCCCCTGTCGTTCATCGGGCCGCCTTTGCCGAAATCGCCCGCGTGCTGCGCCCCGGCGGGCAGGTCTTTGTCGCTGATCCGCTTCCGGAGGGGTCGATGTTCGAGCTGGTCCGACTGCTTGACGACGAGACGGAGGTACGTCGAGCCGCCCAGGCCAGCCTTGCAGAGATCGCCCGGAGTCACGGGCCGTTCGAGCTTGTCGCGCGCGAGGCCTACAGCACCGAACGGCACATCCCGGACCTGCAGCGCTTCATCGACCGGCTGCTGCGCGTCGATCCCTCTCGCGCCGCGCGCCTGCCCGAGGCGGAGGGCGCGCTTGCAGACCGCTACGCCGCCGCACCCCGCGACGAGTCGGGCGCCGCGCATTTTACCCAGCCCTGCGTGGCCTGCCTCTTCAGACGCGTGTGAGCAGAAGGCGGCTGGTCTTCAGACTTCATGGCGAAGGGTGCGTGTGATCCCGTTGACGTTACGCCTTCCACTCCGTCCCTCATGACCAGCATTGCGCCGCCGTGCACTGACCGAAGTGCAGGGTCGGAGTGGCGCCCATCCCAAGAAAGCTGCGCAGCAAGACGGTCGGATTGTCGTGATACCGGCAACAACTGTGCCGTGGAACACAGAGCGAATCGCGGCGCGCAACTACCTCTGTCCTTACGGATCAATCATCAAACTCAGGGTGTTGCACCGAACAGGACATTCGAGCGGAACGAGGTTTCGCAGCGGTTGGCCCGCGTAGATCGGTCCATGTTTCGGTTCAAATGCCCGGTGTGTTCGGTGCATCAGTTGGAGATACTCAAATGTCTACAATACATCTCCCGCTCGTTACGGCCGCCGATTCCGCCGCCGCAGCGCCGGCCTGTGGACGCAGTCGAGACCTGTCTGGCGCCCGACCCGCGCGTACGAGGTTGGCGTGATTGCCCCAATGCCAAAACTGACCAACGAGATATGGAAACTCAGCGACATGGGCGCGATTCACAACAAGAACGACTGCCACGCCGTGGGCGGCAATCAGTCTGAGGTTGTGGTGGATGCCACGATCCAGCAGGGCGCGGAGCGCACGCTGGTTCGCACGATCGCTCCGGGCATCCTTTTGTAGGATCCAGACCTAGGTACGATGCTTGCCTCTGCGGGCAAGCTCTACTGAGCATTGATGACCCCCCGGTGCTCAGGGTGGCGGGCCCGCCCGCGGGCCCCCCGTCCCATTTCAGGGTGGGTGTGAGGGGGGGGTTGGGGGGGGGGCGGC
>JBCDBB010000203.1:0-5423 GCA_039184415.1 Pseudomonadota bacterium
CGTGTTGACCTCTTTCGGCAGCTTTCCGAACCGGTCGATCAGCTCCGCGGCGAACCCCTCGAGCTCGACCTTGGTCGCCAGACCACTCAGCCGACGATAAAGCCCCAGCCGCACATCCAGATCCGGCACATAGTCTTCGGGGATGAGCACGGGGACGCCGAGATTGATCTGCGGCGCCCATTGACCGTCCTCTTCGGGCAGACCCTCGGCTTCGCCGGATCGGATCTTGGCTACGGCCTCCTCCAGCATCTGCTGATACAGCTCATAGCCGACATCCGGCATCTGGCCGGATTGCTCCTCGCCCAGAAGGTTGCCCGCACCGCGGATATCCAGATCCTGACTGGCCAGGGTGAATCCCGCACCAAGGCTGTCGAGACTGCCCAGCACGCGCAGACGTTTCTCGGCCTGGGGCGTGAGCGGGGCGCGCGGCTTCGTCGTCAGATAGGCATAAGCGCGGGTCTTGGACCGCCCGACCCGGCCGCGGATCTGGTAAAGCTGCGCCAGTCCGAACCGGTCGGCGCGATGAATGACCATCGTGTTGGCCGTCGGAATGTCGAGCCCGCTTTCCACGATCGTGGTGGCCAGCAAAACGCCGTACTTACCGTCATAGAAGGCGTTCATCCGGTCATCGAGCTCGCCTGCCGCCATCTGGCCATGGGCAATGACGACGCTGACCTCGGGCACCTGATCGCGCAGGAAGTCTTCAAGCTCCGGCAGATCCTTGATGCGGGGGACGACGATGAAGCTCTGCCCGCCCCGGTAATGCTCGCGCAGCAGCGCCTCGCGGATGGTGACACCGTCGAATTCGCTGACATAGGTGCGGATGGCCAACCGGTCGACGGGGGGCGTGCCGATGATCGACAGATCGCGCACGCCAGCGAGCGACATCTGCAGCGTGCGCGGGATCGGCGTCGCTGTGAGGGTCAAGACATGCACGTCCGAGCGAAGCTGCTTAAGCCGTTCCTTGTGCGTCACGCCAAAGCGCTGTTCCTCATCAATAACCAGCATGCCAAGGTTCTGAAATCGAACGGATTTCGCGAGCAGTGCATGGGTGCCGATGACGATATCCACGGTGCCGCGGGCGAGCCCCTCACGGGTTTGCGCAGCCTCCTTCGCGGGCACGAAACGCGAGAGCGACCGGACTTCCAGAGGAAACCCCCGAAAGCGCTCGCCAAAGCTCTGGGCATGTTGCCGGGCAAGGAGCGTCGTGGGCGCGATCACGGCCACCTGCATCCCGGACATCGCCGCAACGAACGCCGCACGCATCGCCACCTCGGTTTTGCCGAACCCGACATCGCCACAGATCAGCCGGTCCATGGGTGTCCCGGCATGCATGTCCTCCAACACATCCGCGATGGCCGACAGCTGATCGTCGGTTTCCTGATAGGGAAAGCGCGCGCAGAAGGCGTCCCACATACCCGGCGGCGGCTCCATGATCGGCGCCTTGCGCAGCGCGCGCTCCGCCGCGACCCGAATGAGCCGGTCGGCAACCTCCTTGATGCGTTGCTTGAGCTTGGCCTTCTTGGCCTGCCATGCCCCACCGCCAAGACGGTCGAGGAGCCCCTCCTCATGGCCAAATCGCGACAGAAGCTCGATATTCTCGACCGGCAGATAGAGCCGCGCGCCTTCGGCATATTCCAGGTGCAACATGTCATGGGCCGCACCGGCGGCCTGAAGCACCTCGAGCCCCTTGTAGCGCCCCACACCGTGATCGACATGGACGACCAGATCGCCTGGGCTGAGGCTCTGCGTCTCGGTGAGGAAGTTCTCGGCGCGCCTGCGTTTCTTGGGCGCACGGATGAGCCGGTCGCCGAGCACATCCTGCTCGGAGATGACGGTCAGACCGCCTTTTTCCGCGGGCGCCGTGAAGCCCGCCTCCAGCGGCCAGACCGCCAGATAGACACCGCCCGGCGCCTCAGCAACGTCCCGGAAGTCCTTGATTTCTTGAGGGTCGATCAGATCTTCGTCCGCCAAGAGACCGCGGAGCCGCTCGCGCGCGCCTTCGGAGTAGCTGGCGATCACAACAGCATCCGCGGTGCGGCGGTCTTTTACATGCGCCGCCAGCGCACTGAAAAGGTTCACCTTTTCCTGCTGGCGCTCGGGCGAGAAGTTCCGTCCGATCCGCCCGCCCGCATCGGTGACACCCGGCCCGCCGGACTGGGCCAGCGGGTGGAACTGGCGCCGCCGGCGACCCTCCAGCACGGTCTCGAACCCCGCCGGGTCGAGATAGAGCCGCTCGGGCGGACAGGGCTTGTAGACACTCTCCATGCGACCCTTGGCGGTCATCGCCTCGAGCCGGGCCTGGTACTGATCGGCGATCCCCTCCCACCGGCTGTCGAGCGCGGGCAAGAGCTGGTCGTCGAGGCTGACAGGCGCGTCCGGCAGATAGTCGAAGAGCGTCTCCAGATCATCCTGAAAAAATGGCAGCCAGTGTTCGACACCTTGATGTTTGCGTCCGGCACTGACCGCTTCATAGAGCGGATCGTCCGTGCCGGCGGCCCCGAACTCGATCCGGTAGGTCTGGCGAAAGCGGCGGATGGCGGCCTCGTCCAGGATGACCTCGGACACCGGCGCAAGCTCGACACGGGTCAGCGGTTCCGTCGTGCGCTGGCTCACCGGATCGAACCGCCGCGCCCCGTCCAGCACATCGCCGAAGAGATCGAGGCGCACCGGACCCGACTCCCCCGGAGGATAGATATCGATGATACCGCCGCGCACGGCGAAATCGCCGGCCTCTGTCACGGTCGGCGATTGAGCAAAGCCCATACGGGTGAGAAACGCTCTAAGCGCGGCCTCATCGATGCGCTTTCCGACGTCGGCGCGGAAGGCCGCGTCCTTGAGTGTCGCACGGGACGGGACCCGCTGATGAGCCGCGGCCAGCGTGGTCAGCAGCACGAACCGTTCAGGCCGGGCGTGGGTGAGTGTCGCCAGCGTCGCCATGCGGGCCGCGGTGATGTCCGGGCGCGGCGACACGCGATCATAGGGCAGACAGTCCCAGGCGGGAAAGACGATCACCGGCATTTGCGGCGCGAAGAACGCAAGGGCCGCCTGAAGCGCGCTGAGCCGGCGGTCGTCCCTCGCGATATGAATGACGGGTCCTGCGGTACGGGTGATCTCCTGCAGAATCAGCAGGGCGTCGAACCCTTCCGGCGCACCACCGACCGTGCGCTTTTCGCTCTGGTCTGCCATCGTCCTAAACCCTCCGCGCCCTGTTGCCCGCCGTCCGATTGCCCAGAGTCCGATTGCGTGGACGCGATCAGCTACCCGTCGCATCCGCGCTGTCAACCCGGCCGCAACGGTCAGATCCTAGAAACTGGCATTCACCAGGTTGTAGTACATTCCCACGACGGCTGTGATGAAGACGGTGACAAGCGCGCCGGCCTGAATCCACCGTTTCAGCCGCCGCAGCCGGAGCCGTACAATATCGACATCCGGTCCGGTTACCGCCAGATCGCGGGCCGCCCGCTGGCTCATCCAGTTCACCCAGGCCAAGGGCGCCGCCAAGAGCAGGACGGAAAACGCCAGTTCGCTTCCATACCAGAAGGTTAGCCCGATCAGAATGCTCAGAAGAAATGCCCAGAGACCGACCAGAAAGGCGCCCTGCCGCGTCGCCATCGTCCGCCGGCGACGCACCTGGATCCGCGCCATTGCAAGCAGATCCTCCCCCGCCGCGGCAGACGTGGCGGCCCGTTCGACCATGTCATAGGGCACGCCGAGCGGTGTCTGGGTCACGCGTGCCCAGGTCAGCGCCACAAGGACCCAGTACCAGAGGCTGGAAAAGGACCGGAGATCGATCAGGTCGAGAACGCTGTAGGGCACTGAGGGTTGTCCATCGCAGGCAGGCAGGTTCGGTCCTGCTAGACCGGCGCGCCGCGAATTCCTAGGCTTGAGATTGCCGGACGCCCGTGTCAGCACCGGCTGACACAGCTTTTCGCCACATGACAAGGCCCATGCAAGCCGACCACAGCCTGAATTTTCGCACCCGTCCCCGCCGTCTGCGCCGTACCCCCGCCCTGCGCGATCTCGTGCGCGAAACCCACCTGAGTGCCCATGATCTAATCTGGCCGGTATTTCTGTGCGACGGCGATGCTGTCGAGCAGCCGATCCCGTCCATGCCCGGCGTCATGCGCCGGTCGATCGACCGGCTCGTACCGGCGGCGCATGAGGCTTTGGATCTGGGGATTCCAGCGATCTGCCTGTTTCCCTATACCGATCCGGCGCTGAAAACCGAGCTCTGCGAGGAAGCCTGGAACCCGGACAATCTGACGAACCGGGGAATCCGGGCATTGAAGGCGGCGGTTCCGGGTCTGGCGGTGATGACAGATATCGCGCTCGACCCTTACAACGCCAACGGCCATGACGGGATCGTCCGTGACGGCCATGTGGTCAATGACGAGACGGTGGCCGCGCTGGTCCGCATGGCGATGGCCCAGGCCGACGCAGGCGCGGACATTCTGGGACCGTCTGACATGATGGATGGCCGGATCGGCGCGATCCGCGACGCGCTGGAGGATGCCGACCATTGCGACGTCACGATCATGAGCTACTCGGCGAAGTATGCCAGCGGCTTCTACGGTCCGTTCCGGGATGCGGTCGGTGCCTCCGGGGCGCTGAAGGGCGACAAGAAAACCTACCAGATGGACCCTGCCAACCGCGCCGAGGCGCTGCGGATGATCGCGCGCGATCTCGATGAAGGTGCCGACATGGTCATGGTCAAACCCGGGCTGGCCTATCTCGACATCTGCCGGGAGGTAAAGGACGCCTTTGGCGCGCCGACCTACGCCTATCAGGTGTCCGGTGAGTACGCGATGATCGAGGCTGCAGCGGCGCAGGGCTGGATCGACGGCGACGCGGTCATGATGGAGACGCTGAGGGCTTTCAAGCGCGCCGGGTGCGACGGGATTCTCACCTATTACGCGCCCCGGGCGGCGCGCCTGCTAAACGCGTGACCACCGCGGCTTGGCCGTGACAAGTGTGTCGGTCTCGCGTATCGTGCCGCGCAAGGCAAAAATGCCAAAACCCAAGAAAACATGACCCGAGGCAGAGCATGACCCAATTCACACGGCGCGGCATCCTGGCCGGAGGCGCAGCCTTCGTCCTCGCCGCTTGCGACAATTCCGTCGGCTCGACCGGCGGTCAGATCATCGATTCGCGGGTTCAGAACACCCTGAGCCTAATGTACCAGACCTATCCTGAAACCCAGGCGCTCGCCAATCGCGCATCCGGCATGCTGGTGATGCCGCTGATCGGTTCGGCAGGCTTCATGGTCGGCGGCGCCTATGGCGAAGGCGCGCTCCTGATGGTGGGGGACACGGCCGACAACAATCCCGCCACGGGGTGCGTGTCGGCCGGAGGACTCGGACCCGCGACCGCTCCTGAATTTGGCCCTCCATGCATTGTCGCTTGACGTCGCTCATCCGATA
>JBCDBB010000204.1:0-5343 GCA_039184415.1 Pseudomonadota bacterium
GCGCTTGTTCGGCACCTGGCGCAGATCCGCGATGAAATCGACCGTGTCGTGGACATTGTCGCGCTCTTCGCCCTCGGAGCGCAGCGCATTCACACCGGTCAGCCCGATCGCAAGGAAAACCGCATCATGATCCTCGCGCAGTTCGGCAAGGGACAGTTCCCGCCCCAGTCGCATCCCTGTCTTAACCTCGATGCCGCCGATCCGAAGCAGCCAGTCAATCTCTGTCTGGGCGAACCCGTCGGGGATCTTGTAGGCGGCGATGCCATATTTGTTGAGCCCGCCGGGTTTTTCGCGCGCATCAAGCAGCGTCACGCGGTGACCATACATCGCCAGCCGGTGCGCACAGGCAAGCCCGGCAGGCCCTGCGCCCACCACCGCGACATGGCAGCCGGTGTTTGGCGCGCGGCTGTAGGGGTGCGTCTCGGACTGCATCATCGCATCAGTCGCGTAGCGCTGAAGCCTGCCGATCTCGACCGGTTTGCCTTCGGCCGTTTCGCGCACACAGGCACCTTCGCACAGAATATCGGTGGGACAGACCCGGGCGCACATGCCACCGAGGATGTTCTGGTCAAAGATCGTGCGCGCCGCAGCGGCCGGCTGTCCGGTCTGGATCTGGCGAATGAAAAGCGGGATATCGATCGTTGTTGGACAGGCAGCGACGCAGGGCGCGTCGTGGCAGAAATAGCATTGATCCGCAGCTAGAATGGCCTCGTCCGATTGAAATGGTCCGTTGATATCGGCAAAATTCTTGCCGAGCAGCGACTCCGGCAAACGTGCGTTGACGATACCGGCGGTCTGAGGTGTGTTCGGCATCAAAAGCCTCTCAAGCGGACAAAACAGAGGGGGCACAGACGGGCCGGCAGGTGGCGGGCCGCAGGAACAGGGGAAACCAGCACACAAAAGGGGCAGCGACCCCGTTGCAAATTTACCCTCGCGGCAACTGCAGGAAAAATCAAGCTTGACTGTTCCGAGAATCAGAAACAATGCGCATGTCCGCTTAGGACGCACAGCTTTTCACCGCCGAACCTTCCGTGTAGGACCGGCGGACCAGGCGCAAGCCTCGAAGACAATGAGGATTCCATGACCGACACCCGCCATGACGCCGACGTGGCCTTCATTCAAGCGCTCGCGAACCTCTTGAAGGCGAACGACCTGAGCGAACTGGAGGTGCACCGGGACTATGGCGACAATGACAGCCTGAACGTGCGCGTCGCCCGCCATGCGACACCCGTCGCGGCGCCGGCATCGGCGATGGTTGCGGCGCCTGCAGCGGCCCCTGTCATAGCCCCACCGGTCGAAGCCGAAACCGTAAGTGACGCGCCCGAGGATCCCGCGCGCCATCCCGGTGCGGTAACCTCGCCGATGGTCGGCACGGTCTATATGCAAGCCGAACCGGGCGCCGACCCGTTCATCGAGGCTGGAAGCACGGTGAGCAAGGGCCAGACCCTGATGATCGTCGAGGCGATGAAGACCATGAACCAGATCCCGGCGCCGAGGGACGGTGTGGTCCGCCGTGTCCTCGTCGAGGACGGCGCGCCGGTCGAATTCGGTGCCCCTCTTGTCATTCTGGACTGAGCCGCGCCGATGTTCAGCAAGATCCTGATCGCGAACCGGGGGGAAATCGCGCTCCGCGTCGTCCGCGCCTGCCGTGAAATGGGCATCAGCAGTGTTGCGGTCCATTCAACAGCGGATTCCGACGCTATGCATGTGCGTATGGCCGACGAATCCGTGTGTATCGGTCCGCCACCCGGTGCGCAGAGCTATCTGCTGGCGCCGGCGATCATCTCGGCCTGCGAAATCACAGGCGCCGAGGCGATCCACCCCGGTTATGGGTTCCTGTCGGAGAATGCGAGCTTTGCCCAGGTGGTCGAGGATCACGACCTCATCTTCATCGGGCCCTCAGCAGAGCATATCCGCACGATGGGCGACAAGATCACTGCGAAGGAAACCATGCGCGCGCTCGGGGTGCCCTGCGTGCCCGGCTCCGACGGCGAGGTTCCGACCCTGGCCGAAGCCGAGCGTATCGCGGCCGAGATCGGCTATCCGGTCATCGTCAAGGCCACGGCAGGCGGCGGCGGACGAGGGATGAAACTCGCCAAAAGCGCGGCGGAGATGGCGACTGCGTTTCAATCGGCCCGCAGCGAGGCGAAGTCCGCATTCGGAAATGACGCGGTCTATCTGGAGAAATACCTCACCACCCCGCGCCATATCGAGGTTCAAGTCTTCGGCGACGGACGGGGCAATGCGGTTCATCTGGGCGAGCGGGACTGTTCACTCCAGCGCCGCCACCAGAAGGTGCTGGAGGAGGCCCCGAGCCCGGCACTCGACACGATGACCCGGTCCAAGATCGGTCAAATCTGCGCCGATGCGGTCGCCCGCATCCACTATTCCGGCGCCGGGACGATCGAGTTTCTCTACGAGAATGGCGAGTTCTACTTCATCGAGATGAACACGCGGCTTCAGGTGGAGCACCCTGTGACAGAGGCCGTTTATGGCGTCGATCTCGTCCGCGAACAGATCCGCATCGCCGCCGGTTTGCCCTTGTCGGTGCTGCAGGAGACGCTCATCCCCCAGGGCCACGCGATCGAGGTGCGTATCAACGCCGAAAAACTGCCCCAGTTCAGCCCCTGTCCCGGCACCATCAATGCCTATCATGCGCCCGGCGGGTTGGGCGTGCGCATGGACTCAGCGCTTTATAACGGCTATTCGATCCCGCCCTACTACGACAGTCTCATCGCCAAGCTGATCGTCCATGGCCGCGACCGTCCTGAAGCCCTGGCCCGTCTGTCGCGCGCCTTGGGCGAACTGATCGTCGACGGAGTCGACACCACCGTGCCGCTCTTTCCGGCGCTTCTGGACGAGCCCGATATCCGCAGCGGCGACTATTCGATCCACTGGCTCGAGCATTGGCTGGCCGAGACATTCGAAGATTGAACAGGTCCAATTGGGCGTAAACCCTTAGCTATTCTCCGCAAAACCAGATTTACTCGGTGGCGGAGAGAGGGACCACGCCCGGAATGGAAACAGGCCAGCTGACACCCGAGTTGCTGCTCAGAGGCTATGCCATGGGAGTGTTTCCCATGGCCGAAACCCGTGACGATCCCGATGTATTCTGGGTCGACCCGCGGCGGCGTGGGGTCATGCCGCTCGATGGCTTTCACATCTCGCGCTCGCTCGCGCGCAAACTGCGTCGGGATCCGTTCGCCATCAGTTTCGATCGCGCCTTCGGTCCGGTCCTTGAGGGGTGTGCGCGACGGGAGGAGACCTGGATCAACGAGGTGATCTTCGATCTCTATCTGCAGCTTCACGAACTGGGGTTCGCCCATTCCGTCGAAGTGTGGGAGGGGCGCAGCCTTGTCGGCGGGGTGTATGGCGTGGCGCTTTCGGGCGCGTTTTTCGGCGAAAGCATGTTCTCGGATCGCAGCGACGCGTCGAAGATCGCGCTGGCCTATCTTGTCGACCGCCTCCGGACTTGCGCGTTCAGCCTGTTCGACACCCAATTCATCACGCCGCATTTGGCTCGGCTTGGTGCGGTGGAAATCACGCGTGTGGAGTATCACCGGCGATTGGCGCGCGCGCTGCGCAAATCAGTCGAGTTCGATAGTGAAATCGCCGCGCCGACCGGTCAGGAAGTGCTGCAGCGCAACACCCAGACGTCATAGCGCATGTGATCAAGCGCGTTCAGCGCGGGCGAAGACGCTATCATCCAGCCCTGGAAGAGCGGACCGCCGGTGACCTGATCGGTGATCGACAGATAGGCATAGGCGTCGCCCGAGGGGTTTTCGGCCGGATAGCGGCAGTCCGTCAGTCGGATCTCCAGCTTGCCCAACTCGGCACGTTCACCGACCCGCAAGTCGATATCGAAGAACTCCCCTGACAGACGATCAAGGCTGCGGAGGGTTGCCCCTGGCGCGCTCGCAACCGCGTCGCCCTGCGCCGGGTTTTGCA
Organism: Pseudomonadota bacterium; assembly: GCA_039184415.1. Taxonomy (GTDB): domain Bacteria; phylum Pseudomonadota; class Alphaproteobacteria; order Rhodobacterales; family Rhodobacteraceae; genus JANSYP01. The sequence goes on from JBCDBB010000204.1 coordinate 3,949, forward strand.
CGCCCAGGTCCTCCGGGTTCTGCGCCGCGACCTGAACCGGCACCAGGCTCGCCACCGCCAGCAAGGCGAGGAAACTGCTCATTCGACACCCGAAACAAACTTGGACAACAGCGAGATGATGTTGACGGTACCTTGGGTGTCGGCCACCTCGGCGCCCGGTTCGTAGTTAAAGGGCGAACCGCCGGGCAGAACCTCAAGATATGTGCCGCCCAAGAGCCCCTCGGTCGCGACGACAACCGCACTGTCATCGGGCAGCGGGACATCCTGGCGGAGCGCCAGGGTTGTGTCTGCCCGGAAGCTTTCGGGGTCCAGCGTGATCGCGGCCACCGATCCGACCTTGACCCCGGCCAGCCGCACATCCGTGCCGACGTTAACACCTTCGACGGAGCGAAAGCTCGCGGTCAGTTCATACCCGCCCCGGGACGAGGTCCCCCCCACGGTTGTCACCGCGAAAGCCAGAAATCCGCCTGCGACGGCCAGAACGGCGGCGCCCACCGCCAGTTCGGTTGGATTATATGCCATACCCTTGCCTCACGGTCCGTCCGGGCTCCACGCCTCGTAGTCGCGCCGGTCCTCGGGTTCGATCCGGCGGATCGATCCGGGCGGGGCGTAGGCGAGATCTGTTCCGGTCAGGTTTTCACGGTGCGGTTTTTCCCAAGCCTTGTGCACGAGCGGTTTGTCCGTCGGCGGTTCGTCCCAGGTGCGGTGCAGCCAGCCGTGCCAGTCCGGGTCTATCCGGCTGGCCTCGGCCTCACCGTTATAGATTACCCAGCGGCGGCCGTCGTCGGCGGTTTTGTAGAACAGGTTGCCTTGCGCATCCTCGCCGACCTTCACACCATGGCGGGCGGTGAAAAGCTGCGTTCCCAGTGTCTGGCCGTTCCACCAGGTCACGGCGCGCGTCAGCGTCTCGGCAAGGCCCATGGTGGTCTCTCCAAACGGGTTACGACGTCTGTGGGTATGGCCCTATTGCCCGATCCGGTCCAGAGCGGCAAATGGACCCCGCGACGCGGATGCCCTAGCTGGCCGTCACCGGCTCTTCCTTGCGGTCCGCATAGATCAGAAGCGGCGAGGCATCCGAGGTCACAGCCTCTTCATTGACGACAACCTCGGCCACACTGTCCATTCCGGGCAGGTCGAACATGGTATCGAGCAGGATGTCCTCCATGATCGACCGCAGGCCGCGGGCGCCGGTCTTGCGCTCGATCGCGCGCTTGGCAATGCCGGAGAGCGCGTCATCGGTGAAAGTAAGCTTAGTGTCTTCGAGCTCGAAGAGACGCTGATACTGGCGCACCAGAGCGTTTTTGGGCTCCGTCAGGATCGTCACCAGCGCATCTTCATCGAGGTCGGTCAGTGTCGCGATCACTGGCAGGCGGCCGACGAATTCGGGGATAAGAC
>JBCDBB010000205.1:0-5243 GCA_039184415.1 Pseudomonadota bacterium
CCTGAAGGGCTATCTGGCCGGACGTCCGAGCCTTCGCCGCGCCTATCTCTTGATCGACAGCCGGCATGGGGTGAAGCCGGTCGATCACGAGATCATGGCGCTGTTGGACAGCGCGGCTGTGAGCTTTCAGGTGGTGTTGACCAAGACCGACAAGCTCAAACCCGGGGGGCTGTCGCGCGTCGCCGATCAGGTTGCAGCGGATCTCGCGCGCCACCCGGCGACCTATCCCGAGATGATTGCCACCTCATCGCAAAAGGGCGGCGGCATCGCCGATTTGCGCGCCGCGATTTGCAGCATCAGCGCGGTCTAGCGCCGCGCCGGATCCACATCCAGGGCGCCACTGCGCGGCCGGGCGCGGCACTTTCCCTCCGCCAACCCACACGATATGGAGCAAGGGGTAAAGGGGATCGCGCGATGGAGAGATCGGTTGCCATGAAACGCGACTGGATTGCGACGGCACGCACGTTGAGCGAGGCGCTGCCCTATCTGCGGCGCTATGACGGGGCGACGGTGGTGATCAAACTGGGCGGCCATGCGATGGGCGACGATCGCACCATGGCGGCCTTTGCCCGCGACGTTGTGCTGATGAAGCAGTGCAATGTGAACCCGGTCATCGTGCATGGCGGCGGGCCGCAGATCGGCGAGATGCTGGAGCGTCTGGCGATCCGGTCGGAATTCGTCTCCGGCCTGCGGGTGACCGATGAGGCCACCGTCGAGGTCGTCGAGATGGTGCTCTCGGGCCGCATCAACAAGCGCATCGTGCAGGCGATCAATGCCGAGGGTGGCAAGGCGGTGGGCCTGTCGGGCAAGGATGCCAATCTGGTGATCTGTGAGCGGGCGACACGCAAGGTGCGCGATCCCGAAAGCCGCATCGAAAAGGTGCTGGATCTGGGCCTGGTCGGCAGGCCGGTCGAGACCCATACCGAAGTGCTGCGGACCTTTCTGCAGAGCGATTTCATCCCTGTGCTGGCGCCCGTGGGCGCCGGTCGCGACGGCGAGACCTACAATGTCAATGGCGACACCTTCGCCGGGGCCATTGCCGGCGGCATGCGGGCCGAACGCCTGCTTTTGCTGACCGATGTCGCGGGCGTCAAGGATGCCGAGGGCGCGGTGCTCACCAAGCTGTCGCGCGCCGAGGTCGAAGCCCTGACCGAGGAGGGGGTGATTGCCGGCGGGATGATCCCCAAGACCCAGACTGCCCTGGCCGCGCTTGCTGATGGGGTGGGCGCTGTCGTGATCCTCGACGGCCGCGCGCCGCATGCGGTGCTGCTCGAGCTCTTCACCGAGCACGGGGCCGGCAGCATGATCCGCGCATGAGCGGGCTGTCTGCCGTCGAAGACGCGGCGGCCGAATATGGGCTGGCGGTGATGGGCGCGCTGCATCCCCCTGCCGATACGGCGGTTGCGCCAGAGACCGGCACCCTGGTTCTGTTGGGACCCAACGGTCCGCGCTGGGAAGGGGTCTTTGCCCGTGCGCCCGAGGCCGCCGATGGTCAGCCGCATCCCATCGATCGCTGGTCGCGCCGGGTCGTCGGGGCCCTGGCGCAGAGCCTCGGGGGCAACGCGCTCTTTCCTTTCGACGGGCCACCCTGGCTGCCGGTGATCTCTTGGGCCGTGGCCAGCGGCTGGGCCTGGCCCTCGCCCGTGGGCATGTTGGTGCATGCCCGCGCCGGGCTCTGGTTTTCCTGCCGGGGCGTTCTGGCGCTGCCCGAACGGCTGGCGCTTCCGACGCCTCCGCAGGACGCACCCTGCCTGGCCTGCGAGGGGCGCCCCTGCGAAAGCGCCTGTCCGGTGTCGGCCTTTGCCAGCGGCACCTATGACGTGCCGGCCTGCAGCACGTACTTGTCTGGCGAGGGCGCGGCAAGCTGCCTCGCCCAGGGCTGTGCGGTGCGTCATGCCTGTCCAGCGGGCGCGGAGTGGAGCCCCGTGCCGCAGCAAGCGGCCCGCCACATGGACGCCTTCTTGCGCGGCAACGCGCCCGCCAGCCCAACAAAAGCCGTGGACAAGCCTGTGGATAAATCGAAATCCGCTTGACCGGCCGTTACGGGTTAACAAACAGTTGACCCATGAAACGTCTGGTTCTCGTCAGACATGCGAAATCGTCCTGGTCCGACCCGGAGTTGGATGATTTCGACCGTCCGCTCAACGAGCGGGGACGGCTCAGTGCGCCGGTGACCGGAGCCTGGCTTGCCGAGAAAGGCATGCGCCCGGATTTTGTGGCGATGTCGCCCGCGCGCCGCTGCATCGAGACATGGGAGCGGATCAGCGCCCAGATCCCGACCGTTCCCGAGCCGAAATCCGAAAAACGCCTCTATATGGCCGACCCCGACACGATGCTGACCGTGCTGCGGCATGTCCCGCGCGAGGCCGAGACCGTGGTCATGGTCGGACATCAGCCGGGCATATCCAGCTTTGCGCGCAAGCTTGCCAATGGCACGGTTCCCGCATCCTGCGCGCGCGCCTTTAAGAAGTTTCCCACCGCGGCGGCCGCGATCATCGAGTTCGAGGCGGATGATTGGGAAGACGCCGAATTCGGGCTGGGCGAGTTCCGCAGCTTTGCGGCGCCCAAAGAGCTGGTCTGAGGCGTTACAGCCGCATCCGCCCCTGACCGGGGTATCCTGCCGTCATTGAAGCGAAGAGGCCGGGGCCAAGACGTCCTGGGCAACCTGTGGTCGCTCGGGCCCGCGGTGGGCGCAGGTTTGGCGATTGGCAGCGCCGGGGGGCCAGCGCCGCCGCAATGCTGTCTGTCAGTGCCCCAGGATCTGGCTGAGGAAGAGCTTGGTGCGGTCCGAGCGCGGGTTGAGGAAGAAGGCCTCGGGCTCGTTCTGCTCCACGATCTGGCCCTGATCCATGAAGATCACCCGGTTCGCGACCTGGCGGGCAAACCCCATCTCATGGGTCACGCAGATCATCGTCATGCCTTCCTCGGCCAGGCTGATCATGGTGTCGAGCACCTCCTTGATCATCTCCGGATCGAGCGCCGAGGTCGGCTCGTCGAAAAGCATGATCCGGGGCCGCATGCACAGCGACCGGGCAATGGCCACGCGCTGCTGCTGACCGCCCGATAGCTGGCCGGGATACTTGCCGGCCTGTTCGGGGATCTTGACCTTGGTCAGGAAGTGCATCGCCGTATCCTCAGCTTCCTTCTTGGGAACCTTGCGGACCCAGATCGGCGCGAGGGTACAGTTCTCCAGGATCGTCAGATGCGGAAACAGGTTGAAGTGCTGAAACACCATGCCGACTTCGGACCGGATCTTGTCGATGTTCTTGAGGTCGCTCGACAGTTCGGTTCCGTCGACCACGATCTTGCCCTGCTGATGTTCTTCCAGCCGGTTGATGCAGCGGATCAGGGTCGATTTCCCGGACCCCGAAGGACCGCAGACCACGATCCGTTCGCCACGATTGACCGTCAGGTCGATGTCGCGCAGCACGTGAAAGTCGCCATACCATTTGTTGAGATTGACGATCTGGACCGCGATCTCGTCCGAAACGGTCATGCCCGACGGATTGGTCTCTTTCGACAGTTCGATATTGGCCATGCCGGTGCTCCCTATCGATGATCGGTTTTAAGCTGCCGCTCGAGATGCTGCGAGTAAAGCGACATCCCGTAGCAGAAGATGAAGAAGAAGAGCCCAACGAAGGCGAAGAACTCCCAGTAGATGCCCTGCCATTCGGAATTTCCGCGAATGGCCTCCGGGATCCCCTTGAGCGGATCGAGTAGACCGATCACGGCCACAAGCGTGGTGTCCTTGAAGAGCCCGATAAAGGTGTTCACGATGCCGGGGATCGAGATTTTCAGGGCCTGAGGAAGAATGATGAGCCGCATCGACTTCCAGTAGTCGAGCCCCAGGGCATCGCCGGCTTCGAACTGCCCCTTGGGCAGGGCCGCAAGCCCGCCGCGGATAACCTCCGCCATGTAGGCGGACGCAAACAGCGTCACGAGGATCAGAACCCGCAAGAGCAGGTCGAACGCAGTGCCCGGCGGCAGGAAGTAGTTGAGCAGCGTCGAAGCCACGAAGAGCAGGGTGATCAGAGGCACGCCGCGAATGAACTCGATGAAGCCCACGCAGAGCGCGCTGACGATCAGCAGTTTCGACTGCCGACCCAGCGCGAGCAGGATGCCGATCGGCAGCGAGGCCGCGATACCCGTGATCCCGATGATCAGAACCAGCATGAAGCCGCCGAAATCGTCGGAGGATACGGGCTGGAGCCCGACCAGACCGACGCGATACTTGACCGACCAGATCTGGGTCCCGAGCGTTTCGGCACGGCCTCTGGCGGTCTGGTAGGCGTCGAGCGCTGCCAGCTCCGCCTCAGTCGCCATGCCGTCCGGCACGCGGGCCGGGCTGGGATAGCGCAGGATATCCGACGGGACCGCATCATAGAGCGTCCCCAGCTCGTCGCGCAGGGCGTCCAGTTCGGCCTCGCGCTCGGGCAGGGCCGCGATGCTCTCCTGAAGCCGCTCCAGCGCCGGCTTCTCGTCGGCCGGGGCCGCTTCGATCCTGGTTTCAAGCTCCTGTGCGAAGCCCGCCACGCGCAGATCGGCAATCGTGGTCGTGATTGCGCCGTCAATGCGGGACACCGCAAAGAGCAGCAGCAGAACCGTCACCAGCGCTCCCACGATCACGGCCCCTGCACCGCCGAGCAGACCAGCGCCGCGCTGTATGATCAGCGCCCCGATGACGAAGCTGACCAGGACACCCAACGGTCCCCAGATCGTGCCGCCAAAAAGGAGCGTATAGGCGATCAGGGGAAACAGGACGCTCAGCCAAAGCGCCTGCCGGGGCACCTTCGGGAACAGAAGCGGGGCCAGCGCACCCAGCATCAGCAAGAAGGTCAGCACGGGTCGCCAGTACTGGTCGCTGGGGTAAAAGCCGAACACGAACTGGTTGAAGCGTTCGTTGATCACCGCAAAGCAGGCGCCCTCGCCAAGCTCGCGGCACTCATTGAGGCTGTTTGCCGTCCAGACCGCACCGGTAAACCAGGGCAGCAGGCTCGCCAGCAGCTGATAGATCAGAAAGAGGCTGACCAGGGTGAGGATGCTGTTGCTGACCGACGAGAACAGGTTCTCGCGCATCCACTTGATCGCACCCGTCTGGCTAGGCGGCGGCGGGCTGGGAGGAATCTCGGTCTTCCTGACAAAGGCGACGCCATGGCTGCCGGTATCGCTCATCTCACCGCTCCCTCAGCTTGACGCGTTCGTTGTAGACGTTCATGGCCGCCGAGATGGTCAGCGAGACCACC
>JBCDBB010000206.1:0-4978 GCA_039184415.1 Pseudomonadota bacterium
CTGGCCGAGCGCGGGTCAGCCGGCGGGGCGCAGATCTGGCCACAGCTCGGTCATGCCGGCGCGCTTGCCCATGCGCCGATCAGCACCCCGCGCGGGCCGTCTCCGCTCGACGTCCACGGGCTGCGATGTGACGGCCTGTCCCGGGAGGACATCCATGCCTTGCCGGACACCTATGCCCGGTCGGCGGCCCTGGCGCGCGCCGCCAGGTTCGGCGGGGTCCAGATCCACGCCGGCCACGGCTTTCTGCTCAGCCAGGTCCTCTCGCCCCTGTTCAATCGCCGGACCGATGCCTATGGCGGCCCCGTCGTGCGGCGCTTTCGCCTCATCGGCGCGATCATCGATGCGGTGCGGGCGGCGGTCGGGCCGTCCTTCCCGGTCGGTATCAAGATCAACGCGTCGGATATGGTCGAGGGCGGGCTGACGAACGACGAGGCCTTGGAGGTGGTGCGCCTGCTCGACGCCACCTCCATCGACCTCATCGAGGTCAGCGGCGGCACCTATTTCCCAGGGGCCGCGTCCAGCTCGGAGAGCGCGTCCTCGTCGGGGCCCTATTTCACCGACTTCGCCCGGCGCGCAAAGGAGATCACGGCGATCCCGATCGTGCTGACCGGGGGGGTTGCGACCCGGGACCAGGCCGCGGCAGCGGTGCGGGACGGCGCGGCCGATGCCATCGGTCTCGCCAGGGCGATGGTGCTGACCCCCTCGCTCGCCACCACCTGGCTGAGCGAGGCCGGCGGCGATCCCACTTATCCACGGTTCGGGTCCCCGCCGCGTGGCGGCGTCACGGCCTGGTACTCCATGCGCCTGACCGCGCTCGGGCAGGACACCGAAGAGCAGTTCGCCATGAGCCCGGCCGACGCCCTGCACGCCTATGACGCGCGGGATGCAGAGCGGTGCGAGAGATGGCGCGCGCGCTTCGGAGAGAGGTGATCCGGGCCTGCACGGTCGCCTGGGCACCCTGAGAAACGCTCGCGCGCGCCGGCCTGACGTCGGAAGCGCCGCGCTACCGCACGTTGAGGGCCTCGACCAGCCTCGCCGTCTACCCGGCTTGCGGGTTCAATCGCAGGGAGCAATCGGCTGAGGAGCGCGCCCGTCATCGAGATCATCCAGGGCAAGACGACGGTTGCGGCGGCCAGCCGGACCTATGACCTGGCGCCCTCGGAGGATCGAAGGGTGGGTCGAGGCCGCACGGAAAGGCTTGGAGAACGCGCTCAAGGCTAATCCGCTCGACATGCGCCAGCAATATGAGAGACAGCTCGAGGACCTTCAGGAGGCTTGACGCGCGGGCGATGTTGGAGCTGCGTGCGCGCAAAAAGGGCAGGCCCTCATGGAGCGGGGCGAGCCATTGTCCGCCACTGCTCCGAGGACAGTGGCGAGCGGCAATTGATCCGGACCCTCCATGAGGGCTGTCTCGCCGCCGGCATCACTGTTCCGCTGACGAAACTCTGTATCTGGTTCGGCGTGCCGCGGCGCACGGTCTCCTACGGGCCGCACCAGACGCTCGGCATGCGGACGCCTGCCATGGCCTCCGAATGAGCGGCTTGACCTGAGCAGAGACCGCTCTGTCGATACACGCTCTCACGCCGCGGTGGTGTCGCAGCGGGTGGCGTAGATATGCATTCCACTCGTAAGATATCTCCTTGCAGCGACAGATGAGATACGGCTTGGTCAAAAATGACCGCTTTCTAGTAATAAAAGATGGAGAATAATTCTATGAGAAAGTATCTATACATAATATTTTTTATGTTTTTGGCATTCTCCACGGGAGTTCTATTTTCCATACTAAGACTTCCGCCATATGGCCTTGTCAGAGGCGGCGTCGAGCAGGTCCAACTCGTCCGGCGCGACGCCCCAAGCCTTCTCGGGCTTCGCCCCGTTCACTGGACAACCAAGCGCCGCTACGAGGGGCAGGGTGTGAAAATCCACCGGGCGGCGGAGGCCGGTTCGGACTATGTGCTTCTCCAAGGTTTCTTCGAAGGCGGTCTCGAGATCAGACTTGTCGAGCTTGATGGCACCGTCGTCCATCGCTGGCCGATCAGTCCGGGCGCGCTCACCGAAGGCATTGAGCATCTGAGCAACCGCCCTTTGATCGACTGGAATTACGACTCCCATGGCGCGGTCGCTCTTCCGGACGGCTCGGTCGTCTTCAACATCGATCATATCGCCCTCGTGAAGCTCGACCGGTGCGGCGCGGTCGTCTGGCGGGTCGATACCCCCGCGCATCATTCCATCGAGCGCAATGCGGACGGAACCTTCTGGGTCTCGTCCGCCGTCAAGCACCGCGATGCCAGCGCCCTCGCCGATCGCCTGTACCGGCCTCCTTTCGCAGAAGACCACCTGACGAAGATCGGCCCTGACGGGCGTATCCTCGCGAACATCTCGCTGATCGAGGTTTTCAGGTCGAACGACGCCATGGGCCTGCTAACCTTGCCAGGGGGAACCAACACGAGGACGTACAGGGCATCGCGTCCCGATATGCCGAGGGAGCTCTTTCACCTAAATGACGTCGAGGCGCTTCCGGCGGACATGGCAGGGGCCTTCGACGCGTTCGCAAGCGGGGACCTGCTCGTTTCCCTGCGCAACCGCAATCTTATCTTGGTGATGGATCCGAACACTCTGAGAATGAAGTGGTGGCATATCGGGAACTGGGTCCGCCATCACGATCCGGACTGGCATGCCGACGGCACCATCCGACTCTTCGACAACAACCGCGACGGCACGGAGGCCGGCGACATTCTCGGATCGTCCCGCATCGTTTCGATCGAGCCAGACAGCAAGCGTGAGCGCATTCTCCTCGGCGAAGGCGAAGACCCCGTCTTCCACACCACCCGGCGAGGCAAGCACCAGCAGCTTTCGGGCGGGCGCATTCTGGTGACCGAGGCCGAGGCGGGGCGCGTGTTCATCACAAACAGCGCAAACGAGATCGTCTGGGAATATCTCAACGTCTTCGACGAGACACACGCTGCGCGGATCTCGGAAGCGCGCGCCTACCCGCGGGAGTATTTCGACGTTTCGGACTGGAGCTGCGGCAAGTGATCGGACAATCGCCGACGCTTTGGTGTATAGGGGATCTGGGTCGGCGTGTGCGCCGAGGCGAGCAGAAAGACGGAATGTGAGATCTACATCAGTCATGGCTGCCGGGGCCGGTATCACGCTCGCCGCTCTGCCAGCTCCGGCCTATGCCTATATCGGACCGGGCGCCGGCCTCGGTGCGATCGTGCTGACCCTTGCGCTGGCGGTCGGCGTGCTGCTGCTGCTGGTCGGCATGGTCTGGTTCCCCCTGAAGCGTGCTCTGAAGAAGCGGCGCGCGGCCGCGCGCGATCCCGAACGGCAAGCCCGACCACATGATCCTTGAGATCGCGGTCTCATTGATCGCGGTCGCGGGGTTTGGGGCCGCACTTTGGGTATCACGGATCGACACCGTCGCGCGGGCGGCTCTTGCGACCACGCAAACCGGGCTTTCCTCGATCACCGACAGCGCCCTCACCGATGACGAGAAGGAAGCCGCCGTCCGGCGGGCCGGCTTCGCGCTCATCCGCTCGTCGCTGTCCCTGGCGCTGCGCCTCGCCCTGTCGCTCACGGTCGCCGCTTTGCCGATCCTCCTGTGCGATGCCCTCGGCCTGATCGATGCCAGTGCGGTCACGGCGCTCATGCTGCGGCTCGACTACATTCTTGCCGTTTCGCTCGGAGCGGCACTGCTGATCATGGCACTAAGACGGCTCGGTGCGCCGACGCCCGTCACCGAGGCCTACTCGGCATCGGACCGCATGGTTCACGTTCTTGCCTTTTCTGGCGCCGGACCGCTTAAGGCCGCCTCCTGGCTCGAGGATCGGCTGTTTTCAGCACCGCTCCCCGAACCGACGGGCCCGCCCGTGTTCATCACTTCGCTCGCGCGGGGAGGCACGACCGCGTTGCTGAACGCCCTGTCCGACATGCCTGGCGTCGCGACCCACACGTATCGGGACATGCCGTTCATCACCGCACCGGCGCTCTCGGACTGGATCGCTGGCGGGGCCCGCCGCAGTGTCGCACGGCGCCAGCGTGCCCATGGCGACGGGCTCGCGATCGACCTCGACAGCCCGGAGGCGTTCGAGGAGGTGATCTGGCAGATGTACTGGCCAGAGAAGATGCGCTGCGATCGCATCGAGCTCTGGACGGCCGGGGACCGCAAGCCGGATGCAGAGCGTTTTCTCACCCGGCAGATGGCGAAGGTTCTGCGGGCGCGCTTCGGCACACGGATCGCACCCGGTGCGCCGGTGCGCTACTGCTCCAAGAACAACGCCAACCTAGCGCGGCTCTCCTTCCTGCCGAGCGCTTTTCCGGGATGTCGCATTGTCGTGGCGCTGCGCCGGCCCGACAGCCATGCCGCGTCGCTCCTGCGCCAGCACAGGAACTTTCGAACCCTGCAAGCCGAGGACCCCTTCGTTCGGCGCTACATGCGGGATATCGGCCATTTCGAATTCGGTCTCGATTATCGCCCCCTGGGGTTCCGTGGCTTCGACCCGGCCCGCCGCGACCCACTCACGCCAGACCATTGGTTGGACTACTGGATCCACGCCTTCCGCGAGGTCGAGGCCCGCCTCAATGACGGTCAGGCTCTCGTCCTTGTCGACCAGGATCGATTGCGGAGCGCGCCCCAGCGAACCATGCAGGCGCTCGCCGAAACGCTGAACCTCAGCACCGGACGGCTCGACGTCTCGGGCCGCTTTCGCCTCGGCCCCGACCTGGTCGAGACCGATGTCTTTGATCCTGCCCTTCTCGCGGAGGCGCGGGAACTCTATGCAACTCTGCTTGCGCAGGCGCTGCAATCGTGAGCCCCACGCTGCGCTAAAGCCCTCTCATTTGGGCGAGACCGGGCGGGGGCCCGGATCCGTCCGGGATCCGTCCGGGCGCGGCGGCGGGTAAAGCCTTTCTATCTGGCCAGCAGCGGGTAGTGTGGGGGAAAACACCCTTCGGTCCCGACGGACATCCCGCACAC
>JBCDBB010000207.1:0-4955 GCA_039184415.1 Pseudomonadota bacterium
CCGATCTCGCGGCCTACAAAAACCTCCATACCGAGATCATCGGGCAGCTTGGGATCATCAGCTCGCTCACCTCCTACATCGTGATGGGCTCTCCCATCGACCGACGAAGCTGATCAGATGCGCCGTTTCGCCCGGTGGTAACCACCGGGCAGCGCCCGACCTCCCCGGAGGGCGCTTTGGCGACGCCGCGAGAAGCAAGCACGGCATCGATTCTTTTCACCACCTATCAACTCGACCAAGAGCCACGCACCCACCAGGTCGGGCGCTGCCCTCCTCTTGGAGCTGATAAGTTCAATCCAGCATCCGGCAGGGGTGGATTTCGTCCAGGCGCGTCATTCCGGCATCCGCCATTGCCCGGTAGAGACGGTCTGAGAAGAAAACGACATCTTGCAGGCGCCGGTCGCGCCAGAGGTCTGCGCCAGCGAAAGCTGACCGGCGAACAGCTAGGGAGTTTGGGCCGCAAACAGCCATGTAAAAGTCAACGCTTTCGAAGTGCTGGTCGATTTGACTCTCCTCCGGCACCCAGCCATCTTTGTGATTGCTGGCTTGGAGAAACGCGACCTTGGCGATCTCGGTCTGACCGTCGAGGCCGTAGAGCGGCATTGGATGCAATTCTGCCCGGGGCGGCGCCGGATTGTCGGGTGTCGGAGCCGGACCGAGATCGAAATCGGACACCAGCTCCGCCAACCGCGCTGACACGACCATCACACGATTCTGGATTGCGAAAATATCTGTTGCCGGCACCGGCTTACGTTTCACCACTAAGTGGGACGGCATGTTGGCCGGATTGATTGGCCGCCCCTGATCGTATGCTTGATGGAAGGAATGGCGGTCTGTGATCCCCTCGGCACGAACCGAGAAGATGAACTTCGGGTGGTTCATGAATTTCGTAGCCCAGACGGTTTCGTACCCGCTCATCGCAAACCCTTTGATGAAACAGCTTTAACCGGGTCGAGCCTATCGGATCTCGGCAGCGCCCACCAGAGCGGGCGCCGCCCTATTCGCTCAGTACCCGATGGCGCAACCGTCCTTGCGGGGTTCGGAGCCGCCGGTGAGGACGCCCGTCTCCGGATCGATCCAGATCGCCTGGCTGCCGCCGATGGGTTTCTTTGGCGCCACGATGTTGTGACCCTTTGCAGCGAGCTCATTGCGGATCGCCTCGGGCACGGTGCGTTCGATCTCGATCTCTCCGGTGAACGGGTCGGCCATGAAGCGCGGGGCGTCCTGGGCCTCTTGGATGTCCATGCCGTAGTCGAACATCCGTGTGAGGAATTGCATATGCCCCATCGCCTGATACTCGCCGCCCATGACGCCATAGGGCATGACCGCCTTGCCGCCCTTGGTGACCATCGCCGGGATGATGGTGTGGAGCGGGCGTTTGCCGGGCTCGATCCGATTGGGGCTGGCGGGATCGAGGCTGAAGCCCTGCGCCCGGTTGGTCAGCACGACGCCAGATTTCGGCGCGCAGAGGCCCGCGCCCCAGCCGTCGAACAGCGTGTTGATGAAGGAGCAGGCATTCCCCTCCCCATCGACGACGGCGATGTAGACCGTGTCACGGTGGCGCACGAGATCCGGGTCCGGGAACGGGCTTTTCGCCGTGTCCAGCGAGAACCCCTGCGCACGGTTCGTGAACACGACGCCGGTATTGGGCGAGCAGAGCCCCGCGCCCCAGCCCTCGAACAGTGTATTGATGAACGAACATGCGTTGCCGTCCGCGTCCACCACCGAGATATAGACCGTGTCGTTGTGGCGAACCAGATCCGGGTCGGGCATCGGATCGCGCGCCCGCGCCGGGTTGATCAAGGCGCGGAGCTTGTCCGCGTACCCCGCACTCAGCAGGGTTTCCACGTCGACATCCGCATATGCAGGGTCGCCCAAATAGACGTTGCGCGCGGTGTAGGCGAGGCGGCAGGCCTCGATCTCGGCATGGATGCGATCGGTGGTGATGGGCGTCGCACCCGCCTCGACCCCGGACATGATGTTCAGCATCAGGAGAGCGATCACCCCCTGCCCGTTCGGCGGGCACTGCCAGACCCGATGGCCCCGGAAGTCGGCCGATATCGGGGTGACGTAATCGCCTTGCGCGTTCGCAAAGTCCTCCATGGTGTGCAGGCCGCCAAGGCCCCGCAGGTAGTCCACCATGTCTTTGGCAATCTCGCCCGTGTAGAAGGCTTCGCGCCCTCCGTCCGCGACCGCCTGCATGGTCCGCGCAAGCTCCGGCTGGCGGTGCACATCCCCCACCTTTGGCGAGGCGCCATCCACCAGGAAGGTGCGGGCCATGGTGGGCTCGGCCTTCATGAGGTCCACGGCCGAGGCCCAGTCCGCCGACACGCGCGAGGAGATCGGATAGCCATTGGCGGCATAGTCGATGGCAGGTGCCAGCACGTCCTTGAGCGGCAGCTTTCCGTGGTCCGCGTTCAGGCGGCACCACGCGTCGGCGGCTCCCGGCACCACGCAGGAATGCGGGTGTTGGCGAGACAGCTCGGTGATGCCTTCGGCGGCGAAGTATTCGCAGGTCGCCCCGGTCGGTGCCTTGCCCGAACCATTGAAGGCTACGGGCGCGTCTGCCCCAGCGGTCCAATAAAGACAGAAGTTATCGCCGCCGATCCCGGTCGATCCCGGCTCCACCACGCACTGCACCGCGCAGGCGGCGATGGCGGCGTCCATGGCATTGCCGCCAGCGCGCAGGATGTCGATCGCCGCATTGGTCGACAGCGTATGGCTCGTCGCGGCCATGGCCTTCATGCCGTGCGCGGGCGAGCGGCCCGGCAGTTCGAGATCGCGCATGCCTGTACTCTCCTGTTCCTCGGTTGTCCCGCTATCTAGCGGGAACCCCCCAAGGTGGAAAGGGCAGGCCGATCAGGTGGGCGATCAGATGGTTGTGACGGCGAGCGGCGGGAAGCCGTTGAATCCGACCGACGCATAGCTGGACGTATACGCACCCGTGTTGCGGATCAGGACGCGGTCGCCAGGCGCGAGGCCCATCGGCAGTAGGACCGGGCGGCGTTCATAGAGCACATCCACCGAGTCGCAGCTGGGTCCCGCGATGATGCAGGGGCCCATGGGCTCATGATCGCGCTGCGTGACGAAGCTGTAGCGGATCGCCTCGCCCTCGGTTTCTGCCAGACCCGAGAAGCGGCCGATATCCAGGTAGACCCAGCGGTGGGTGTCGAGATCGGACTTGCGGTCGACCAGCAGGACCTCTGCCGCGATCACGCCTGCTTCGGCGACCATGGCACGGCCGGGCTCGGCCATGATGCGGGGCACGGGGCCGAAGCGCGCCTCGACGTCCGCCATCACGGTTTTGGCGTAGGTGGTGGGGTCGGGGATCGCAGTGTCGTGGGTCGCCGGGAAGCCGCCGCCGATGTTCAGGAGGTCCAGATCGTGGCCTGCGCGTCGCGCTGCGTGCCAAAGCGCCGCCGCTGCATCCAGCACGGGTTGCCACATGGCGGGCTCGCGGGTCTGGGAGCCTACATGGAACGAGATGCCCGATGCGCGCAGGCCACGCGCGCGGCAGAGATCCATCAGCTCCAGCGCGCGCTCCGGCGTGCAGCCGAACTTGCGCGTGAGCGGCCAGTCGGCGTCGGTCTCAGGCGCGAGCATGCGGATGCAGACCTCCGAGCCCGGGGCGTTGGCGGCGATCTTCTCGACCTCGGCGGCACTGTCGGCGGAGAAGAGCGTGATCCCGGCTGCGTGTGCAAATGCGATATCCGAGGCCCGCTTGATGGTGTTGCCGAAGGAAATCCGAGACCCGGGGATCCCGAGACGCAGGCAGAGCTCGATCTCGCCCCGCGACGCGGCATCGAACGCAGACCCCTCGGCGGCCAGCCGCGCCAGCACCGCTTCGTGCGGATTGGCTTTTATCGCATAGAAGATCTGCGCCCGGCCCAGCCCCGCCGCCAGCGCATGGTAATGCGCGGCCACACGGCCAAGATCCATCACCAGCGTCGGCTGGTCGAAGGACATGGCCCACGCACGGGCCTCCAGATCAGTCAGCGATAGATCGGGCGCACCGCCCAACTCACGCGCATGAGGCATTCTCATCTCCAACAGACCCCGGTCCCGGAATTTGCCGGTCCCGACCAAGTACCAAGGGAGACGTTACCGTCGCTACATGGAGGGAGATCCCCGCCAGAGGCGCGTGCGTTGGCGTCGTGCGCGCTCATATGGCGGAAAGGCCTGATTCTTCAAGAGCGCTCTGGTTGACATTTGGCCCGGGCACTCATCTTCTTGTCCCAGCGCCGGGCGACCGGTCCAACAGGGAGAGATATTATGAAGAAGTTGATGTGCACCGCTATGGCAGGGGTTATGGCTGTTGGGATGGCCGCTCCTGCGCAGGCTGCGGACATTCCGTGTGATACCGCGCAACTGATCGTGCCTTGGAAGGCCGGTGGCGGCACCCACGTGCTGTTCTCGATTTTCGAGAAGACGATTGCCGACATGGACATCACGCCGAAGATCCAGGTGGTGACGGTGCCGGGACAGGGCGGCAACAAGGGTGCCAAGCAGGCGGCCAAGGCCAAGCCCGATGGCTGCACGCTGTTCGCCATCCACCAGTCGGCGGTGACGAGCTATCTGAACAAGCGGATCGATTTCCACTTTGACGGGTTCGACCCGGTGGCCAACCTGACCTCGACGCCGGATATCATCGGGGCTGCGGCGGACGCGCCCTTCAACGATTTCGCGTCCTTCAAGAAGTTCGCGCAGGAGAACCCGGGGACGATCAAGGCCGGTGCCACGTTCGGGTCGACCTCGCACTTCATCTGGCTGCTGCTGAGCCAGAAGATGGGGGTTGAGTTCTCCTATGTTCCCTATGACGGGACGGCGGAGCGGATGACCGCGCTGTTGTCTGGCGCGATCCACATGGGGTCGTTGAACGTTGCCTCGGGCAAGAAGCACCTGGAATCGGGCGCGCTGCAGGGCTTTGCCATTGCGGCGAACGAACGTGATCCGCA
>JBCDBB010000208.1:0-4949 GCA_039184415.1 Pseudomonadota bacterium
CCCGAGGCGGGCGCCGTCCGGACCGACCAGACTCAGCTCGATCGTCTCGACGCGCTCCGCCTCCCCGTCGTCAACGATGTCTATCCGGCAGCGGCTGGCGCGCGGCATGGCCCGGCTCGATGCGGTGGGTGAGGCTGTCGCGCGGCTCTGGGCGCCTCTGGCAGCCTCTACCGTGACCACCGCGCTGAGCTTTACTCCTATGATCCTGCTGCCCGGCCCCGCTGGTGACTTTGTCGGCTCCATCGCGCTGGCGGTGGTCTTCATGCTGATCTGGTCGCTCATCATCGCGCTGACCGTGACGCCGGCGATTGCCGGATGGCTTCTGCCCGAAGGCGATCACGCGAAGGGCTGGAGCAACGGCATTCCGGCAGGGCTGCCCGGGCGCATCTTCCGCGCAACGATCGGGTGGGGCGTCCGCAATCCGATCCGCTCGGTGATGCTGGCCCTCGTGCTTCCGGTCACCGGCTTCATCAGCCTCGGCGGGCTCACCGCGCAGTTTTTCCCGGGCGTCGAGCGGGACCAGTTCCATATCGAGGTCGAGCTCGCCGAGGGCACCTCCATGGACCGGACCGAGGCGATGGTGCGCGAGATGGATGCCGATCTGCGCGCGACCGACGGGATCGCGGAGGTCGCTTGGACGGTGGGCCGATCGGCACCGGCATTCTATTACAATATCGTCGGGAACCGTAAGAATGCCGCAGCCTTTGCCCAGGCGCTGATCACGACGGACAGCCCGGAAGCGACGGCGGCCCTGCTGACGCCTCTTCAGGATCAGCTGAACGCAAACTACCCCGAAGCCCGCATCCTGGTCCGCGGTCTGGTCCAGGGCCCGCCTGTAAACGCGCCCATTGAACTGCGCCTCGTAGGCACTGACCTGGCCACCCTCCGCGAAAAGGGCGAGGAGATCCGCTCCGTCCTGCTCGGGCTCGACCCGATCACCATCGTGCGGACCGAGCTCGAAGGCGGCGCGCCAAAGGTCTCGGTGACCGTGGATGAGGCAGCTGCGAACCTCGTGGGTCTGACCCTCGGCGACGTTGCGCGGCAGCTGCAGGCCGGGCTCGACGGGGCCACCGGTGGCTCGCTGATCGAGGGCGGCGAGGAGCTGCCCGTCCGGGTCCGGCTGGGAGATGACCTGCGCGGCGATCTGGCCCGGATCTCCAACCTGATGATCCTGCCTCCCGGCGCACGGGACATTGCCGCTGAAGGTGGCTTTCCCGGCATCCCGCTCTCGGCCATTGCCGATGTGCGTTTGATCCCGGCGCAGGCCGAAATCACCCGGCGCAACAGTGAACGAGTGAATACGGTCCAGGCCTTCGTACAGCCCGGTGTACTGCCAGAGGAAGCTTTGCAGCTGTCCCGCACGGCGCTGGACGAGGCGGGCTTCGTCCTGCCCACCGGGCTCCGGATGGAGATCGGCGGCGACAGCGATGCGCGCGACGATACAGTCAACAACCTTCTGGCGCCGATCGGACTGATCCTGACACTCTCGATCGCGACCGTGGTGATGACCTTCGGGTCGTTCCGCCTGGCGGCGATTACCTTTGTGGTGGGCGGCCTTTCGGCGGGGCTCTCCTTCCTGTCGCTGGCGGTCTTCAACTATCCCTTCGGGATCAACGCGATTATCGGGGTGATCGGCTCCATCGGTGTGTCGATCAATGCCGCGATCATCATCATGACCGGGCTGCAGGCGGACAGGCAGGCGCGCATGGGCGAGCCCGAGGCGATGACTGATGTGGTCATGGCGTCCTCGCGGCACATCATCTCGACCACGATCACGACATTCGGAGGCTTCCTGCCGCTGATCTTGGCCGGTGGCGGGTTCTGGCCGCCCTTCGCGATGTCGATTGCGGGCGGGGTGCTGCTGTCCACGGTGGTGAGCTTCTACTTCACACCGCAAATGTTCGCGCTGGTCTACCCGCCCCGCGGACGTCGCGAGACCGCGCGCGAGATCGCTGCCGAAGAGGCCGAACGCGCGCGGCTGCCGCGTCTTCATGCCGAGGCGGCCTAGCGCTGGATAAAGGCACGGCATCCCAAGTCGAAAGCACACCTTGTCCCGGCACTACTACCTGGGTGTGGCGGCAGAGCCCGTCGAGACCGCACAACCGACCAGCGACATTGCGTGTTGACGCTACACAGGTCTATAGCGTGCCGGTGACAATCCCCGGAGCCGCTCCATGCGTCGTGCAAGCCTCAGCCGAAAGACCGCGGAAACCGAGATCGCAGTAACCCTCGATCTCGACGGCACTGGTTTGTATGAAAACGAAACGGGCGTTGGCTTTTTCGACCATATGCTCGACCAACTGTCCAGGCACGCCCTCATCGACATGACCGTCAAGGCCAGTGGCGATCTGCATGTCGATGACCACCATACAGTGGAAGACACCGGTATCGCGCTTGGTCAGGCTCTGACCGAAGCGATGGGCGACAAGCGCGGTATCCGCCGCTATGGGTCCTGTCTGCTGCCGATGGACGACGCGCTGGTACGCGCAGCGCTGGACCTGTCGGGGCGCCCCTATCTGGTCTGGAACCTGCCCCTGCACACGGCCAAGATCGGTACATTCGACACGGAACTGGTGCGCGAGTTCTTTCAGGCACTGAGCACCCATGCCGGGATCACGCTACATGTCGAAGCCCTCGCCGGCATCAACAGCCATCATATCACCGAGGCCGCCTTCAAGGCCGTCGCCCGGGCATTGCGCGACGCGCTTGAGCCCGATCCCCGCCGCGCCGATGCAGTGCCCTCGACAAAAGGGAGCCTGTAGGCCCTGTGATCACAGCCTTGGTGGATTACGAGAGCGGAAATCTGCATTCCGCAGAAAAGGCATTCCAGCGCATGGCGGCGGAGCATGACGCCGGTGAAATCGTCGTCACATCCGACCCGGAGACCGTCGCGCGGGCCGACCGGATCGTTCTGCCCGGCGATGGCGCCTTTCCGGCCTGCCGTGCGGGGCTGGCGGGCTATACCGGGCTCTTTGAGGCGATCGAAGAGGCCGTGGTCGAAAAGGGCCGCCCGTTCCTCGGGATCTGTGTTGGCATGCAGATGCTGGCAAGCTGGGGACGGGAGTATGAGGATACAGCCGGTTTCGACTGGATCGCGGGCGAAGTGGTTCGGATCACGCCGGATGATCCGGCGATGAAAGTGCCTCACATGGGTTGGAATGATCTTGTGATCACAGGCGATCATCCGGCTCTTGAAGGCGTCCGGTCAGGCGATCACGCCTATTTCGTCCATTCCTATCAGTTTCACACCGATGATACGTCCCAGACGCTCGCTCATGTGGACTATAGCGGCGATGTCACGGCCATCGTCGCACGGGACAATGTGCTGGGATTGCAGTTCCACCCCGAGAAGAGTCAGGCCCCTGGCCTCAGGATGATCGCCAATTTCCTGAACTGGGCGCCCTGATCGCCTACCGCACGCGCGTCCAAACCTGGCTGCGGCAGACTACGGCCACACAGCCAGACACCTTCAGGCGGTTGCCGTCGAGTTGCATCTTGGAACTGTAGGTCTTGTCCCGGTCCGGCGCCCAGATTTTGCCGCCGCCATAGAAGCCGTCACCTTGCGGGGCCATGTCCCAGACGATCTTGCGCCCGATGACGTCGGAGGCACCCTGGCGCCCGTCTGCATCAAAGCCTCGAACGAGCGTCCCGCAGATCGTAGAACCGCAGGCTGCGATCTCGACCTGCCCATAGCTACCGTCGTCGCCGGGTTGTGTTTGCCAGAGGCCATAGACCGGATCGGACGTCGCCGCACTCGCGGCGAAACCAAAGACAAGGGCGAGAGCAACCTTCATTGCAGGTCTCCGTCGACAGGACTGGTCCGCTTCATGAAGCGCGGACTGCACCGGCGCGCCAGCGTGACGTTGCGCACCTTGGCATCGGTGGCGATGCATGGCAGAGGCGCGACATCAAGCTGCAAGGGACCGCCGCGATGATCCTCTACCCCGCCATCGATCTGAAGGACGGTGCCTGTGTGCGCCTGCTCAAGGGCGACATGGACGAAGCTACGGTCTTCAACGACGATCCCGCGGCCCAGGCGCGCGCGTTTCAGGACGCGGGATGCAGTTGGCTGCATCTGGTGGATCTGAACGGGGCGTTCGCGGGCGCACCGGTCAATGCAGAGGCGGTTTCGAAAATCCTGGCCGCAGTGGACGTGCCGGTGCAGCTCGGCGGCGGGATCCGAGATATGGACACGATCGAGATGTGGATCGGCAGCGGCGTGCGGCGTGTGATCCTCGGCACTGTCGCGGTGGAGGATCCCGATCTGGTGCGCTCCGCGGCGCGGACCTTCCCCGGACAGATCGCGGTCGGAGTGGACGCTCGCGACGGAAAGGTCGCGACCCGGGGCTGGGCGGAAGAAACCGAACTGCAGGTCATCGATCTGGCGCGCAGTTTCGAAGACGCCGGGATTGCTGCGATCATCTATACCGACATCAATCGCGACGGCGCGATGAAAGGGCCCAACACTTCGGCCACCGCCGCCTTGGCCTACGCCGTAGGGATACCTGTTATTGCGTCCGGGGGCGTGTCCTCACTCGACGATCTGATCGCTTTGCGTGACTGTGGCGCTCCCCTGAACGGGGCAATCTCGGGTCGGGCGCTCTATGACGGTGCGATCGATCTGTCCGAGGCTCTGCAGGCGCTTGCAGAGGTCTGAGCGGCGGCTTTCCTTTTTTCGGCCCGCGGCCTATCACCGCCAGCACCATGCTGAAGACCCGCATCATCCCCTGCCTGGACGTCAAGGACGGCCGCGTCGTCAAAGGTGTCAACTTTGTCGATCTGATCGACGCCGGCGATCCGGTGGAGGCGGCGCGCGCCTATGACGCCGCGGGCGCCGACGAGCTTTGCTTTCTCGACATCAACGCGACCCATGAAAACCGCGGTACGATGTACGACCTGGCCACGCGCGCGGCGGAGCAGTGTTTCATGCCGCTGACCATCGGCGGCGG
>JBCDBB010000209.1:0-4762 GCA_039184415.1 Pseudomonadota bacterium
TGAACCCGGCAAAAACCATAAAAATCTGCCGCCGGGCACCGGCCATGAATTGCAGCGCGTAATACAGCCAATAGCGTTTGCGCAGCACCATGGTCTTGCGCTGGGGCGTTGGCGCCTGGAATTGTGGGTAAGCCAGCAGGCAGAAGACGGCGATCGCCGCGCAGGTCCCGCCGGCCACCATATAGACGAACTCGTAGCTCAGATCGAAGGTCTGCCAGGTTGCCACCAGCGCGCCGTAGGACAGAAGCGACGCGGCGGAGCCCGCGGCGACGATCCAGCCCAGGATCTGGGGCGCGCGGTCCTTGGGCAGCCATTGCAGCTGCAGCGACTGGTTGACCGTCTCGAAATAGTGAAAGCCGATGGAGCTGAGCATGGTCAGGACCAGAATGCCGCCGATCTCGGGGAAATAGCCTGTCAGAGCCGTGGCGACCCCCAGCAGGATTAGCGACACCACCGCCAGCACCTGTTCGCGCATGAAAATGATGATCGCGATCACTCCCACGGCGAGAAAGCCGGGGATCTCGCGCACCGTGTGCAGCCAGCCGATATCGGCCCCGTCGAAGCCGGCCTTTTCGATGACGAAATTATTGAGCAGCGCCGACCATGTCGCAAAGGCGATCGGCATGGCGAAGGCCATCAGCAGCAATAACGCAATCGGACGCCGCCAGACCGGCAGCGCAGAGGCCTTTGCAAGGGGAACGACGGACAGTTTCATCGGTTGCCCATAGCACCCGGGCCTGTCCTCTGCATGTGAATTCTGTCGGCGGTGACGCACAGGGTGCCCAGGAAATTCGCAGATCCCGGGCACGCTGCGTGTTCAAGTTCGGACAAGAGTTCGGCGTCTACGCACCACGGGAGCTACCCCGCTTTCACCCCGTTGTCGCAAAGGCGGCCGGGGTCGCACCGTTTTCCATGATCCCGGTCAACTCCTGACCGGAACCGCTGGACTGACCCTGGAGTGCAACGATCACGACAAGAGCGTAGAGCCCGAATAGCAAACCCACGGTAAGACGCTGTGCGGGCGTACTGCGGCGAGAGGGTGTTCTTTGACCCTCTATGTCCAGATGATGGCTCAGCATGACCTGTCTCCTTTCAGGTTCTTGGTCCAAAAGTGGATGCATTGTGTGACCCCGACATGAGAGGCATTTCATCATCTTCAAGAATGATTATTGAGAGTATCATTCTTTTTTGTGATGCCTTTCATTCCGGGCTGTGTGGGGTTGCATATCGCGCGCCCGTGACGCGTTTTTTGCCAGCTGCTGCGACCCAAAACCGGCACCCTCGCGGCACCGGCGTCGCGTAGTGGTCATGCGGAGGCTTCGGCCTGATGTGGGGGAGGTGCGCTCATCCTTCAAAACATCATCCACAGGTCTCGGGCACAGGTAAATTTTATCTCGTAATCAGGTACATGACATGACGAAACCCCGCAGGGTGAGCTGCGGGGTTTCGATCTTGCCTTCGTTCCGAGGGACGTGGTGCCGGCGGCCTGGTGGCGATGCGAGCGCCGTGGCGCCGGTTATTCGCCCCAAGGCGCTGCGGTGTTGCTTCAGAACCGGTTGTCGCTGCCCGCAACGCCGGTGATCGTCGGCGCCTCCCAACCGGAGGGAGACACATTACCGTGCCAGTCGTTGACGGCTTCTGCGCCAGCCATGTCTGGATCAAGGCCTACGGCTTCACCCCAAATGGCGAGACCGACGATGAGCGCGATCATTGCGATGAAGGCCGCGAAGGTGAACTTTTCGCTGTAAACCGGGGCGGCGGCGCTGTTTTCATTCCAAGCAGTGAAGGGATCGTACACAGACATCTTAGGTCCTTCCGAAGTAACTTTGGAAACAAACTGTGTTCCTGAACACTGACTTAGGAATTGATAGCATTCCGTTTTAGAATGCTTTCTTGGAAAAACATTCATTTGAAAAATGTTTCAATTGTCTTGAGACTGGACCCGTTCTACCGGTCCAAAGGGCGCATACAGCGTCGATGCGCCAGGATATTCAGCTTTCGGAAGGTGCGGCAAAGCCCCGTCGGCCCATCCCGCGCCGGAACATGTTCGGCCTTGGATCGGAGGCCAGCGCCGAACAGAACAGCCGCGCGCCCGACGGGGCGCGCGGCGCTTTCATCAACGCTCCCAGCCGGACGCGGCGACATTGCCGTGCCAGTCCGTCGTGCCGGCGGCGCCGGTCATGTCTGGATTGACGCCGGTCGATGCGCCATAGAGCGCGAGGCAGACCAGGAGGGCGACCAGAGTGGCAACGGCGCCCAGTGCCACCCCCGCACCGCTGGGGTGGGCGCGTCCGGTTTCTGCGTGCCAGTCGGAATGGATATCATGCATGGCCATGGGACTCTCCTTTCGGCCTGAATGGGTTTCGATGACCGGAAGGTATCGAATACGATCAAATAAGAAAAACGAATGGTTGTTGTGAAACACATCGTAGATCGTGATGTATTGCGGCGTGCGACAGGAGCGGAGATCCAAAGGCCGGAAATGGGCACTCTGCGTCTGCACCGCAGTTGTTGCGCGCTGATCTAGATCAAAGTCTCGGAGTGCCGTTCCATGCACATACGCGAATGTGATCGCGGGAGGACAGCATGGACATTCTCAGCGTCGTTGAACGGATCGGCGAAGCGCCGACGGCCGCGCTCTTCGGTCTGATCACAGGCGTGATCTTCGGCGTCGCGGCCCAGCGGTCACGGTTCTGCCTGCGTGCGGCCACGGTCGAATTCGCCCGCGGGCAGCTCGGCGAACGGGTCGCGGTCTGGCTGCTGTGCTTCTCCACCGCGGTGATCTGGGTCCAGGCGGCGAGCCTCACCGGGCTGATGCGGCCCGAGGATGCGCGGATGATGGCGGTGACGGGATCATGGTCCGGCGCGATCATCGGCGGGCTGCTGTTCGGAGTGGGCATGGTGCTCGCGCGCGGCTGTTCCGGCCGGCTTCTGGTCCTTGCTGCGACGGGCAATCTCCGCGCGCTGATCGGGGGGCTGATCTTTGCCGTCGTAGCGCAGATGAGCCTCGCCGGGCATCTGGCCCCGCTCCGCGACGGGCTGGCGCGGCTCTGGACGACCCAGGGCGGCGTCAATGTCGATCTGGTCGAGGCCGCGGGACTGCCGGAGGGGACGGGGCTCGCGATCGGACTCGGGGTCGCGGTGCTGGCCTTCGTCCTGGTGCGCCGCAACGCGGTACCGTTGCGTACGCTGGTCTTTGCTTCAGGCGTCGGCTTTGCGGTCGCGGTGGGCTGGGTGCTGACCTTCGGGCTGAGCCAGATCGCCTTCGACCCGGTCCAGGTGGAAAGCGCGACCTTCTCGGGTCCGTCGGCGCACGCGCTGATGTTCGTGCTCGACCGGAGCGCGGTGCTGGAGTTCGATATCGGCCTCGTGCCCGGGGTTTTCCTCGGTGCCTTCATCGCGGCGAAGCTGGCCGGCGAGGTGCGCTGGCAGGGGTTCGACGGCGCGGCCTCCATGCGCCGGTCGATCCTCGGCGCCGCGCTGATGGGATTCGGCGCGATGCTGGCCGGCGGATGCGCCATCGGCGCGGGCGTGACCGGAGGGTCGATCTTTGTCGCGACGGCCTGGCTGGCGCTTTGCGCGATGTGGCTCGGCGCGGCTCTGACGGACATGCTGGTCGATCAGCCGGGCGCTGCGGCCCAACCTGTCTGAAGCTCCGCGATCCTAGAGAAAACTCTGCGGGTCGATATCGACGGCCATCCGCAATTGCCCGCGGAGCTTCACCGGCGCAAGCCAGGCGCGCAGCGCGTCCTGCAGCGGCGCGCCCTTGGGTGCCTTGACCAGCACGCGCACCCGGTGGCGCCCTCGCACCCGCGCGATGGGGGCGGCAGCCGGGCCCCAGACCTCGGCCCCGATCTCGCGCAGAGGGGCGGCATGGCGCACCAGCGCGTTGCCCAGATCGAAGACCTGCCCCACGTCCGGCCCCGACAGCACGATCCCGGCCATCCGGCCGAAGGGCGGCATCCCGTGGGCCTCGCGCTCGGCGGCCTCGGCGCGCCAGAAGGCCTCCTCCTGCCCTGAGAGGATCGCCCGGATGACAGGATGCTCGGGCTGGAGCGTCTGGACGAGCGCGAGGCCGGGCAGCTCTGCCCGCCCGGCTCGGCCCGCGACCTGGCGCACGAGTTGGAACGTGCGTTCCGCCGCGCGCAGGTCGGAGCCCTGCAGCCCCAGATCGGCATCGATCACCCCCACCAGCGTGAGCAGCGGAAAGTTGTGCCCCTTGGCGACCAGTTGCGTGCCGATGATGAGATCCGCCGCGCCCTCGGCAATCTCGGCGATGCGCTCCTTCAGCGCGCGGGCCGAGCCGAAGAGATCGGAGGAGAGAACCGCGAGGCGCGCGTCCGGAAACGCCGCCTGTGCCTCTTCGGCCAAGCGCTCGACGCCGGGGCCGACGGGGGCGAGACGGCCCTCGGCCCCACAATTCGGGCAGGCCTTGGGGACCGGCTCTGTGTGGCCGCATTGGTGGCACATCAGCCGCTTGAGAAAGCGGTGTTCGACCAGCCGCGCGTCGCATTGGTGGCAGCCAAGCTGGTGCCCGCAGGCCCGGCAGACCGTGACCGGCGCAAAGCCGCGGCGATTGAGGAAATAGAGCGTCTGCTCGCCGGCCTCGAGCCGCGCTGCGGTCTCGGCCTTCAGCTGCGGCGAGAGCCAGCTCTGCGCCGGCATGTCCTGGTTTCGCAGATCGATGGCCTGCATTTCGGGCAAGCGCGCCGCACCGACCCGCGCGGTCAGCCGCAACCGGGCGTATTTCCCGCTCTCGGCA
>JBCDBB010000210.1:0-4690 GCA_039184415.1 Pseudomonadota bacterium
CGCCTGATCTTTCACGACCCGCTGCCGGGCAAACTGCGCCCGACCATGGTGATCCTGATTGCCCCGCCCTCGGTCGCTTTCCTGGCCTGGACCGAGCTGAATGGCGGCAGCCTCGATGCGGCCGGTCTGTTTCTCTTCAATACCGGGCTCTTCTTCGCGGCGCTTGTCGCGGTGCAGGTGCCCGCGTTGCTGCGTCTGCCCTTCGCGATGTCCTTCTGGGCGCTGTCCTTCCCGCTGGCTGCGCTGACGACAGCGGTCTTCCGCTACGGCGCGCTCAGCGGAAACGAGCTCTACCAAATGGCGGGCCTCGGCCTTCTCGGCCTGCTTGCCGTCACCATCGCCGCGCTGTCGGTCCGCACCATCCGAGCGGCGATGGCCGGAGACATCTGCAAACCGGAATGACCCCCAAAACCAAAGGAGATCCTTCATGAAAAAGCTCATCCTTTCCGTCCTTCTGGCGGCCACGACCGCGGCATCCGCCTTTGCCGAGGACGCCTCCAAACTCGTGACGGTCGTCACATCGGCCGAACCGCAGACCCAGCTGATGGCCATGGTGCTGACCATGCAGGCGGCCCAGCAGGGCGCTGCCGCGCATATCCTTCTCTGCGGACCGGCTGGCGACATCGCGCTCCGCGACGCGCCCGCCACGGCAACCACGGGCCAGCCGCCCCGCGACATGAGCCCGCAGGGGCTGATGCAGATGATCCGCGAGAAAACCGGCGCGACCGTGGAGGTGTGCGCGATCTACCTGCCCGGGCGCGGTGACGATGCGTCGGTCCTGCTGGACGGGATCGGCGTCGCCAAGCCGGACGAAATGGCCGGGCGGCTGATCGCGCCGAACACCCGCGTTCTGTCCTTCTGAGGCGCCACGCCCTTCGATCACCTGCCGCCACGCGAAACGCGCGCCTCTGGGCGGCAGGTGGCATCGCCGGCCGTCATGCGGCCCGCGCGCGCCCGTTCCACCCCGACACGGAGAACTCTCATGCGCACTCTCACCCGCATCGCAGCTATCCTGGTGCTGGCCATGGCAGCCGCTGCCGCCATTGCCGCGCCGGAACCGGAGGATCCCGGGAAGCAGACCTCCTGGGGCCTCTATCTGACCTCCAAAGAAGCCTACGACATGAAACAGGCGCAGGGGGATGCCGCGCTCTTTGTCGATGTCCGTGAACCGGTCGAGATCATGTTCACCGGCTTCACAGACGTCGTGGATGTCAATGTCCCCTTCATGCTGGTCGACCCTGCGGCCTGGCACCCGGAAAAGCCTGTCCTGAAGATGGAGAAGAACCCGGACTTCGCCGCCGGCATCCTTGCGGCGCTCGAGGCACGCGGCCTCGACGCGTCCGCGCCGGTGATCCTGATGTGCCGCTCCGGTGGGACGCGTGGTGCGCCCTCTGCACATGCGCTCGAGGGGCTGGGGCTAGGGCAGGTCTATGTCGTCATCGACGGGTTCGAAGGATCGGCGCGCAAGGAGGATCCCGACGCGCCCTGGCGGCTTATCAATGGCTGGAAGAATGCGGGCCTGCCCTGGAGCTATGATCTGAACCCGGAGAAAATCCACCTGCGGGACTAGGCCCGGCGCCGCGGCGATCACATCGTTGCGGCACTCTCCACCAGATCTGACCGCGCCGCCGTCAGGCAGGCGCCGAGCTGCGAAAAGAGCTGCCCATGGGGCGAGCTCTGCCGCCAACCCAGGGCGATCTGGCGCGGGCGCGCGCCGTCGAGCGCGCCCATATGCAGCGCATGGCCCTTTGAGATGCCCGCATCGATGGCGAGCTTCGGCAGCAGCGTGATGCCGATCTCTTCCTCGACCATCGCCACGAGCGTCGAAAGGCTCGTCGCTGCAAAACTCGGGTCTTCGTCGAGCGTGATGTCGGGAAAGCTCGACAGCGCATGGCGCTGCAGGCAGTGGCCCCGCTCCAGAAGCAGCAGCTTTCTGTCGGCCAGGTCGTCCGACCGGATCCTGCTGCGGTTGCCCAGCGGATGATCCGTCGGCGTCGCAAGCCAATAGCCGTCGCTGAACAGGATCTCCGTTTCGATCTGCGCCGGCAGCGGGTGCGGCAGCGCGATCAGGATCAGATCGAGCCGGCCCTCCATCAGCCCCTTGATGAGCGGATCGGTCAGTTCCTCGCGCAGATAGAGCTTCGTATCGGGCAGCGCCGCGCGCAAAAGCGGCATCGCGCGGGGCATCAGAAACGGCCCCACCGTCGGGATCGTGCCGAGGCGCAGGGCGGTTGCCCGCGCGGTACTCTCGCGCCGGGCGCGCTCTTCGAGATCCTGAACCCCGGCCAGGATTCCGCGCGCCCGCTCGGCCAGATCGCGGCCCACGGGCGTCATCAGCACGCGGTGCTTGGTGCGCTCGGCCACCTGAACGCCGAGCCCGTTCTCCAACTCCTTCAAGCCGGTCGAAAGTGTGGATTGTGTGACGTGGCACAACTCCGACGCCCGCGAGAAGCTTAGGGTCTTGTCCAGAGCGACAAGGAATCGGAGCTGGCGGAGGGTGGTCATTACTTATCGATCTAGTGAATAGCCAGAAGCTTCACAATCAATTTCCAGTATCTCCACTACCTCCTTATCTGATCCCCATCGCCTAACAGAGGAGCAAGGACATGACTGCGTACGCCACCGATACGGCGGACACCGCCCCCGGGCTGCCGCGCCTGAACGAGCCCGCGCCCTATTTCGACGCGCTGACGACCCACGGCCGCAAGAGCCTGACCGACTACAAGGGCAAGTGGCTGATCCTGTTTTCGCATCCGGCCGATTTCACGCCGGTCTGCACCACCGAATTCATGGCCTTCGCGGCCCATGCGGCGGAGTTCGCGGCGCTCGACACGGAGCTTTTGGGTCTTTCGATCGACAGTCACTATGCGCATATCGCCTGGGTCCGCGCGATCCGGGACAGCTTCGGCGTCGAGATCCCCTTTCCGATCATCGCTGATCTCGACATGAAGGTGGCGCAGACCTTCGGCATGATCCAGCCGGGGGCCTCGGACACCCAGGCTGTCCGGGCCACCTTCGTCATCGACCCCGAGGGCACCCTGCGCGCGATGGTCTATTACCCGATGTCCAACGGACGGTCGGTCGGTGAGGTCCTGCGCCTCGTGACGGCACTGCAGACCTCCGACGGCGAGGGCGTCGCGACGCCGGAGAACTGGCAGCCGGGCCAGGACGTCATCGTGCCGCCGCCCCAGACCGCCGGGGCCGCGGATGCGCGGATGTCGGAAGGTTTTGAGACGACGGACTGGTACTTCTCCACCAGAGCGCTTTGAGCCATTACATGCATCCGGAGCGGGCGCGGCACCAAAAAGGCCGCGCCGACCGACACGGGCAATTTGGGATCTGGGAAAAGGCCATGGAAGACTCATGGATCGATCGGTTCAAAGGGCTGAGCCGCCTGCCGGACGACATTCGTAGCGAGCTCGAAAAGGGCAGCCAGATCGTCTCCGTCCCGGCCGGCACGCAGATCTTCGCGCCCGGCCAGACCGCGGACAATCTGCTGCTGCTGCTGGAGGGCACGGTGCGGGTCCAGCAGAAATCCGAGACCGGGCGCGAGGTCTTTCTCTACCGCGTCCATGCCGGCGAAAGCTGCGTTCTGACCACGGCCTGCATGCTGGCCTTCGAGGATTACTCCGCCGACGGGATCGCAGAAACCGACGTGTCCGCCGCTGCGATCCCGCGGCGGACCTTCGACAGTCTGGTGGCGAAGTCGCCGGTCTTTCGCGAGTTCGTCTTCACCGCCTATTCGCGGCGGATCACCGACCTCTTCACCCTGATCGACGATATCGTCTTTCAGCGCATGGATGTCCGGCTGGCCGCGCGCCTGCTGGAGCTGGCCGATGAAGCAGGCGTCGTGCACGCCACCCACGCCGTGCTCGGCACCGAGCTCGGAACGGCCCGCGAGGTGATCTCGCGCACCCTGTCGGAGTTCCATCGCCGGGGCTGGGTCGAACAGTCCCGCGGAGAGGTCCATGTGACGGGCCGCGCGGGGCTCGAACGGCTGGTGAGATCGTCGGGGGCACAGGCCTGACCGCTCCGACGCCCGTATGCTTTGGTGACCAAGTCACCAAGGCACCGCGCGGGGAAATGCAACGGTGCGCCCATCGATTCTCGATGGAGTGACGCATGGCCCCCTTACCGGGCAGACCCGACCGCGGGAGGCGCGGCGATCGTACCGCCGGTCCCGCCCAGGCTCCCGGTCCGATCCCGTTGCGTCCCGATGCAGCAGGCCGGCCTGGCGCCGGGCCGGACGCCACTTCTTTGCATGCCAAGGTCCGCGCGGCCGGCGGCATGAGCTGTCTACGGAGGAGACACCCGAAATGACCCCCTATCCCGTCACCATGGACATAAAACCCGACGTCCAGGCCTTCTTCGACGAGGCGACCAACACCATCAGCTACATCGTCAAGGACCCGGCCTCGAACGCCTGCGCCATCGTCGACAGTGTCATGGATATCGACTACGCCGCCGGCCGCATCGCCTATGACCATGCCGACGAACTGATCCGTCAGATCGAGACCCAGGGCCTCACGCTGGAATGGATCATCGAGACCCATGTCCATGCCGACCACCTCTCCGCCGCCCCCTACATCCAGCAGAAACTGGGCGGCAAGATCGGTATCGGATCAAAGATCATGGTGGTGCAGGACACGTTCGGAAAGGTCTTCAACGAGGGCACGGAGTTCCAGCGCGA
>JBCDBB010000211.1:0-4657 GCA_039184415.1 Pseudomonadota bacterium
ATGCAGGAGATCGTCGAGGTTTCCGAAAAGCACGGCGCTCTGACCTATCTCGACGAGGTCCACGCCGTCGGGCTCTATGGTCCCCGCGGCGGCGGAGTGTCGGAACGCGAGGGGCTCGCCCACCGGATCGACCTGATCGAGGGCACGCTCGGCAAGGCCTATGGCGTGATGGGCGGCTACATCACCGGATCGGACGCGCTGTGCGATTTCGTTCGCTCCTTCGCCTCGGGCTTCATATTCACCACGGCGCTGCCGCCGTCGGTCGCCGCTGCAGCGAAGGCCTCCATCGCGCATCTCAAACAGTCCTCGTTCGAGCGGATGAAGCAGCGCCGGCAGGTGGCACGGCTGCGCGCCAAGCTCGACGCGCTGGGCATCCCGCATCTCGACAATCCCAGCCACATCATCCCGGTCATGATCGGCGATCCGGTCAAGTGCCGCCAGATCAGCGACTGGCTGATGGAGCAGTTCTCGATCTATGTGCAGCCGATCAACTACCCCACCGTGCCGAAGGGGACGGAGCGTCTGCGCATCACGCCGTCGCCGCTGCACAGCGACGCCGATATCGACCATTTGGTCATGGCACTGGAAAGTCTTTGGCGGCAATGTGCCCTTGCCCGCGCGGTAGCGTAGCGACAGGCCCGCCCGGGCCACTGTCCGGGCCGAGGGCGGCCCTGCGTCCTTGACGCGCGGTTTTAATTGCCCTGGCGCGCCGCTACCCTAGATGGGTATCCGCGGAGCTCGGGGGAGGGACAGATGCGAACCAGCTTTCTTTGCGGCTTCTGCCGCAAGGTGCGATACACCGGACCACGGCAGCGGCACGCCACCGAGACGTCTCCCGCGCGGAACAGTATGACAACCCGATGGAGTGACCATGACACAATCACGTCGTGATACCTTGAAGACGCTAGGCGCAGTCGCCGTAGCCGCCAGCATTCCCGCCGTTGCGGCACGTGCAGAAGGCACCGTGCACGAAGTTCAGATGCTGAATGTCGACCCGGACGATCGCAAGAACCGCCAGGTCTTCATCCCCGATATCGTGCGCGCCCAGCCCGGCGATACAATCAGGTTCATTTCGGTCGACCGCGGGCATAACGCGAAGTCGAACGACGACATGATCCCCGAAGGCGGGACCGAATGGGACGGCAAGATCGGTGATGATGTCGAGGTCGTGATCGAGACCGAAGGCGCCTATGGCTATTACTGCACGCCGCACCAGACCGCCGGTATGGTCGGCCTGATCCTCGTCGGCGACGTGTCCGGCAATTACGAGGAGATCAAGGGGGCCCGCCAGCGCGGCAAGGCAAAACAGCGCTACGAAGACATCTTCGAGCGGGCCGATGCGATGCTGGCCGAAGAGGGCAGCGCATCGTAAGATCCGAGGCTTTCAGACGATCCTTAGAGGGCGCGCGGCTTCGGCCGCGCGCTTTTCTTTTTCCGGCTCATGCGTGTTTCGGCTCATGCATGTTTCTGCGGCCCCGCGTTCGGTGATCCGCGTCGCGAAACGATCGCGCCGACCGTGCCCAGAATCGCCAACGCGGCGAGGGCGGCCACCAACAGTGCCTGGGGTGCGCCGACCAGCGCGGGCGCCCATGGCCCTTCGCCGATCTCGATCCAGCCCTCGTCATCGACCGGCACCGGGCCGTCCCTGAGCGGCATCCAGTCCCAGTAATCTGCCGCCCACACGGTTCTGGGCGCCGCCGTGTCGCCCAGCCGAAAGCTGAGCGCGGCGGTGCCGTCGATGCGGAACAGAAAGAAGCCCGAATAGACCGTCAGCGCGTCGATCGGCAGCATCCCCACGGGCGGAGCCGTGCATACCGCGGTCGCGTTCCACGCGTCGGGCGGCGTCTCGAACGGCATCTCGAGATCGGTCGGATGCACCATCACCGACAGCGGCTCCAACTCCACGGGCAGACCGTCCAGCCGCGCGGCCGACCGCTCGGTCATCCATTCCACGATGCTGTAGGTGCTGTCGCCGACGCGCAGACTGTCGATATCCACGCCCTCCGCGCCGGGTTCGAGCAGCGGGGGAATCCCGCCGAACTGGTCGGGCAGAAGCGACGCCGGGAACGCGACATAAACCTCGATCGCGTCGTCAGTCCGGTTCACGATCAGGCGCAGATCGGCATCGTCCGACGCCGCGACCGGTTCCTGAGACGCGGTCAAAAGGGCAGCGGCAAGCAGCATCGCAGCCGACATGCGACCGGAGTTCACCACGAATTGTACAAGCTTGCGCAACGTCATTGGCGCCATCCGACCGAATTTCACTAAGTGCTTGGCTGACATGCGGTACTCTGCCAAAACCGCACCATAGCTACCGACGTCAACCTAAGGAAGCGAACGATGAAATCAATCATATCCGTCATCTCTGTCGCTGTTGTGAGCGCCTCTCCGCTGTGGGCGCAGGGCGACGCCGCCGCCGGTGAAGGCGCGTTTCGCCAGTGTCAGGCCTGCCATGTCGTCGTCGATGATGCCGGCGAGACGCTGGCCGGCCGCAACGGGAGAACGGGCCCGAACTTGTACCAGATCTCCGGACGCGAGGCAGGCACCGTCGAAGGGTTCCGCTACTCCGATGCGCTCGTCAATGCCGGGCAGGCCGGGCTGACCTGGGACCAGGACACGTTCGTCGAGTATGTTCAGGATCCCACCGAGTTCCTGCGTGAATACCTGGGCGACGGACGTGCCCGCGGGAACATGTCCTACAAGGTCCGCAAGGAAGCGGACGCGCACGATCTCTACGCCTACATCGCCAGCCTGGGCGGCGACGGCGGAAGCTGACCGACGCCATCCCGCCTTGTTGCAAGCGCCCGCCTCTTCGGCGGGCGTTTTGCTTTGGGCGACATGAGGTATTGTGAGAGCTCTCAGGCCGCGGCACTGCCGGTCTGGCGGGAAACGAACTCCGCAATTATCCGGGCGATCTGCTCCGGCGCTTCCTCATGGGCGAGGTGGCCGAGACGGGGCAGCTGCATCACCGTGGCATCGGCCAGCTTTTCCGCAGCGCGGGTGGAGGTCTCCGGCGGCACGGCCTTGTCATTTTCGCCGGCGATCAGGAGGGTGGGCACGGTGATCTCCGGCAGGTTTGCCTGCAGCCCCTCCAGATCCCATTGCGCCATCATCGTCAGCGCGCCCTCGACATGTTCGGCGTCCGAGATCGCCGCGCGGTAAAGCGCGATACCGGTGTCATCCAATGTGCTGCCGGTGGAGGTGATCAGGCTGCGCACCGCCGCGGTCGTGCCCGCCGAGGCCGCGAACATCGACGGCACCATCGGGTTCAGCGCCAGCATCTTTGCCATCACCGGAAAGGCCCAGGCGGCTGGCCCGGGAAAGGATTCCAGCGCTGCGTTCAGCCCGATCACGGCGCGGGGGCACGGATCGAGCAACTCGGTCAGTTTCAGCGCCAGAGCCGCGCCGGCGGAATGGCCGACGATCGCGGTGAAGCGCCAACCCTCCTGCGCGGCCAGCGCCGCCACGTCCTGGGCCATCTGCGAAAGACCCGAGCGCAGTTTCGTGCCGAGATGCGTGAAGCCCTGACCGGGCAGGTCGAGCGCAACGACCCGGAAGTCCTGCGCAAGCGCGGGCATCAGATCACGCCAGCTGTGGGTCGCGCCCCCCGCGCCATGGAGCAGCAGGAGCCCAGGCGCATCCTCAGGCCCCATCTCCTGGACATGCCAGCGATGGGGACGGCAGCTGACGAAGCGTGACGCCTTGCGGTTCGGCCAAAGCAGCGCCTGTTGTCCCCATTTCATTGCGGCGGCTCCGTCTAGCCGTCAGTCAGCGCGCCGGTGACGGCCTGGCTGAGCCCCTCTGCATCGGCGCGGGGCAGCGGCACATAGGGCGCGGCGAGCGTGTCGGCCAGCGCGCGGAGGCCCGGCTGCGGGCGTTTGGACATGTCGATCACCAGCGCCGGCAGGTCCGTGGCGCGTGCGGCGCGGGCGACCCGCTCGGCATCCTCGGCGGCCTGCGCGCGGCTGGCGGTCCCGTCGAGCGCGATGTTGGCCTTGCCGTCGGTGAGCAGGCAGAGCGTCGGGGTCATGCCGCGCCCCTGGGCCTGGTCGGCCAGCGCCATGGCGGCCTGCAGACCGGCGGCCAGCGGTGTGCCGCCACCACCGGGAAGCTCGGCCAGCCGACGCTTCGTCTGTACCAGCGAACGGGTCGGGGGCAGCAGCGTTTCGGCACTCTCGCCGCGGAACGCCACCAGCGCGACATGGTCGCGTCGCGCATAGGCCTCGGCCAGCAGCAGCTCCACCGCGCCCTTGGCCTCGGCCAGGCGCGCCAGCGCGGCTGAGCCGGACGCGTCCACCGTAAAGATCAGCAGCCGGTCGGTCCGGTCCTCGTAGCGCTTCAGCCGGATGTCTTCGGCTCGGACATGGAGCGTGCGGGGCGTGCGCGCCTGGGCCCGTCTCAGCCCTTGCCAGGGCGCCGCCGCGCGGAGCGTGCCCACCAGATCGATCCGCGAGGTGCCGTCGAGCCGCCCGGGCCGCGATGGCAGGGGACGGCCGCGGCGGTTGCCCTTGCGCCGGGCGCCGGTGCCGGTGCTGCCGGGGCTGGCGCGCCGCGCTTTCCGGGCCGCGAGCCGGGCCAGAAGATCGGGGGGCAGCGCGGCGGCGACGGCTTCCAGCAACAGCTCGGCCGGCAGCTGCTGCGGCAGCTCCTGCTCGGG
>JBCDBB010000212.1:0-4628 GCA_039184415.1 Pseudomonadota bacterium
AGCTGCTGATCACCGCCGATATGGGCGTCGACACCGCCACCCGCGTCACCGCCGCCATGGCCGGCGGGAGGATCGGCAGCCGGGTGTCGAGCCGCGAGCTGAAGGAGCTCATGGCCTCCGAGGTCGCCCGCATCATGGAGCCCGTGGCCCGCCCGATGCCGATCCTCCCGCCGGCCATGGCGGCGGTGACGCGGGTGGCCGTGTCGACACCCATATCGGCGGTGATCAGCAGCTCTTCGATCTCCTCCAGCATGTCGTCATCGAGCACCCGGCGGGGCGCGCCGCTGCGGTCAGCGCGGCCCAGAAGCCGCCCGAGCAGACCGGGCCCGCCGGTTTCCGGTTCAGGTGCCGGGTCCGGAGCGGCGTCCGGGACAGGTGCCGGGTCCGGCACCGTCTCGACGGCTGTTTTTATGCCTGTATCGGGGGCTATTTCTGGGGCTGTTTCTGGGGGTGCTTCCGGGACGTGCGCCGGCGGGGTCTCGACCGGTCGGGCCTCAATCGGGGCTCCGGGGGCGGACTGAGCCGGCGCGTCACGCTCCGGCATCGCGGCCGGGGCCGGCGCAGGCTCGTCGCTTTCCGGAAGGGCGGGCGGCTCGGGCGGCGCGTTTTCTGAGGCATCGCGGTCGCCGGTCTCCGCCGGCTGCGCGGAGGCGTCTTCAGCGCCCTCCGAGACGATGCTGTCGAGCCCCTCCTCCAGCTTGGAGGAGGATTTGAACATCCGGTCCTTGAGTTTCTTGAAGAACGACATCGCCGGGCTCCCCTCGATCATTGAGGGCTGACTAGCGCTCCGTTTGTAAAGATGAAAGCCCGTCCGGGTGCAGGGAGGCCCAAGTCTCGCCCGAGTTCAGAGAACGCCGCATGGCAGTGGCCGGTCTAAGCGTCGCCTCGCAACCTCAACGGCCTCCGCCCACGATAACCATGGAGTTGTCCTCTGCCGGATCGGCTTTGATGGTGCGGTCGAGAAGACTCGAACTTCCACGGGTGTTACCCCACAGCGACCTCAACGCTGCGCGTCTACCAATTCCGCCACGACCGCACAGCCCCGACAGTGGCGGGTGTCTAACGAATGCCGGGAGGCTTGTGAAGGGGATTCTGCAGAGATCCCACCCGGTTCGCGCCGGGCGGGATCTGGGGTGTTTGGGACCCGTTACTGGGCGATGGTAAAGGTCGGGAGCGCCGACGCTTTCACCGGTTCCTGAGACGATCCGGGGGCTGCGCTGGTGCTGCCGGACATAGCCGACATCGAGGCCCGGATCAGATCGGTACGCTCAGGCAGGGTCGCACCAAAGACCGGGGTTGCGCCCGCGTCGATCGCATCGAGACCGACCTTGTACCAAGCCAGGGCCAGGTCCTCGCGCGGGCTGGCGCCAAGACCGTTAAGGATATGGTGGCCCATCAGCTCCGCATAGGGCTTCTGGCCCAGCACCGACAGCAGCATCGCCGAGGCCAGTGTGACGTCAGTATTGTCCGTGCGGTACCCTACGGCCAGGCAGATCTCGGCCGTGCCCTTGAGCTGTGCCGGCGGCACGCCGCTGGACAGCGCGAAGGACTCGACCTCGGCCATGATCGTGGCCGGATCCTTGATCGAGAGACCGGCAACCTGATCCTTCAGAAGCGGCCCGAAGGACGCGCACTGGGCCTCGATCTGGGCAGGCGTCGCGCCCTGCACCTTGGCGATCTGCTCGTCGCCGCGGGCGATGGCAAATGTCCGCGCAAGGCAGAACTGCTCATCCATCGCCGTCTGCGGATCGGACATCGACGTAAGCGTCACGAACCCGCCCGACGAACTGGTCCGCAGGTTCACCATATTGCAGTGTGCGGTGACGGACGCGGACTGTGTATTGCCGAGGAAGTTCGGAACCGAAGGCCCGGCGTCCGGTTTTGCGGCCGCTTCCACGGTCGGGGCTGCGGCCGGCGCTGGCGCGGCTGCTGGGGCTGCCGGCGCCGGGGCCGGTGCGGGGGCTGGTGCGACGGCGCCCGGGGCCACGACGGTCGTCGTGGCGACGAAACCGGGCGCGGGCACCACCTGCTGCGGGACGGTCGGGATCGCCTGCGCCTGCAGCGGCGCCTGTTGGGCCGGGACCATGCCCGCGCTCCGCGCTTCCTGCGTCCGGTAATGATGCAGCAGACCGCGCTGGCCCTGCGGCAGCGAGGCGACCAGCGTCTGGGTTGCGTACCCGCCGGCCTGGGCACGGCTGTAGGAGCGCAGCAGGAAGT
Source organism: Pseudomonadota bacterium (assembly GCA_039184415.1). Classification (GTDB taxonomy): domain Bacteria; phylum Pseudomonadota; class Alphaproteobacteria; order Rhodobacterales; family Rhodobacteraceae; genus JANSYP01. The sequence goes on from JBCDBB010000212.1 coordinate 2,218, forward strand.
CACGCTCGAAATCGCTGAGCTGACCGGTCGCGGCATAGCCCATATGGGCCTGGTAGGTGGAAATCGCGGCGCGAGAATTGCGCCCAAGAATGCCGTCGGCCGTGCCGGCGGGGAACCCGAAATAGTTCAGCGAAGTCTGCACCTGGCGGTTCTGCTCGCGCTGCGCCGCGCTGATCCCCGGCGAGGGCGCGCGGTACACTCTCTTGGTGGTCGTTTTCTGGCGGTTCTTGTTGGCATTCTGAACAGCGAGCGTGCCAAGAATGCCCGCCGCGACACCGGCTGCAACCTTTCCTGCATCGGCGTTCACGGGTGCCGGCGCCGGCAAGATCAGGGTTGCGGACAAAAGCCCCGCAATCAGTGAGTGGATTTTCATGGGGTTTTCTCCTAATGCGCTGCGTTGAAACCGCCCGATATTGTCTCGCCTTTCCGTCACGGTAGCATGGAGAATTCGAACCCGACAATGCTGAACACGTTAAATACGACACATCCGGAATGGCTCCATTCAGACAATCTTGTGCCTTATCCAGAGGCCGTTGCCGAGATGGAAACCCGGGTCGCCGGGATCGCCGAGGGCACAGCGCGTGAGGCGATCTGGCTGCTGGAGCATCCGCCGCTCTACACCGCCGGGACGAGCGCGACGGCAGAGGATCTGACCGACCCCGGCCGCTTTCCGGTCTACGCCACGAAACGCGGTGGACAGTATACCTATCACGGCCCCGGTCAGCGCGTGGCCTACGTCATGCTGGACCTGACGCGCCGGGGACGGGATGTGCGCGCCTTCGTGGCACGGGTCGAGGACTGGGTGATCGCGACGCTGGACCAGTTCAACGTCAAGGGCGAGCGGCGTGCCGGCCGCGTCGGGGTCTGGGTCGTCCGGCCCGAGCTGCCGCCAAATCCCGACGGCACGCCGCGGGAGGACAAGATCGCGGCCATCGGGCTGCGGGTGCGCAAATGGGTGAGCTTTCACGGCCTGTCGATCAATGTGGAGCCGGATCTGTCCCATTTCGACGGAATCGTGCCCTGCGGCATCCGTGACCATGGCGTGACCAGCCTGGTCGATCTGGGGCTGCCGGTGACGATGGCGGATGTGGATGCCGCGCTCGCCGCGACCTTCGATCAGGTGTTCAGCCGGTCACCCGCTGGGACAGCACAAGCCCCAGCACGATGAGCCCGCCGCCCGCGAGCTGGGGGATCGAGATCGTTTCGCCCAGCAGCAACCAGGCCAGAACCGTGGCGAAGACCGGCATCAGGTTGATGAAGAAGCCGGCCGCTTCGGGACCGACCTTGGCGACGCCGTAGTTCCAGGCCAGAAAGGCCAAAAGGCTCGGAAACACGCCGATATAGACGACCACGCTCCATTGCAGGCGGCTGAGCGCCGCGAAATCGGTCACACCCCATTGCACCGCAGCCGCGATCAGAACCGGCATCGCCGGCACGATCATGGCCAGCACCAGCACGTTGCCCGACAGCGCGCGGGGACGCCGGCGCAGGAGCAGCGTGTAGATCGACCAGAGCACGACCGCCCCAAGCATCCACAAGTCGCCGGTGCCGAGGCGCGCGCCAAGCAGTTCGGACAGATCGCCCTCGGTCAGCAGAACCGCGACGCCGAGGATCGACAGCATGACGGCAAGCCACCCCATGATCGGGATGCCCCGGCGCTGTCCGATCGCCGCCATGGCCAGGATCACCACGGGCATCGTCGCCAGCATCAGCACGGCATTGACCACCGGGATCTGCGCCAGCGCCTTGTAGACCAGAACCTGGAACCCGATCACGCCGGTGAGCGACAGCCACAGAATCAGGCCGGCATGGGCGCGCAGCACCTCTCGCGATGCCCAGAGGGCCCGCGCCACGAAGGGCGCCAGGATCGCCAGCGCGATGGTCCAGCGCAAGGCATTCAGCGTCATCGGATCGACACTGTCGCGCAGTGCCCGCCCCGCCACGAAGTTTCCCGACCAGAAGAGCGCCGCTGCCGTCAGCGCGAGCCGGCCGGCGAGGTGCTCGCGCGCCAGCGCCGGCGCCGGTCGATCGGAGGAAGACGTGTCAGACATGTCTCCTCCCTACTCGAGCATGGCCCTGTGCACACGTCATTTTCCTGCGCGACCCGGTAAGACCCGCCATGGACCCCGGGGCTGCGACAAAACGGCCAGCATTACCGACCTATTGGGGCATAGCGGCGCAATCACAGGGTCGTTAGAGTTTGCCCGACGCAGCAGGTGCGCCTGCAACGTATTTTGGTTTCTGAGGAGGTGCCTCATGGCTGATGCGGCCATTCACGGCAGTCACGACGACGAAAGAGGGTTTTTCACCCGCTGGTTCATGTCCACCAACCACAAGGACATCGGGACCCTGTATCTGATCTTTGCGATCTTCGCAGGTATCATCGGAGGTGAGATTTCCGGCGTCATGCG
>JBCDBB010000213.1:0-4441 GCA_039184415.1 Pseudomonadota bacterium
CGTGGTCCTTGCAGAACCACAGGAACTCATCGAGGTGATCGGGCGAGCGGGGCGCGCGATACTGACCGGGTTTTGTGCATCCGGGATAGTCGCACTGCCGTGTCGAGGTCTCGAAGGCGCCCGACATGCCGCGGCGGCCGCGGGTCTTTTTTTTCTTCGCCGACGATACCGACATGTCGAAACCGAAGGGGTCGTTCTTGGCCATAGGATCACCTTTCCGACTCGAGCCCCGCGCGATAACCTGCGCCAAGGACGCGAAAGTCTAACCGTTCCCGCGCGAAGAAAAAGAGGGTATCGCCGAAAAATGAGTGTTGCCGCGGAAATTCACCAATGCCTCGAGCAGGCCTTCTCGCCGCGCGAACTGTCCGTGCATGACGATAGCGAGGCGCATCGCGGCCATGCCGGCTACCGGGAGGGTGGCGAAAGCCACTTCCAGGTGATGATCCGGGCACCGGCTTTCGACGGGATGAGCCGTCTCGCACGCCATCGGGCCGTCCATGAGGCGCTCGGGCGCGACCTTGTGGGGCGCATTCATGCGCTCGAACTCGATATCGATGGCTGACGTGAGGTCTGAATTCGCGGGCTAGCTTTCGGCGCGCGCTTGGGCCGGCACCGGATCGTCTGCGGCCTCAGGTGTGCCGGGTTCAGTATCCGTGTCCGGGCTGCGGTCTTCCAGCAGGCGCAATGTCTCTTTCGCGGGCGCTTCGGCGTCGGTAGCCGGGCGCCGGAACACCAGCAGGGTCTGGTAAACAGTCTTGCTGCCCGTGAGCCCCTGGCGTTCGGTGCTGGGCAGGGTTTCGGCGCGCAGAAACTCCCAGCCGGTCCCGGCCTCAACATTCAGGCTCGTCTCGATGGCGGCGGCAAAGCGGTCCTCCGGGGATTTCGCGCCCTTTGCCTTCTTCCCCTTGGTCGGGGCCGGCACCACCCGGTATTCGTATCGTGTCATCGCCGCATCTCCTGATGCCCCTGCCTAGCCGACATCGGCCCGACACCCTAGCCCCGATGGCTTTTGACAGTCCAGCACACCCGTGGAACAGTCGCCGTGAGGCAACAGGAGAGCAAGAATGGACCAGGCAGTTCGCGCCATGTCCCTGGCGGCGGCGCTTGTGGCGCTGGCGGCGTGTGACCCAGGGCAGCGCGCCGATGAACAGGCACTGATAGCGGAGTTTGACCTGATCGGGTCGCGCGAGGGTTTCGTTTCGGCGGCGGTGGGTCCGCAATGGCGCAGCGACGAGATTACAGTACGCTTCAGCGAAAACGGCACACTGCGCGGCGACATCAACGGCGTGCCCGTGACCGGACAATGGGAGTGGCGCGAAGACGAGGTCTGTACAGCCTTCCGCGTCTCCGATGCGGGGGGCTCGGGCTGCTCACAGGTCGGGATCAAACCCGGGGAGCTGTTGGTGATTCCGCGGTCGGGCGAGGGCGCGCCCTACACCTACACCGAAGTCTGATTTTCCGCGCGGCCGGGCTTTCGGACAGCGCCCGGAGGTCGCGTGACAGGCGCATTGGTGTCCTTGCCAGGCTGCCGTAACCGGATCGAAACCGGTGCCGGGGCACAAGGGGGCAGTTTTACCAAGGGATTGCCATGCTGCGCCTTGTCCTCTGTGCGACCGTTGCGGTGCTTGCCCTGGCCGCCTGTTCGCCGCTTCCGCGGGAGACCGCGCGCGAGTCCGGCCTGCGTCCGAGCGGATTCGACGTGATCCGAAACGAACGGCAGTTTGTTGACCGGGTCGTTGGTGAGACGCTTCTGGGTTCGGGGCTAAAGGTCGACGTGCATCCAGGCGGCACGATGTCCGGCGTCTATCTGTCTGAGCGTTTCGACGGCACCTGGGCCTTTCTGGACGGACGGTTATGCACCTCGCTCCGCGGCGATGTGCACGACTCCCGCGATCGGACCTGCTTTTGGGTTGCCACCGATGAAGAGGGGGTCAGGCTCTTTCCCGCGCCCTATCCACTCGACGACTAGATCGCGTGGGGTGCGCCGGCCCATACTTGCCTTTGAGCGCTTCCCCAAGTCGGGGCGCTACGAAAAGCCCTGCTGATCGGACCAAGCCGAGCTAGCTGTCATCCTCATTGGCCGCCGTCGCGGGAAAGAGCCGTGCGATCATGGCCTCGACAAAACTCAACACCAGGAACGCAGCGATGAGCAGAACGAGAAAGCGAAACTCCCAGAAGAGCGTGCCCCGCAAAAAGGTGATCTCCGAATAGGCCCAAAGCGTCGCGGCAACCGCTGCGATGGCGAGCGCAGGAGGCAGCAGCCGGCGGATCATTGTGCAAGCCGCAAGGTTGACGGATCAATGCGGAAGACCGCCATGGCGCCGTGGCGTTCCACGCTGCCCTCGACTTCGACGAGGGTGGCAACATGATTCAGGACATGCTCGGTGACAGGGCCTCCGTTCTGATCGGCGAGCATGAAGAACTCGGTGCCGTCGATCTTGTCGGTCGCCACGAATACCGGCGGAATGCCCCCGATCAGACAGAGATTGGCGCAGGCCTTGTGCGCGAGACCGCGACCGGGGCGCATTGCTCCTGCATAGCATTTGCCGTCGCAGATCTCGCCGGTGATCCGCCAGCGGCCCAGATCACGCGGTTCGGGCAGGCTGTCGCCGGTCTTCTCCGGCGCAGCTGAGATCCCGTTTTCGCCGCCACGCAACTGTAGCGCGATGATATCGCCTCTTGCGATCCGCGCCCCGGAAACCGCGACCAACTGCCCGTCAAAGGCGTCGGCCTGCGCCTGCGCGCCGCGCTTGCCATTGCCCGTCAGCATCAGCGCAGTCCCCGGGTCGAAACTCTCGCTCTGCGTAACGTGGAGGATCGGATAGGGGGTGGCCTGCAGCATGCCCACCGCGTCGGCGCGGCCCATGAACGCCCCGGCACCTGGGTCATCCTGCGTCGCAGCGGTCAGATACGACAGGCCTGCGAGCAGCAGCAGCAATCCGAGCGCGATGCCGACCAGAAACCAGCGCAAGCCCTCTGGGATTGCAGCCCAGCCGACGAAAAACGGCGCTTCGCGCTCGCGAACCGGATCAGACACTGGGTCAGACATGGGCCATACTTCGGATATCGAGGGGGGTGACCGGGGTGCCCGGAGGATTGGCCTCGGCGGAAATCTCGATCAAACCTTCGCGCAGCCGCAGATCGTACGTCGGGACCTTCTCCGTAAAGGGCGGGGGCGAACAGCCGTCCTCCAGCCGGTACTGAAACCCGTGCCACGGGCAAGTGATGCATCCATCGATCACGCGGCCTTCACCGAGCGGTCCATTCTGATGCGCGCAGGCATTTGAGACCGCGCCAATGCGGGCGCCGTCGCGAAACACCGCGGCGCGCCGCCCGTCCGGCATCGTCACGATCCGCGCGCGACTGTCGGAGATGTCCTGTGGGCGCGCCACAGGGATCCAGGTGTCCTTCGCACGCCGTGTCGCGCCGTCCTTGAGGTGGGCGGCCAGATGCAGCCCCGCCACGCTGAGTGCCGCGGCCCCGAAAACCAGCGCAAAAGCCGGGTTCTTGGTGTCCTGTAGATAGCCGAGCACAACATGGGCGATGACCGCGGCATAGGCCGGATAGATCATCAGATGAAGCCGCTTCCAGACCGGCGGGGTCAGGAAGGAGAGCCAGAAATCGTGGCTCGTTGCCGCAAGGATCGCCAGCACGATCAGGGCGAAGATGCCGAACGCCTCAAAGGGAAAACCCAAAAACTGGCCGTAGCTGGTGTTTGCGCCGAGAAGCGCTTCGAGCCGCGGGGTGGGCGAGAATGCGAAGTACCAGCTCAGCACATAGGTCGCATGGGTCACCGCGACGATGGCGGTAATCACCCCGAAATGTCGCCTGTTGTAGAGAAGCGGCAGAAACCTCCGGTCGAGCCGCGCCAGCGGGCCGATACACAGGATCGCGGTAAGCATGAAAAACGCGCAGGTGCCGAAGGCGCGCATTCGAACGATCGCGCCATCGGCAGGGCGGGTGACATCCGCCGCCGGGTTTCCCAGATGCAGATAGATCAGGATGTAGGCGGCGACGCAGGCGATCAGGACCGCATCATAGAACCATTTGTTGGGGTTCCATTGCACCGGCACATAGCGATCACTCATTGCTCGTAGTCTCCACCGCGGTTTCCAGCATGACGGCGGGCCGCTCCAGCGGACCATCCTGACGCAGTAGTAGCGCGCCGACGATGATCACCGGGATGGCGAGCGCGAGGGCCAAACCCAAGAGCCGCTGAGTGGTCAACGGAGGGCGATGCCGGTTTTGAAGATTGTCGCTCTCGCGCGCCAGCACCTGCCAGCGCCACAGCACCAGGGGCCAGATCAGGATGATACCGGGAACGAGCAGGGGACGGAACATCCAGGCGCCGTGGCCCTTTGCATCGATACGGTCCAGTCCCCAAACAAGGAACACGACCGCCACTGCGAGTCCCACCCAGACATAGATCTGCCCGGCCAAC
>JBCDBB010000214.1:0-4241 GCA_039184415.1 Pseudomonadota bacterium
GGCGACGTCATCACCGAGATCGGCCAGCAGGCCGTGACACAGGTGAGCGATGTCGAGGAGCGGCTCGAAGCGGCCAAGGAAGCCGGGCGCAAGTCGCTGCTGCTTCTGGTGCGCCGTGGCGACCAGCCACGCTTCGTGGCTCTCACCATCGAGTGACAGGTTCGAAAGACCGTTCTATTGGCGGGGCCCAAGCGGGCCCCGCTTTCTTTTTGGGGCGGAGTTATGGTCATGTGAGGGGCATACCGGCGGCTATCCCCTGCCGGCACGGCGGAAACAGGGCCACTGAGCCGAGCGGGAGGTGCGATGACCGAAAGCGCGGATCTGAAATTGCGTTGGCTGGACCCGTCGAAACCGGAAAACCGGTCGGCAAACCGCGAAACGGCCAAGGCTCTGGGCGCGATGATCGATGGCGGGCATCGCAAGGCCGTCACGGACATCGTCGAGCAATGGGCGCCCTCGGCCGTTCTGGACTGTTTCGCGACGCTCAAGCCGAAACGTGCCCAGAAACTGTTGAAATGGGTGTCGGACGATCACAGCCTGCGGCTGCTGACCGAAGTGGATCCTGATTTCCGCCACGTGCTTTTTGAGGAGGACACCAAGGCGAAATTCGCCAAGGTGCTCAAACGCAAGGACCGGCACGGCGCCGCGCGGTTTCTTCTGTCGCTGCCCGCCGAATATGCAGAACTGATCGTCGACGTTCATCCCGAGGCGCTCTACCTGCGCGAACTGCTTGCCGATGCAGACAGCGCCCAGGCCGCCATGAAGCGGGGCGCGGTGGTGGCCAGGGAAAGCGGCACGATCGGCGACGTTATCGAGGATATCCGGACCCGCGAAGCACAGATCCCAAAGATCGACAGTCTCCATATCGTCGATGACCTTGGCCATCTGACCGGTTTTCTCAAGCTGCGCGATCTCATTCTCAATCCGCCCGAGACGCCGATCTCTGACGTCGCCCGCCGCGACCCGCTGACCGTCACCCGCGATACCGACCGCGAAGAGGTGCTCAAGCTCGCCGAGGCGCGGGATGAAAGCATCATCGCGGTGGTCAATGGCGACGGTAAGCTGCTCGGTGTGATCGCGCCCACGGAACTGACCGAAATCGCCCGGCGGGAGGCCGAAGAGGACATGCTGCTTATGAGCGGCGTGTCTCCGGATTCGACCGCCTTCGACAGTCCGGTCCAGATCCTTCGGCGCCGCCTGCCATGGCTGGCCACCGGGCTGATCGGCTCCGCCGTAGCGGCCACGGTGATCGGCAGCTTTGAGGACACTCTGGCCGCCGCGGCGATCCTGGCCAGCTTCATTCCCGTCGTGATGGCCACGGCGGGCAATGCCGGGATGCAGGCGGCCTCGGTTTCGTTGCAGGAGATCGCGAGCGTGCCGGAGGACGCTCGCTTTGCCGCGGCGCTCCCGGGGCGGGTGATGCGGGAACTGAGCGGCGCGTTTCTCAATGGCGGTGTTCTGGGCTCGGCGGTCGGCCTGATCGTGCTCGCCGTGTCCCTGGTGTTCCCGATCGACCGGTCGTTCTGGCTGGGGGCGACGGTGGCGATCTCGATGACCTGCGTCGTGCTCATTGCGAGCCTGATGGGCACGGTAATGCCCTTTGCCCTGCGCGCCCTCGGGCGGGATCCTGCGGCCGCGACCGGGATCTTTATCCTCGGCGCCAACGATGTCTTCGGCGTGCTGATCTATTTCACGGTCGCGACGCTGCTTTACTTCTGATCCGGCACGCGTCCCGTCCTTGCATCGGCATAGGTGGTCTCGGGCTGATCGCCGGCGCGGCAGCGCTCGGGCCTGAGCAGATCGTCGAGCATCGGCGAGATATCCTCAACCATCTCCGCCAGCAGATGCAGCACCGCGCCTTCGCGCTGGATGCGGCCCGTGACGCGCAACAGCCGCCCCGCGATCACCGCCCGGCGGAAGCGTTCATAGATGGCGCGCCAGACGATCACGTTGCAGGTTCCGGTTTCGTCCTCCAGCGTCACGAAGATGACCCCCTTGGCCGTTCCGGGCCTCTGGCGGAGCATCACCAGCCCGGCCACCGTGACCCGCGCGCCGTTCGGCGGGCGGTCCAGCCACGCTGCCGGCACCGCCGCGGGCGGGCGCGGCCAGCCCATCGGGGCAGGGCCGGCGGTCGGGGCAGAGGTCTGTGACATCGCGGGAATCCTGGATCGGCGGCTTTGAGAACAAGTGTAGAACATCAGCGCTGCGGTGCAAGCTCTCGCCCCGGCCCGGTCTGGTCTTCGCCGTCCGTCTAGCCTAAGTGCCTACCGGAATAATGGACTCCCGAGGTAAGGATCATAGCGATGGCCAAGATCACCTACATCGAACACAACGGCGCCGAGCATATCGTCGATGTTCCAAACGGTCTGACCGTGATGGAGGGGGCGCGCGACAACGGCATTCCCGGTATCGAGGCCGATTGCGGCGGTGCCTGTGCCTGTTCCACCTGCCACGTCTATATCGACCCGACCTGGGTGGACAAACTGCCCAAGATCGACGCGATGGAAGAGGACATGCTCGATTTTGCCTATGAGCCGAGGCCGGGCCAATCGCGGCTGACCTGCCAGCTCAAGGTCACCGATGCGCTTGACGGGCTCATCGTGCAGATGCCCGAGAAGCAGATCTGACACAGGTTACCCGGTCGCTTCACGCACCAGCTGCCAGGAATCGCCACATTCGGATCGCCGTTGGTCCTTCCCAGCTTCCCGGCTGCGGCATGGCGGCCGGGAAGCGCACCTGCTCTATCGGGGGAATGCCAGCTTTTCGGGATTTGTCTTGCTGCGGAGCCGCTGTCGCGACGTCATCAAACCGGGTCGCGGGAAAGAACCCGGATATAGCACTAGCCGAATGCGATGCCCGCGAAGGTCTGGTCGAATTCCAGGCACAGCGGCTAAGCGACGGCGATGCCGGTCTCCTGATTGTAGGTGAGAAATCGCGCGGTCGGGACGCACTTTCGGACGCCGTCAAAGCCTGTGTCGACCGCTGCGATCGTGCAGGATGAAAAGCGCTCCGCCGAAAACCTCACCAACCGGTCGGTAGTCTTGCGGACAAGGAGGTGTTTCTCCTCATTCGGCAGTCAGGCCCGGAACACTGCCTGACCGATGGCGTTGTCGAGATTGCGGAGCGGTTCCCGGCGGTCCGCAATGTCCGCGGCATCCTCTTCAAGGATCGCACGCTCTGCCGCCGCAGCAGTGTCACCGAGATCGCGTCTCAAGTGGCGTTCGTGCCCCGTTTCCAAATCGGCTATAGCCCGGCAGCTTCCGGGATAGGTCAGCTTCCATTCTACGCCCTAGCCGGCAGGGGCGGGACGAAATCGCCAATGATCGGATGTTGGCGATCACATCGCCTGCCTCGGTGATGCGCGCTTCCCAAAATATATGGGTCGTGGCTCGGATGCGCCGGCGCTCCTCTTTGGGCCGGCGCATATCTGCGGCACTGGCTTTTACCATGGCTGTGACTGCGGGAAGAAGCGGCTCTGTGAGAGCCTCCGGCGACAGTTCTGTCTCTTCGAACACGTCACGGAGCAAGGAGGTGATCGGAAGCTCGCTGTCGCTGGCTTCTGCGATCTGGGCAACGGGGTCCGTCACCTCGATCAGGTTGTGGGATAGGGCCCCTATGCAGCGCCCTTTCGGCGCCGATCAACAGGCGCCGCCGCGGTCAAGGCGCGCGCGCGGCTCAGGCCCGCGACAGGGCTGCGCCGGATCTGCTTATGCAACCTGCATTTCCGGTGGTGTGCCATCGACGATCAGCCTTGCCGCGGTTGCCGCAATGACATCGTCTGCGCTGACGCCGGGAGCAACTTCCTTCAGAACCAGGCCGTTTTCGGTCGGTTCGATCACCGCCATGTCTGTCACAATGAGGCTGATCCGGCGCTCTGCAGTGAGCGGCAGTGTGCATTCCGGCACGATCTTGGGCACGCCCTTCTGGGTGTGCACCATCGCGACGATCACCCGTTTGGCGCCGGCGACGAGGTCCATTGCCCCGCCCATGCCCGGCACCATCTTGCCTGGCACCATCCAGTTGGCGAGATAGCCGCGCTCATCGACCTGAAGACCGCCCAGAACGGTCATGTCGAGATGCCCGCCGCGGATGATGCCAAAGCTCATGGCGCTGTCGATCGAGGCCGCACCCGGCACCGCGGTTACGAAGCCCCCGCCGGCATCGGTGAGATCTTCCTCCTCCATGCCTTCCGGCGGACGCGCCCCCAGCCCGATCACACCGTTTTCGGCCTGAAAGAACAC
>JBCDBB010000215.1:0-4216 GCA_039184415.1 Pseudomonadota bacterium
GGATCAAGCGCTGGCGCTCGGCCTTGTCGACAAAGTTGTCGGGACTGGCGAGGGCATGGCCGCCGCCGAGGTTCTGGCGGCGCAAGTCATTGCCCGAAGCCCGCGGGCGACCGAACTGACCAAGATGCTGATCGCCATGGCCGATGGCGAAGAGCGCGACCGCGTGGCTGAGGCACTGGCCGGCGCTCTGGCTTCGGGAGGCCCCGATCTCGCCGAGGGTCTTGCTGCGTTTCGCGCCCGGCGCAAACCCGACTTCACCTAGGCAGGAGATCCCAGCATGATCCGACATCTCGTGGCGTTGCGCTACAAGCCGGGTACGAGCGATGCGGCCAAGGCCATGCTGATGGATGAGCTCGAAGGCCTCCGGGACCATATCGATGGCATCATCGATTTCCAGGTCCGCGCCAATGTGAGCGTCGAAGACGAGATGGTACGCGGATTTCGCGACCTTTTCTGGTTTGACTTCCGCGATACGCTTGTGCGCGACGTCTACCTTACCGATACCGTCCACCAGCAGATCGGCGCGCGACTTGTAGATGCGCTCGAGGGTGGACCGGAGGGGATCTTCGTGCTCGACTTCCAGTTATGATCAAACCCGCCGACCGCGCCTTTCTTGCGCGCCTCTTCGAGGCGGCGGTCGAGGCTGCCGATCCGATGCAGGCGTTGGCGCCACACCTTCCCGAACCGCCCCGCGGGCGAACCGTCGTGATCGGCGCAGGCAAAGGCGCTGCGCAGATGGCCGCGGCCTTCGAGGCACTTTGGCAGGGCCCGTTGGAGGGCGTGGTTGTCACGAGATACGGCTATGCGGCGCCGTGCGAACGGATCCGCGTGCTCGAAGCTGCCCACCCGGTGCCCGATGAGGCGGGGCTCGCAGCGAGTGCGGCCCTTTTCGATGCGGTCAAGGGGCTCGGACCGGACGATCTGGTCGTGGCGCTGATCTGCGGTGGAGGCTCTGCGCTGCTCCCCGCGCCGCCGGAGGGCCTTTCGCTCGAGGACGAGGCGGCTCTCAACGCTGCCCTGCTGGCCTCAGGGGCGCCGATCTCGGCGATGAATGCGATCCGCAAACAGTTCAGTCGGATCAAGGGCGGGCGGCTCGCCGCGGCCGCCCATCCTGCGCGGGTGGTCAGCCTGATCGTCTCCGATGTGCCCGGCGATGACCCGGCACAGGTGGCCTCGGGCCCTACCGTTCCCGACGAGACCGGCCGGGCGGACGCGCTCCACGCCCTTGCCGCCTATGGGATCACGCTGCCGGAGCGCGTGCACGCGCATTTGCAGAGCGCGCCAGAGGATGCCCCAGCCCCCGACCATCCGAGCGTCCAGCGGACTGAAACGCGCGTTATTGCGTCTGCCGCGCACTCGCTCGAAGCGGCCGCGGAAATGGCGCAAGCCGAAGGCGTCCGGGCGGTCATTCTGTCCGACGCCATCGAAGGTGAGGCACGGGAAGTCGGTAAGGTGCTTGCCGCGATGGTGCGCGAGACAGCAACGCGACACCGGCCTTTTCTACCGCCTGTGGTCCTGCTGTCGGGCGGGGAAACGACAGTGACGATCACGGGCTCTGGCGGGCGGGGCGGACGCAACACAGAATCTCTTCTGTCTTTCGCAATCGCCCTGGGCGGCCAGAACGGAGTGTCCGCGCTCTTCGCTGATACCGATGGGATCGACGGATCCGAGGACAATGCCGGGGCGTTTGCCAATGGCGCAACGCCAGAGCGATTGCGGGCGCAGGGTCATGACCCTGCAGCGCTGCTTGCGGGGCACGACGCGTGGGGGGCCTTTGAAGCTGTCGGAGACCTTTTCGTGCCAGGCCCGACGGGCACGAATGTAAATGACTTCCGGGCAATCCTGATCCGGTAAAAGCAGTTAGTCCGGCGCCTTCAAAAGCGTCTCGCCCGTTAGAACAAGAACGCCATCCTGGTTGCGGGTTTCGGCGGTCAGGCACAAAGGTTCATGTTTTCTGGCTGCTCTCACGGCGTTGTCGGACAGGATACAGCGCACTGTGATCCACTCGTCTGCGAGAACGGGTTGGCGGAATCGCCAGTCCCAAGGGTTTAGGTCGGCGCCTGTGATCTGGGCTGGCGCGTTGCGGATAAGTCCTTCGACCCGCGCCATTACAAAAAGACCATGGGCAACCTGGCGATCCAGACCGCGGGCGCGCGCGCGCGCATCGTCCAAGTGAATTTCGAACCGGTCGCCGCTGATCGCGGCAAACTCGGTGATGCCTTCGGAAGTGATCCGAGCCGTGCCGCAATCGATCCAGTCACCTGGGCGCAGATCGGTTGTCTGGTAGCGTCCAGGTGGGAGCTGACGGCTCATAGTCCAACAGGCGTGGCGCCGTCCTCGGCCGGCCTCGATCGACCGGGTTCGGGAGATGGCCATCTTCTGACTGCGCGCACCACCCGGCGATACGGTGTGGCTATGTCCCGAGCCGCATATCTCAAAGACAGAAAACTGGTCGCTAGGTCGGTATCCATTGGGCTCCGGTTGTTACCACCTCGTATCAACTAATTCGGCTCCAACGCCGGCGACAAGCGGTATTTCGCGCCACAGGGATTGACCCGGACCGCAGTCCTTCGATAAAGTAACTAAACGGTTACAAAAGGAGTGCGGCATGACAGGCACCAAGCCCCGAGACCCTGCCCAAGCTTACAGGCTTCAGCATACAGTGGGCTTGTCGCGTAGATTTTCGATTATTGTCGCAGGCGTGCGTTTCCCGCGGTACGCGAAGACGGTTTCTCCATGAATCGCGCTCCCGTTGCCCTCGTTACAGGCGCCGGTCGTGGTATCGGGCGGGCAACGGCCCTTGCGCTGGCGCAGAAGGGTTTCTCTGTCGCCCTCAACGGACTTGTCGCGGATCATGAACTCGAGGCAGCGATCGAGGCTGTGTCCGCCACCGGTGCAAAGGCTGTCGCCGCGCCCTTCGACGTCGCGGATCTGTCCGCCTATGACGCGGCTCTCGGTGCCGTCGAAACCGCGCTCGGCCCTCTGACGACGCTTGTGAATAACGCCGGGGTCGGCGTGCTCCAACGCGGCGATCCGCTGGAGGTGCGCGAGGAAAGCTGGGATCGATGCCTGAAGGTCAACGCCAAGGCGCAGTTTTTTCTGACGCAGAGCTTCGCGCGACTGCTTCTGGCGCGCTCTCGCGACCCTGCGCGGACCCATTCGATCATCAATGTAACCTCATCGAACGCAACGGCCGTCGCAGTGCCGCGGGCGGAGTATTGTGCGTCAAAAGCTGCCGCATCGATGGTCTCCAAAACCTGGGCAGTACGGCTCGGCGCTGAGGGCATCGCCGTGTATGACGTTCAGCCAGGCCTGATCGCGACCGACATGACGGCGCCGGTAATCGACGATTACGCCGCGCGCGCCGAAGCCGGGTTGACCGTGCTGCCCCGCGTCGGTCAGCCCGAAGAGATCGGGGCCATAATAGCCGCGCTTGCCACGGGACAGTTGCCCTACACGACCGGTCAAGTGATCAGCGCCGATGGTGGCCTGTTGATCCCCCGTTTTTGAAAGCCGTTCCATGACACTCATGTTTCCCGACTCCGAAGGCCATCTGCACCCCTACCGCCTCATGGGCGAACCGGTGGAGGCGAAACCACTCGGTCCGAGCCCGGTGCGCACCGTTTTTTCGGCAGCCCATGTCGTGGCAGATCCTTTCACAAGTCAGGACCCGTCCGGGAGTGCCGTTGTGGACTGGGACACAACCATGGCGTTTCGCCGTTACCTTGCCGAGCTGGGTCTTGGCATCGCCGAAGCGATGGATACAGCGCAGCGCGGGATGGGGCTCGATTGGCCCGGTGCGTTGGAGCTGATAACACGGACACGCTCCGAACTGCCCGACGCGCTGGTCTTCAACGGCTGTGGGACCGATCAACTCGATCCGGCCAATGCGCGCAGCCTGGACGACGTGCGGCGGGCTTATCTCGATCAGGTCGAGGCGATCCAGAAAGTGGGAGGCCGGATCATCCTGATGGCCAGTCGCGCGCTGGCCCGCGTTGCGACGACACCAGACGAGTACCGGGATATCTATCGAGATGTGCTGACGGCTTGCGACGCGCCCGTCATCCTGCATTGGCTGGGGGAGATGTTCGACCCTGCCCTCGCGGGCTACTGGGGCGCAGATAGTTTCGATGATGCGCTGGACTGTGTGCTCGCGATCATCGGTGAGAACGCAGCCAAGGTGGACGGGATCAAAATCTCACTGCTCGACAAGGAC
>JBCDBB010000216.1:0-4174 GCA_039184415.1 Pseudomonadota bacterium
CGCGCCCCCATACATCGCCCCGTAATAGAGCGCGGCGAGAAAGATGATCGCGGCGGTGGGCGGTACCAGAAAGGTCACTGGCAGCAGGATCGCCACGCCGTTGACCGACCCCAGGCCGGGCATGCAACCGACGAACAGCCCCGCAAGGCAGCCGGCGAAGATCATGAACAGGTTGAGCGGCTCAAAGGCCTGCAGCAGGCCAGCGCCAAGGGAGACGAGGATAGTTTCCATGGTGCGGCCCTCTCAGTAGAACCATTCGTAGCGGAAATTGTCGATCCAGAGGAATCCCTCCTCAAACATCGGCAAACCCTTGGGAAGGTATTTGGTCAGGGCGACTTCGAAGAGGAGATAGACGAAGATCGGCGTTCCGATCACCATCGCGGCTGTCATTCCCCAAGTGTGTCCGCCCAGAAACCGGACATAGACCAGCATGAAGAGCATCAACGAGATGTATGTGCCGAGATAGGTGATCGAGATCAGCAGCGCGAGCAGTGCCGCGGCGGAGATACCGACGATGAAGAGCGTGTCAGGCGAGATGTAGTCTTCGGTGGAGCGCGATTCCGGCGTGGCTCCGGTGAACCAGCGCACCAAGGTGGCCAGCGAGGCGAGCGCCATACCTCCCGACAACCAGAACGGCCACATGCCTGCGCCCGGTCCGCGGCCTTCGACCCAGCCGATGTTCAGCCCGTCGAAATACACGTTTGCCATGAGGCCGAGCGAGGCGAGCAGGGTTGCGATCGCCATCAGAAGTTCTGCCGTCCGCACTGTCATGTGCCTTGTCTCCATGTCGCCCCAGGAAAACACCCTTCAATTCCAGTCGCGCGACACGACCGGAGGAGCGCTGTGCCAAACTTGGGGTTGTCTGAAAGCGGGCCCGCCTGTGCGGACCCGCTGATTGTTTTATTCGCCGGTGATCTTGGCGGCGCCGACGGACTGGATCAGGTCGGCATGGTCCTGAGCGGCCTTGGCGTGGAACGCGGCGAGGTCATCACCCTTCATCATCGTGTCGCAGGTGAGACCGTCGGACTTGCAGAACTCCTGCCACTCCTCGGAGTCGAACAGTTCCTGGAACAGGTTTGTATACCATTCCACGGCTTCGGGGCTCATGCCCGGAGGGCCGTTGACCGAGCGCTGCATATAGTACTCGATATCCACGCCAAGCTCCTTGGCCGTGGGTGTGTCGGGGAAGGCCTCCATCCTCTCGGCGGTGAACTGCACCAGCGGCTTGGAATTGCCCGCGCGGAAAAATTCCATCTGCTCCGCGGGGTTGTTCACGGTGGAGTCGATCTGGTTGCCGACCAAGTTCTTGGCAACTGTACCGCCGCCCGGGAACGGGATGTAGGTCACCTCATAGTCGAACTCGTTTTCCATCATCGCGGTGAGGATGGAGTCCTCCTGGCCCGAACCCGTGCCGCCGACCTTCCAGTCGAGACCGGCATCCTTGACCGTGGCGACATAGCTGTCGAGGTCTGTGATGTCGTCGCGGTCATTGTTGACCCAGAGCAGGAAGGTATCCATCGCCATCAACCCGATCGGCGTGAACTGAGTGATGTCGACGCCCAGATCCTCCTGAATGATCGGTGTCGTATAGAAGCTGTTCAGCGTCATCATGACGGTATGGTCGTCGCCTTCCTTGTCCTGCAGATAGCGCAGGGCTTCGGCGCCCGACCCGCCGGGCTTGTTGATCGGAATGAACGGCCGCGGGCTGAGATCCTTCGTTTCGATCAGACCCTGCAGCAGGCGCGCGATCTGGTCTGCGCCGCCACCCGTGCCGGCCATGATAATGAACTCCACCGGTTTGCGCGGCTGCCATTCGGCGAAGGCCGCCGGGGCAGAAATCGCGAGCGCGAGTGCGCTGACGGTGAGGGTCTTTAGTACTGTCATGGTAAACCTCCCTGTGTGTCCATGATCTTCGGCGATGCCGCCCGTGACGTTGTCCTGGCTTGCGCCGCTGTGTCGGTATCGTGCGACAACTCGTCGCTCGGACCTAGCGGTTTTTCCAGTCTTTTCCACGTCAATGAACAAGCACTACCGGCATTGCCGCCTTATCGACGACGGTTTGAGAGTTTCCTCCGAATACTGTCTCCCTTTCGTAGCTTTCGTGATAGGCGCCCATGATGAGCAGTCCGGCGCCTGCGGCGGTGCTCTCGTCCAGCAGTTTCTCACCGACATTGCCGCGCCCCTTGAATTCGCGGATTTCGCTGTCGACAGTGTGCAGTTCCAGATAGCGACGGAACTCGTCCGCGGTCGCGCTGTGCTCGGTGTCTCCGGTGGTCAGGATGGTGACCTTGTCGGCGGCTTCGATCAGGGGCATCGCCAGGGCCGCGGCGCGCGAGGCTTGCAGCGAGCCGTTCCACCCGATCGTC
The DNA here is from genome assembly GCA_039184415.1 of Pseudomonadota bacterium. Taxonomy (GTDB): domain Bacteria; phylum Pseudomonadota; class Alphaproteobacteria; order Rhodobacterales; family Rhodobacteraceae; genus JANSYP01. The sequence continues at coordinate 2,367 of JBCDBB010000216.1, forward strand.
ACGTGACGGCAGAAATCCTCAGGCACGCTATCGGCATGGGGGCACATCATCACCGGCCGGCCCGATGAGAAGAGCGCCGTCTTGAGCGTGTTGGCGCCCAGGTTGCTCTCGCGGTCCGGCTAGGACACGCAGATCAGGTCGGCCAGTCTTCCGAAATGGCGCACGGCGTCGACCTGCTTGCCCTCATACTCGATGAAGCGGGCCGTGGCCTTGCCGGCGGCGTGACTTTCCTCTGCGAGCCCAAGCTCCGCGGCGCGCGTCTTGAATTCTGCGATGAGTTGGTCTGACGTCGTGTCGGCATTGGCGCGGGCGGCGTCCTCGATCTGCTTGCGCAGGATCTTCGGGATCACCACACCATAGGGCATCAGGTCGTCCGGGCGCGGATGGCAATGGATGATCCGGACCCGGGAGCCGAAGCGCAGCGCCACCACCGCGGCGTGGGCAAGGACATTACCGCCCATCCCGTCCTCGCGGACAGGCAGCATGATGGTATGGATCGCGGATCCGGCCATCGCTCAGAACAACCCTTCGATCTGGCCCGCATCATTGATGCGGATGGCTTCTGCCGATGGAACCCGCGGTAGACCGGGCATGGTCATGATCTCGCCGCAGATGGCGACGATGAACCCGGCGCCGGCGCTCAGCCGAACCTCGCGGATCGGCACCGAATGGCCTTCGGGCGCGCCGCGCCGGGTCGGGTCTGTGGTGAAGGAATACTGCGTCTTGGCCATGCAGATCGGCAGATTGCCATAGCCCTGCTCTTCCCAGTCATGGAGCTGTTTGCGGATCTTGGCGTCGGCCAGCACCTCGTCGGCGCGATAGATGCGCTTGGCGATGGTCTCGATCTTTTCGAAGAGCGGTTTATCGTCGTCATAGAGAGGCGCGAAATTCGACTCTCCTGCATCGGCGATCTCGGCGACGCGGGTCGCAAGTTCGCTGATGCCTGCCGATCCATCGGCCCAGTGCTTGCACAGGAACGCCTCGGCCCCGTGGCTGGCGACATAGTCCTTGATCGCCTGAACCTCGGCCTCGGTATCGCCGAGGAAATGGTTGATACCCACGACGACGGGTACGCCGAAGCTCTTGATGTTCTCCAGATGCCGGCCGAGATTTTCGCATCCCTTGGTCACGGCGGCGACATTCTCGGTGCCCAGATCGTCCTTGGCCACGCCGCCATTCATCTTCACCGCCCGGATCGTGGCGACGAGGACCACGCAATCGGGCGCGAGGCCCGCCTTGCGGCATTTGATGTTCATGAATTTCTCGGCGCCGAGATCCGCCCCGAATCCGGCCTCGGTCACCACATAGTCAGCGAGCTTCAGCGCGGTGGTCGTGGCCACAACCGAATTGCAGCCATGGGCGATGTTCGCGAAAGGCCCGCCATGGACGAAAGCGGGATTGTTTTCGAGCGTCTGCACCAGATTTGGCTGCATCGCCTGCTGCAGCAGCACCGCCATGGCGCCGTCGGCCTTGATGTCGCGCGCGAAGACCGGGCTGCGGTCGCGGCGGTATGCCACGATGATATCGCCCAGGCGCTTTTCAAGGTCGGCCAGGTCTGTCGCCAGACAGAGGATCGCCATAACCTCGGAGGCGACGGTGATGTCGAACCCGGCCTCGCGCGGGAAGCCGTTGGCAACGCCACCCAGGTTGCAGACGATCTGGCGCAGCGCGCGGTCGTTCATGTCCATGACCCGGCGATAGGCGACGCGGCGGATGTCGATCTGATGCTCGTTGCCCCAGTAGATATGGTTGTCGAGCATTGCGGCGAGCAGATTGTGTGCGCCGGTGATTTTCACGCCATCACCAGC
>JBCDBB010000217.1:0-4119 GCA_039184415.1 Pseudomonadota bacterium
CGCCATCGGCCCGCATCGGGATCGCCTGGAGCCCCATACGTTCATAGCTGCGCAGATAACTCACCAGATGGCGGTTATAGGCGTGGAGCGCGGCCTCTTTCGTGAGGTCAAAATTGTAGCCGTCCTTCATCAGGAACTCGCGGCCGCGCATGACACCGAACCGCGGGCGGATCTCGTCGCGGAATTTCCACTGGATGTGATAGAGCGTCAGCGGCAGGTCGCGGTAGCTGCGCACATGGGACCGGAAGATATCCGTGATCAGTTCTTCGTTTGTCGGCCCATAGAGCATGTCGCGTCCATGGCGGTCATTGATGCGAAGCATTTCCTCGCCGTAATCGTCATAGCGCCCGCTTTCCCGCCATAGCTCGGCCGATTGAACGGTCGGCATCAGCATCGGGATGTGGCCCGCGCGGACCTGTTCTTCGTGCACGATCTGCTCGATCCGGCGCAGCACCTTGTAGCCGAGCGGCAGCCAGGAATAGATCCCGGCGCTGGCCTGCTGGATCATCCCCGCCCGGAGCATCAGCCGGTGACTGGCGATCTGTGCCTCGGACGGCGTCTCTTTCAGAACAGGCAGGAAGTAGCGGGACAGGCGCATCTGGAACCTTTCGTGGACAGCACCCTTCGACTGCTAGTCCAGAGCCGCCACGGCGACAATCCCAAGCCTGCGGTTGTCCGCGCCGTCGATGTCCGCATCAGCCTCTCTGAGTGAGCGCATCGGGCAAGGGGGGGTCCGGCGCTTCGATTTGGTCGAGATCGACGCCGGTCGTTTCGATGCGGAAGAGCAGCGTTACCGCGGCGCCCAGAAGCGACGTCGCGATCAGGATCCCGAGCAACGCCTGAACGCCAATCGCCGCGAGCAGGATCGGGAACAGAAAGGCCGTCATCACCGCGCCGATCTTGGCAAAACTTGCGGCAAAGCCGGCCCCCCTGCCGCGGATGGGCAGAGGAAACACCTCACCGGCCAGAAGGTAAGTCTGCGCGTTCGGCCCCATATTGGTCATGAAGTTGAAGACCACGAATCCGGCGAAGATGAAGTACATACTGATCGCCGAAGGCACGTGGTACGAGGCCGCGGCAATCGCCAGGCCAATCGCACAGCCGACGAAACCGATGACCTGGAGCCTGATCCGCCCCACCCGGTCGACCAGAAGAACCGCAAATACTATCCCGACGATCAGAAAGATATCCACGAACGCCGCCCCCCGCGCCGACAGGATATCGTTGCTGACCAGATCCGCGACATTCGTGGCATGCTCCTTTTTTTGGCCGAGCGTCGCGGCGAGGATCGTCGGGGTGAAGATACCGATCCCGTAGGTACCCAGGTCCTGCAGGAACCACGGAATGGATGCCAGAACCGTCGCGCGGCGGTTTTTCGAGGTGAAGAGCGACAGAAAGCTTCCGCCCGCCGATTGTGCGCGTTCCACATGGGATCTCAGCTTAACTTGCTTTGGATAGAGCGGTTCGCGTTTCAGCAGCCGCGCCGCCGCCGCATTGGCCTCGTCGTGGCGTTTCATCAGCAACAGCCAGTGCGGGCTTTCGGTGATGGTAAGGCGGCCGAGCACCACAAGTGCCGCCGGCACCACCGCGCTGGCATACATCAGACGCCATGCGCCGATATCGGGATGCGTCGAGAGTATGGCGTAACCTACGACCACGCCGAAGAGCGCGCCGACCGCCTGAAACCCGAACGCGCCCAGAACAAGACGCCCCCGGTTCCGGCTCGGCATGCTCTCTGAAATCACCAGATGCGCGGTCGGGTAATCACCGCCGAGCGCGACCCCGACGGCGAAGAGACTGACCAGAAGAAACGGAAAACTCGGCGCCGTGGCGAGGGCGACGAGACAGGCCATGAAAAGGATCAGTTCACCGACAAAGACCCTCTTTCGGCCAAATCTGTCTGCCAACCCACCCAACGACGTCGCACCCACAAGGATCCCGGCGAGGATTGCCGACCCCACGAAGCTGTGGCCGAGGACACTGAGCGAAAACTCCCGGGCGATGAGGGGTATGGCAAGCCCGGTGACGAACACCACCATGCCCTCGAAAAACTTGCCCGCCGCGGCCAGCACCCAGATCCGGATCTGCATGCCCGTGAGATGCGCCGCCGCCACTCTCGTGCCGTCCACCCACACAGGAACCTCGTCGATATACTGCTGCGGCGTACGGGGCTCGGTCTGACCGCGCGGTTCTGCTGGTGCCACAACTCGCCTTTCTGTTGCGAAGTGCCCGTGTCGGGAAATGACACCGGGATTTTGCGCGCCCGTCGGTTTCAAGCGCCAGGACTTGCGCACGATCTGACGGACGAAACCCATGCAGTACCAATGCAATGCCGCTGTTTTGACCAACGGCGTGACCGAAACAAGAAATTTTTGCGAAGCTTTCTCGCGCACAGGGCTTTCCACGCGCGGGGCGGGTGCACCCGGCTGCGGCCGAACGGCAAAAGCGCTGAGCGCTCTGGCCAATCGCCGGCCACGGCAGTACACAGCTTCAATGGCCCTCCCCGTTCAGACACAGTTGAAATATTGGGGCATCGCGTCCGCGGTGTTCCTGCTGACCCTGTGGTTTCTGGGCGACCAGTTACTGCCCTTCGTACTCGGAATGGCAGTGGCCTACCTTCTCGATCCGGTGGCCGACCGCCTCGAGGAATGGGGCATGTCGCGGGGATTGGCCGTTGCGGTCATCTCGGTTGTGTTTCTGGTCGCCTTCATAGCTGTCGTTCTGCTGATCGTTCCCGCGCTTGTGCGCCAGGCCATCGGCCTGGTAAACGCCGTGCCGGACCTGGTTCAGACCTTGCGCGATTTCATCGACACGCGCTTTCCCGGCGGATTGTCCGACGGGTCGCCCGCTGGTCAGGCTCTCGCCGATATCGGCCATACCGTGCGCGAAAAAGGCACTGTCGTGCTCGAAGGCCTGCTCTTTTCGGCGCTGAGTATTGTCAATGTGCTGGTGCTGATTTTCATCGTGCCAGTCGTCTCGGTCTATCTGCTGATCGACTGGGACAAGCTCATCGCCCGGATCGACGATCTGTTGCCACGGGACCATGCGCCGATCATCCGCGATCTGGCGGGTCAGATGGACAGGGCGCTGTCTTCATTCATTCGCGGTCAGGGCACGGTGTGCCTGATCCAGGGCACCTTCTATGCGGTCGCTCTGATGGCAGCGGGGCTGAATTACGGGCTTGTCGTCGGCTTTGTCGGCGGGCTTTTGTCCTTCATACCGATGGTCGGCTCGATCGTCGGAGGCGTTTTGGCCATTGGTCTCGCCGCGTTCCAGTTCTGGGGCGATTGGTTCCAGATCGGGCTGATCGCGGCGATTTTCATGTTCGGACAGGTCGTAGAGGGAAACATCCTGACACCGAAGCTGGTGGGCTCGTCGGTTGGCCTGCATCCGGTCTGGCTGCTCCTGGCACTGTCGGTGTTCGGCGCACTCTTCGGGTTCGTCGGCATGCTCGTCGCAGTGCCGCTTTCCGCCATGCTGGGGGTGCTGGTCCGGTTCCTGACCGAGCGCTACAAGCATGGTCGGCTCTATCGCGGCTTGACCGAGGACCAAGAAACCCGCGACGCCGCCGAATGATGCCGCAACAGCTGCCTCTCGACCTGCCTCCGGTCACGGCGATGGGGCGTGCGGACTTCTTCGAGGCGCCGTGCAACGCCGGCGCACTCGCGTCGATGCTCGACCACACGGTCTGGCCGGTGCCACGCATGATCCTGGCCGGACCGCGCGGATCGGGGCGCAGTCATCTGGCCCATATCTTCGCCGAGACGACCGGCGGCGCGGTCATAACTGCGCGCGAACTCGCCACGTCTGCCTTCCCGGATTTCGCCACAGCGATTGCCGTGGACGATGCCGATACGGTCGCAGGCGATGCGGCAGCCGAAGAAGCGCTCTTTCATCTGCACAACGGCGCGGCAGCACGCAGCATTCCTCTGTTGCTGACCGGCGCCGACCTGCCCGGAACCTGGGGCGTCGCCCTGCCCGATCTGGCAAGCCGGCTGGCCGCCTATCCGGTGACACAGCTTCACACACCCGACGACGGTCTGCTCACCATGGTTCTAGCAAAGCTCTTTGACGACCGGCAGCTCTTTCCGGACCCCGAAGTCCTGACCTACCTGGTGC
>JBCDBB010000218.1:0-4001 GCA_039184415.1 Pseudomonadota bacterium
CACTCTGCCGAGGGTGCGCCGCACGATCTTTTTGCCGATCCCGACTGGCGGGACACGCTGATTCACCTCTACTCCTTTTCCAAGGTGTTCCGCCTGACCGGGCACCGCACCGGCGCAATGATCGCCGGGTCACAGCGGCTGGCACAGGCCGAGAAGTTCCTCGACAGCATGACCATCTGCCCGCCGCAGCTTGGCCAGATCGCCGCGCTGTACGGGTTGCGGCATCTGGGCGAATGGGTGGCCGGCGAAAGGGCCGAGATCCTGGCGCGCCGCGCCGCGATCACGCAGGGTTTCGCGCGTCTTCCCGAATGGCGGTTGCTGGGATGCGGCGCCTATTTCGCCTATGCCGCGCATCCGTTTGCCCAGCCATCAGCGGACGTTGCTCGTGACCTGGTCTCCGAGCAGTCTCTGCTCGTCCTGCCCGGCAGCATGTTCGCGCCTTCGGGCGGCGCGGCGCAGCTGCGCATCGCCTTTGCCAATGCCGATGCAGATGGCCTCGGCCAGACCATTGATCGGCTGGCGGCGTTCACACAATCGCGTCCGCACAAAGCAGGGGCCATGCTGGACACCCAACAGCCGGCACCCTAGAAACGATCCGCCTGCATCGCTGAAACTGCACGACAAAAGGGCTCTGCCAATGGCTGCTCGCAAAGGGTTTTCGATCCGCAATCTGGCGGCCTGGGTCATCATCGGGCTGCTGTTCATCGGGCTGGCCGGCTTTGGCTTTAGCGACATCGTCCGCAGCGGGCTTGCAACCTCTGCGGCACGGGTCGGCGACGAGTCGATCAGCTCGCAGGAATTCGCGCAGGCCTTCACGCAGGAGCTCAATCGGCGTGGTCGGCAGGGCCAGGGCATGACGATCGAACAGGCGCGGACATTCGGCCTCGATCAATTCGTGATCGGTCAGATGATCCGTGAGCGGGCCCTGAAAGCCGAAGCGACACGGCTGGGCCTGTCGGTCACCGACGATGTCATCCAGGAGCAGATTGCGGAGATCCCGGATTTTCGCGGCCCGGACGGTAACTTCAGCCTCGACCAGGCGCGGTTCGTTCTGTCGCAGAGCGGGTTGACCGAGGCGGATCTGCGCGACGATCTGCGCGACGCGGCCACCCGCAACATCATGCAGGTCGCCCTGACGTCCGACGTCGTGCTGCCCCCGGCGCATATGCGCACGATCCTGGCCTATCAGAACGAGCAGCGGAGCTTCTCCTGGGTTCGGTTGGATACGGCGCGCTTCGGCGGGACCGTCGATGAGCCCACCGAGGAGGCTTTGCGTGCGCTCTATGAAGCGGAGCCGGCGCGCTTCACGCGGCCCGAGACGCGCCAGGTCAGCTATGCGATCCTGCAACCGACGGACCTGATTGAGACGATCGAGGTCAGCGAAGACGAAATCAACGTGGAGTTCGAAGCCCGCAAGGACAGCTTCAGCACGCCGGAGCGTCGTATCCTGCAGCGCCTGACCTTCCCCGATAGCGCCGAGGCCGAGGCCGCGAAAGCCCGCATCGAGGCCGGTGAGACAACGCTGCTGGAGATCGCAGTCGAACGCGGCTTCAGCGAGGAAAACATCAGCCTCGGCCAGCTGACGCGCGACTCGATCGACGCAACGGCCCGCGACGCGGTGTTTGGCACGACCGAACCGGGTCTGGTGGGGCCGGTCGAGACGAGCCTTGGGCCGGCCCTTTTCGTCGTGAATGCCATCCTCGCAGCGGTGAACGTCCCCGATGACGAGGCCAGAGCGACCATCCGCACGGCAATTGCCACCCGTCGCGCCGGCGCGCTTGCCCAGGAGATTGCTGCCGAGGTCGAGGATCTCGTGGCCGGAGGCGCCACTGTCGAGGAGTTGGGCGAGGAAACGGACTACAGCTTCGGCACCATCGGCGTTCCGGTGACGGAAGCGGGCGAGGGGCTTGCCGCGGACGAGGCGTTCCGGACACTGGTTCTGAATGCGGAGATCGGTTTTGAGACCGATCTGGAACAACTGCCGGATGGACGCTTCGTGGTGGTGCGCGTGGACGAGGTCCAGCCCGCCGCGCTCATTCCTTTCGAGGAGATCACAGACGCGGTTGAAACCGACTGGATCGCGGCCCAGAAAATGGACGCGACCCGCGCACAGGCCGCGGCAATGGTCGAACGGGTAGAGGCCGGCGCGGCCCTGGCGCGCGCGGCCATGGGCGTTGGCCTGACACCGGCCGATGCAGGACCGGTGCGCCGGAACGGGCGCCTGCAAGGGCTTCCGGACCAGTTCGTGAACGAGATCTTCAGCCTGCCGGCGGACGGTGTGCGGATGATCGACGGGCAAGACGCCATTTATGTTGCGCAGGTGACGGCCGTGCTGGGCTACGATCCAGCGGATCCTGCGGCCTTTCTTGAAAGCCTGCAATACCAGCAGCTGTTCAACCAGTCCTATGTCGGCGATCTCTTCACCTATTATCTCGAAGCGCTGACCTCTCGCGACGTGGCGGTGATCTATCCGGGTGTCATGGAAAACGCGCTGAACATGACAACCCAGGGTCATCACACCCAGTACTGATGCGGATCCATCCCGAGTTTCCGGTCTTTTCGGATGGCTGGTCCGCCGGCCGCAACCAGATCCTGTGGGCCGAGCTTCCCGCCGATCTCGACACGCCCGTATCCCTGATGCTCAAGCTCGCTGGCGGTCGAAAAGACAGCTTCATGCTGGAATCGGTCACCGGCGGCGAGATTCGGGGACGCTACTCGGTGATCGGTCTGAAACCGGATCTGGTCTGGCGCTGCCGCGGTGCCGTGGCGGAAACCAACAGGGCGGCTCGGTACGATCCCGACGCCTTCGAACCGGACAGCCGCGGACCGCTGACCTCTTTCCGTTCGGTCATGGAGGAAAGCCGGATCGATCTGCCGGACGGTCTGCCCCCGATGGCGGCGGGGCTGTTCGGTTTTCTTGGCTATGACATGATCCGGCTGGTGGAGCATTTGCCGGAGCCCAACCCCGATCCGCTCGATCTACCCGACGCGCTGATGCTTCGCCCCACGATCATCGCCATCCTCGACGGGGTGAAGGATCAGGTCACGCTGGTCGCGCCGGTTTGGGTCGAATCCGGCCTCTCGGCCCGTGCCGCCTATGCCCGTGCGGCAGAACGCCTTCAGGACACGCTTGCCGATCTCGATCGCGCGCCGTCCGGCGCACGGGTTGAGCCGGGCACGACAGGCGTGCTGGGTGAAGCCGTCTCGAACACCAGCGAAGCCGCCTATCACCAGATGGTGGAGCGCGCCCGGGAGTACATCGCCGCCGGCGATATCTTCCAGGTGGTCCCTTCGCAGCGCTGGGCCGTACCGTTCCCGATGTCGGCCTTCGCGCTCTATCGGGCTTTGCGGCGCACCAATCCCAGCCCCTACATGTTCTACTTCGACTTTGGTGGTTTTCAGATCGTCGGGGCGAGCCCGGAGATCCTGGTGCGGGTTCGCGGCGGTGAAGTCACGATCCGGCCCATTGCCGGCACGCGCCCCCGCGGCGCAACGCCGGAGGAAGATCTGGCGCTGGAGCGGGACCTGCTCGCCGACCCCAAGGAGCAGGCCGAGCATCTCATGCTGCTCGATCTTGGCCGCAACGATGTCGGGCGCGTGGCCGAGATCGGGTCGGTCGATCCCAACGAGCAGTTCATCATCGAACGCTACAGCCATGTGATGCATATCGTCTCAAACGTCCGGGGACGGCTGAGAGACGATCAGGATGCGCTGTCCGCGCTCTTGGCTGGCCTGCCGGCCGGGACCGTCTCGGGCGCGCCGAAGATCCGGGCCATGGAGATCATCGACGAGCTGGAGAGCGAGAAGCGCGGCGTCTATGGCGGCGCGGTCGGCTATTTTTCTGCGGGCGGGGCCATGGACACCTGCATCGCGCTCCGCACGGCCGTGTTGAAAGGCGGTGAGATGTTCGTCCAGGCCGGCGGCGGCGTGGTCGCCGACAGCGACCCGGAGGCGGAATTCCAAGAGACCGTGAACAAGGCGCGCGCGCTCATCTCCGCGGC
>JBCDBB010000219.1:0-3973 GCA_039184415.1 Pseudomonadota bacterium
CACCGATGGTCAGTACCTCTTTGGGGTCATTGACCCGGCGACAGGACATGTCGGTGACGTGCAACAGGCCGTCGACACCGCCGAGATCGACGAAGGCGCCGTATTAGGTGATGTTCTTGACGACGCCGTCAACGACGTCACCCTCAGCCAGCTTGCCGATCACTTCAGCGCGCTGTTCGGCACGGCTTTCTTCCAGGATGGCGCGGCGCGAGACCACGATATTGCCGCGGCGGCGGTCCATCTTGAGGATCTGGAAAGGCTGCTTGAGACCCATGAGCGGGCCGGCGTCGCGCACGGGGCGCACATCGACCTGAGAGCCTGGCAGGAAGGCCACGGCCCCGCCGAGATCGACGGTGAACCCGCCCTTGACCCGGCCGAAGATCGCGCCTTCGACGCGGTTTTCGTCGGCATAGGCCTTTTCGAGACGGTCCCAGGCGGCTTCGCGCCGGGCCATTTCACGGCTTATGACGGCTTCGCCCTTGGCGTTTTCGACCTGGCGGAGGAACACCTCGACCTCATCGCCCACTTCAATTTCGGGCGCTTCGCCGGGGTTCGCGAATTCCTTGAGTTCGACGCGGCCTTCCATCTTGTAGCCGACATCGATGATGGCCTGACCCGCCTCGATGGCGATGACGCGGCCTTTGACGACGGTGCCCTCGTTGGGCGTGTCGATCTCGAAGCTTTCTTGCAGGAGGGCTTCGAATTCCTCCATGGATGTTTTCTCGGACATTAAGCTGTCAGTTTCCTTCAGGTTCACGATATGCAGGCCATGCGGTTGTCTCCGCCGGTCTTGGGTTGGTTGGTCGGGGCGCGTTTTCGAAAACAACAAGGGCCGAGGTATTCCCCGACCCAGATCAGCTCACCCGTAAACAGCGCCTTTTTGAGACGGCGGTGGCATACACCGTGCACGTCGCCGTGGCAAGTCCGGTGCGCGCGACCTGCCAAAATCGGCGATTATGGCAACGGGCTTGCATCGAAGCGCCAGTTCGCGACAGTTCGGAGGGTGGCCACCGGGCTGAAACGAACCGCGGGATCGCCTATGGAATGGCCAGAACTCATCAAGCTCACCATCGCGCTCATCGCGGTCATCGACGTCCCAAGCACGGTCCCGATCTTCTTGCAGCAGACGAGACGGATGAGCCCTGCCGCGCGGCAGCTGACGGCCCTGGTGGCCGGCGTCGCAACGGCCGCGGTCCTGCTGATCTTTGCGAATTTCGGCGAGGTGATCCTGTCCTCGCTCGGTATCACGATCGACGCGTTCCGAATTCTGGGTGGCATCGTGATGCTTCTGATCGCGCTGGAGATGCTCGGGCTCATTGGCGACCCGGAACGGAGCTACCGGGCCTCCAAGGACCCCAACGCCATATCCATCGGCGTCTTTCCGATCGCTGTTCCGCTCTCCGCCGGGCCGGGGCCGATCTCGACGGTGATGATCTACGCCCATCAGGCCGATGTCAGCGACAGCCATGACGCCCATGTCTCGCTCATCATTCTGATCGTCAGCGCCGCTGTCGCCGTCTGTCTGTTCCTCGTATCGCTTTTTGGCCATCTCATCGGGCAGACCACGCAGACAGTCCTGAACCGGCTGTTGGGGATGATCGTCGGTGCGCTCGGGATCCAGTTCATTCTTGAAGGTGTCGCCGGTACGGTTGCGAAACATATGAGCGCGATCTCGTAGGGTGCGAGGTCCGCCGCAGGCTCAGGCGCTGCGCATCATACGCCGCTCAACCGTGCCGACCGCCTCGGCCACTGCTGCGTCGATGCCCAGATCCGTCGTATCCAGCACAAGCGCGTCCTCTGCCGCGCGCATGGGCGCGTCGTCTCTGCCGGCATCCCGCGCATCCCTGGCCAGCAGATCGGCGCGGACCTCTTCCAGCGTCAGGCCGGGATTGCCCGGCGACAGTTCCAGAAACCGCCGCGCGGCGCGGACATCATCCGATGCCGTCACGAAGAGCTTCACCTCGGCCTCCTGGCAGATGACAGTTCCGATATCGCGCCCGTCGAGCACCGCGCCCCCGGGGCGGCGGGCGAAATCGCGCTGAAACTGCAGAAGAGCGGCCCGCACATCGGGAAGCGCGGCGGCCTGGGAGGCCGCCTGCCCGATCTCGGCAGTCCTCAGATCGGTCCGGTCGAGATCCTCGGGGCGGAGCGCCCGCGCAGCTGCCACGGCGCTTTCGCCCGCCAGCATGCGCGCGCCCGTGGCACGATAGAGCAGCCCGGTGTCGAGATGGGCAAAGCCGAAATGCGCCGCCAAAGCGCGGCCGATGGTGCCCTTGCCTGCTGCCGCAGGTCCGTCGATGGCCACGGTGAAGGGAGCGTTACTCATGGCTGGACCTGAGTGGTCAATGTGGGATCGTCCTGGTCGATCTGGGGGAGACCGTCGGCGATTTCGTAATAGTCCCCCTTGTCGGCACAAAAGATATGCCCCGCCATCCGCAGTTCGGTGGGGCCGTCGAGGGTGCCCGCGAAGATCGAAAGATGGCTGCCGGGACCGTCCCAGAAGAGATTGCTCCCGCAGACCGGGCAAAACCCCCGTTTGGCGCTCTCCGATGATGCATACCATCGAACATCACCCTTGATCCGGACATGGTCGCGCGCGGCGCTGGTTGCCGCCACGTGATGGCCTGAGGTCTTGCGGCACTGACGGCAATGGCAGGCCACGACCGGACGCAGCGAACCGGTCACCTCATAGGAGACCGCCCCGCAGAGGCAGCCACCCGTGACGGAGTCAGGCATCGACCATCTCCGAAAACCGGGCGCCGAGCCTGCCCATCAGATCCTCGAAGATCGGAAAGCTCGTGGCGATGGGTCCGGCATCGTCGACCGTGACGGGGCTTCCGGCGGCCATCCCGAGCACGAGAAAGGACATGGCGATCCGGTGGTCGAGACGCGCTGCGCAGGTGGCGCCGCCGGGCACGCCGCCAGGGCCGCGCCCATGGACGATGAGCACGTCCTCGTCCTCTTCGATGCGCACCCCGCAGGCCTCCAGCCCGCGGGCCATCGCATCGATCCGGTCGCTTTCCTTGACGCGCAATTCCTTGACGCCGCGCATCACGGTCGTGCCCTCGGCATTGGCCGCAACCACCGAAAGCACGGGGTACTCGTCGATCATCGACGGCGCCCGTTCCGGCGGGACCTCGATGCCCCTGAGCGCGTCCGAGAAGCGCACACGCAGATCGGCAACGGGCTCGCCGCCTTCTTCGCGCGCGTTCTCGAAGGTGAGGTCCGCGCCCATGTCGCGAAGGGTCTGGTAGAGCCCCGCCCGGGTCGGATTCAGCCCGATATTGGGAACCAGAATGTCGGAGCCCGGCACGATCAGGGCGGCACAGACCGGAAATGCCGCCGAGGAGGGATCGCGCGGCACCGCGATCTGCTGGGGATGCAGCTCCGGATAGCCGGTGAGGGTGATGACGCGGCCATCCGGGGTGTCTTCGGTCGCGATTTCGGCACCGAAGCCTGCGAGCATGCGTTCGCTGTGATCGCGGGTGGCCTCGCGCTCAATCACGACCGTCTGACCGGGCGCGTTGAGGCCGGCGAGCAGCACCGCCGATTTCACCTGGGCGGAGGGCACCGGCACGCTGTAGCGCACGGGAACTGGGTTCGCGGCTCCGACGATGGTCATCGGCAGCCGGTCGCCGGCACGCCCATGGGCCATTGTCCCGAAGCCCCCCAAGGGATCGGTGATGCGCCCCATCGGCCGGCTGCGAAGTGACGCGTCGCCCGTAAAGGTCGCGGTGATGGGCGCAGTCGCCATCGCCCCGATGATCAGCCGAACGCCTGTCCCGGAATTCCCGCAATCGATGACGTCCTCCGGCTCGGCAAAGCCGCCGACCCCCACGCCATGGACAGACCAGGCGCCGGGGCCGTGGCGCGTCACTTCGGCTCCGAAGGCGCGCATGGCCGCGGCGGTATCGAGCACGTCCTGACCCTCCAGCAGACCCGTCAAATGGGTTTCGCCCACGGCAAGGGCGCC
>JBCDBB010000220.1:0-3832 GCA_039184415.1 Pseudomonadota bacterium
CCGCCATCTCGGCCAGCACGCCGGAATGGCCCGCGACGACGATCCCGAGCTTCTCGCAATCCACCGGGCCCTTGGAGGTCTCCAGCCCCATGACCTGTCCGTTTGAGCTGCGGATGCCCGTGACCTCGCATTGCTGGATCACGTCCATGCCCATGTCGGAACAGGCCCGCGCATAGCCCCAGGCGACGGCATCATGACGCGCGGTGCCGCCCCGCGCCTGCCAGAGCCCGCCCAGCACCGGGTAGCGGGGGCCCTCGATATTGATGATCGGGCAGAGCTCTTTCACCCGATCGGGTCCGATCCATTCGGTGGCGACGCCCTGGAGCGCATTGGCGTGGGCCGTGCGCTGATAGCCGCGGACCTCATGGTGCGTCTGGGCCAGCATGATGACGCCGCGGGGGGAAAACATGACGTTGTAGTTCAGGTCCTGGCTCATCGTCTCGTAGAGCGACCGGGCCTTTTCATAAATCGCCGCCGAGGGGTCCTGGAGGTAGTTCGAGCGGATGATGGTGGTGTTGCGCCCCGTGTTACCGCCGCCGAGCCAGCCCTTTTCGAGGATCGCGACATTGCGCAGCCCGTGATTGCGGCCAAGGTAATAGGCCGTCGCCAGCCCATGCCCACCGGCGCCGACGATGATGGCGTCGTACTTGGCTTTGAGCGGGCGGTCCTCCCAAGTGCGCTGCCAGCCTTCATGGTGGCGGAACGCTTCGCGGGCGATGGCAAATGCGGAGTTGCGTCGGCGGAACTTCATCTGCGGGCTCCTCGGCTGGGGGGAGAGGACGACGTCGGTCGTGCCGCAATCCGGCATGGGCCGCGGGCCCAAATGCGACATCCCGTTCAGATTACACGACGCGGGCCGCACGACCAGCCCCGGAGCGCCCCGTTCAGGGGGCTTTTTCGCGCACCTCTTTTTCGTGGGCCGGGGTTTTTTCCGCTCTTCGCCCCGTTTATGTGAGCACCATGACCTTCTGGCTGATTTCCGGTGCGCTCGCCCTTGTGGTGCTGGCGCTGACCCTTGCGCCGCTCCTGCGCGAACGACGCGCCCGCGGCGATGATCCGGCCGCCTATGACATCGCCGTCTATCGCGACCAGCTCTCCGAGGTGGAGCGCGACCTCGCCCGCGGGGTGATCAGCGAAGAGGTGGCCGCCCGCACGCGAGTGGAGGTGTCGCGCCGGATCCTGGAGGCCGACAAGAGCGCCGGTCAGGTGAGCCATGGACGGGCACCGCGCTGGATGAC
Organism: Pseudomonadota bacterium; assembly: GCA_039184415.1. Taxonomy (GTDB): domain Bacteria; phylum Pseudomonadota; class Alphaproteobacteria; order Rhodobacterales; family Rhodobacteraceae; genus JANSYP01. The sequence goes on from JBCDBB010000220.1 coordinate 1,239, forward strand.
CGGGGTCATGATCGGCACGAGTGCCGTCGTCATCGTCGTTGGCAGCTTTCTGTTCTATGACCGGATAGGCGCACCGGGCTATGGCGATCTGCCGCTGCAGGCCCGGCTCGAGGCCGCGGAGACCTTGCGCGAGAACCGCCCCGACCAGGCCACGGCCGAGGCCAGCGCCTTCGGCCGCCTGCCCCCGCCCGCCGTACCCGACGCGCAGTATGGCGAGCTGATGGACCGGCTGCGCGAAGCGGTGGTCGAGCGTCAGGATGACCTGCGCGGGTTCGAGCTTCTGGCTCAAAACGAAGCGTCGCTGGGCAATTTCGCCGCCGCCCATGCCGCCAAGGCCCGGGTGATCGAGCTCAAGGGCGGGGGTGCGACGGCGAGCGATTATGCCGATCTCACCGACATGCTGGTGCTCGCCGCGGCGGGCTATGTCTCGCCCGAGGCCGAAGCCGCGCTCACCGAGGCGCTGGCGCGCGATCCCTCGAACGGCGCGGCGCGCTACTACCAGGGGCTGATGTTCCTGCAGACCGGCCGGCCGGACATCGCCTTCGGCGTCTGGCGGCGCCTCTTGGAGAGCAGCGCGCCCGACGCCCCCTGGGTGCCGGCGCTGCGGGCCCAGATCGGCGATGCCGCCTTCCGCGCAGGCCAGAACTACGATCTGCCGCCGCTCGGTGCCGCACCGGTTGCCCCGATGCTACCCGGTCCTGATCAGGGTCAGATCGAGGCCGCGGGGGCGATGTCGATGGAAGAGCGCATGGCGATGATCGAGGGAATGGTCGAGGGCCTGTCGGAGCGGCTGGCGACTGAGGGCGGCACGCCGGCGGAGTGGGGCCGGCTGGTCACCGCACTGCGCGTCATGGGCCAGTCGGACCGTGCCTATGCGATCTGGCAGGAGGCGCTCCAGGTCTTTGCCGACAATCCCGGCGCGCTCGACACGATCAACCGCGCCGCGGAGCAGGCCGGGTTCTCTCCGTGAGCGCGGCATCCGCGGCGGTGGGACAGGTCCTTGATCCGTTCGAGAGTTTCGCCGCCGCCCTGCCGCCCCATGGTGTATTGGCGGGTCTAGACTTCGGATCCAAGACCATTGGTGTCGCGATCTCGGACGGGCTCCGCACCGTGGCCACCCCGCGTGAGACTGTCCGTCGCAAGAAATTTTCCATTGATTCCGAAAAGCTTATAGCGCTCTTTTCAGGCGCGGACGTCACCGGTGTCGTGCTTGGCCTGCCACGGAACATGGACGGCACGGAGGGGCCGCGCTGCCAGTCCACCCGGGCCTTCGCGCGCAATCTGGCGCCGCTTCTGGACATGCCGATCGGTTTCTGGGATGAGCGGCTGTCGACCGTAGCAGCCGAACGCGCGTTGCTGGAGGCAGACACGTCACGCGCCCGCCGCGCCGAGGTGATTGACCATGTCGCGGCGAGCTATATCTTGCAGGGAGCCTTGGACAGGCTACGCCATCTTGGGGACGGGTCATGAGTGACGAGGTTTGGAAGCGCGACGAGATCGCCTCGCCTTGCGTGCAGATCTGCGTGATCCATCCCGAAACCCGTCTCTGCACGGGCTGCGCACGGTCCCTGGACGAGATCGCCACCTGGAGCAGCATGAGCCATGAGACGCGACAGTCCGTCATGGCCGATCTGCCGTCGCGGAGCGCCGCCCCGACCCTGCGCCGTGGCGGTCGCGCGGCACGCCTGAAGCGCGCGTAACCCCCCCGGCAAGAAACGTACGAAACGTCCAAACGGACATTTTGTACAGGCATGTTCGTGCTTTGCCCCGTTTTTCGCGGCGCGCTCGTCTTACCTCTGTTGTCGCCCAACCGAGCATCGTAGGCTCCCCGGCACCTGTCGGATGCGCCCCGCGCGCCGGCGACCACGCGAAGGTGCCGCGATGCAATCCACCCCCCTCCCCGCCCTGATCCTCGCCGGCCTCCTGCCCTTCGGCGCAGCGCACGCGCAGGACAGCCCGCCGCCGCCCGACCTGATGGCATTCGCGCGAGGCGTCCTGCCGGTCGCGATCGACAGTGGCGGGGCCGATCTGCGCGTGACCCCGATCCAGGCGATCGCGGCCATCGACGGCAGTCTGGTGGGGTTCGTGATGACTCCGAGGTTCGGCGCGCCCACGGATGCGGTGGAGATCACCTATGCCCTGCCCGCGCCCACCCGGTTCGACCGGTTCGCCGTACCGAATGTGCTGGAGACGCCGAGCCCGTCGCAGAGCTTTTTCCGGGATGTCGAGGTTCTGGGCTCTGCGAGTGCGCCGGACGGGCCCTTCGTCCCGCTGGCCGCCGGCAGGCTGAGGGCCCATGGGGAGCGGGGCCAGGTCTCGGAGCTGACGCTCGCGCCTGAACAGCCCGAGGTGCTCTGGGTCAAGCTGCGTCTGTCCGGCGGGCTCGACATCCAGGCCGAGAAGACCTTTTTCGAATTCACGGAGATCATCGGCAACGGCAGCCAGGAGGCCGCGCCCCTGTCGGAGCGGTTCAGCGGCGTCTGGGAAGGCCGCGGCGTCGATATCGAGCTGGCCCAGGAGGGTGCTGCGGTCACCGGCTGCTATGACGGCGAGAGCCGGATGACCGGCACCGTGGACGGCACTGTCCTGCGCGG
>JBCDBB010000221.1:0-3766 GCA_039184415.1 Pseudomonadota bacterium
AAAACAGCTGCTGGCCGTCCACCTTATAGGCTGCGATCGCTGCCTGCCCGACCGCGGACAGGATCCAGTCGACGAACTGCTGTCCGAGATCGGCCTTGATGTGCGGGTGCGCCTCGGGGCTCACCAGAATGATTCCATACTGGTTGAAGAGCCGCGGATCGCCTTCGACCACAATCTCGTAGTCGCCCTTGTTGCCAAAGGCGATCCAGGTCGCGCGGTCGGTCATGACATAGGCGCCCATTCCGGTCCCGGTATTGAGCGTCGCGCCCATGCCGGAGCCCGTTTCGCGGTACCAGGCGCCCGAATCCGCGGCCGCATCGACGCCTGCGGCTCCCCAGAGCCGCATCTCCGCCTTGTGGGTGCCGCTGTCATCGCCGCGCGAGGCAAAGGGCGCCTCCACCTCGGCGATCTTGGCCAGGGCGGCTGCCACATCCTCCATGCCGGCGACCCCCGCGGGATCAGTGGGCGGACCCACGATCACGAAGTCATTATACATCACGTCGGCCCGGGACACGCCGTTGCCCTCGGCAACGAAGGCCTCTTCGGCCGGGGTTGAATGGACGAACAGAACGTCACCATCGCCGTTCGCAGCATTGCGGATGGCCTGGCCGGTGCCCACGGCGACGACCCGAACCTCGACGCCTGTGGCGTCCTGAAAGATCGGCAGAATATGGTCGAAGAGCCCGGAATTCTGGGTCGACGTGGTCGACTGCACGGTGATGAACCGGTCGTCATCCGCTACGGTCGGACCGGTCAGACCAGCGGCCACAGCTACCGCCGCAGCGGCCCCAATCAGGGTACGTCTGTACATCTGTATCTCCCTTGAAGGTTAAATGATCTTGCGGAGAGGCTCAGCCCCCGGCGGCTCGAGATAGAGCCGCCCCTCACGCCAGGCCTGAGCAGCCGGCGCGCGCGGCGCCTCCAGCACGCGTGCCGCCGGGCCCGTTTCGGCGATCCGCCCGCCATGCAGAAACACGGCGTCCTGTCCCAAGCGGCGCGCCTGTCCCGCATCATGGGTGATCATCACGATCGTCACACCCGCGGACTGGGCGGTGCGGATCAGGTCCTCGATCGCCTGGGTGGAGCCGGGATCGAGGCTCGCGGTCGGCTCGTCGAGAAAGAGCAGCTCCGGCGCGCAGGCCAATGCCCGCGCGATGGCCAGCCGCTGCTGTTCGCCTCCCGACAGAACCCGCGCGGGGCGGTCGGCCAGATCGTTCAGCCGCGCGAGCTCCAGCGCCTCGGCCTCGCGCCGGGCCCGTTCGCGCCCCATGACCCCGCGGACCGACAGCGCAAAGCGCAGGTTCGCGCGGACCGACCGGCGCAGCATGACGGGACGCTGAAAGACCATCGCCTGCGCCCGGCGCGCCGCGCGGTCGAGCGGCCGGCCCTGCCACAGAACCTCTCCAGCAGTAGGGCTGAGCAGCCCGTGCATCATGCGCAGGAGCAGGCTCTTGCCGGCACCGTTCGCGCCGAGCACGACCGTCAGACGCCCCTCCCGAAGCTTCAGATCGACCCCGTCCAACAGACGCTGACCGCGATCCTCGAAACAGAGGCCCCGCGTCTCGATCAGGGGCTGGCGCACATCGTTCGCCGTGATCGCCGGGCCGAGCGGTGTGAATTCGGACGCCAGATCACGCATAGGCCGACCTCACCGCGGAGGCGCGCAGCGCCATCACCGCGCCATTGACCAGAACCGCCAGCGTCAGCAGCACCACACCCAGGGCGAGGGCCAGCTGCAGATTGCCCTTGGAGGTTTCCAGCGCAATGGTCGTCGTCATTACGCGCGTCACATGGTTGATATTGCCACCCACGATCATCACCGCGCCGACCTCGGCCACCGCACGTCCGAAGCCCGCCAACGCCACCGTCATCAGGCTGTAGCGCGCGTCCCACAGCAGGGCGCCCACCCGGTCCGCCATGCCGACCCCGAGCGAGGCGAACTGATCGGCATATTCGGTATAGAGGTCTTCGACGACCTGCTTGGTCAGGGCGGCCACGATCGGCGTGACGAGGATCGTCTGGGCGATGATCATTGCGGTGGGCGTGTAGAGCAGGCCAAGCACACCCAGCGGTCCCGAGGCCGACAGCATCAGATAGACCATCAGCCCGACGACCACCGGCGGCAGCCCCATCAGCGCATTGAGGATCAGTGCCACGGCGCCGCGTCCGGGAAAGCGGAACGCACCCACAATGGCACCAAGCGGCAGGCCGATCAGGCAGGCGATGCCCACCGCGGTCAGCGTCACGCGCAGCGACAGGCCGACGATCTCGACCAGATCCGGGTCCCAGCTGAGGACAAGCGTAAAGGCCTCCGACAGGATGCCCCAGAAGCTCTCCATTTATGCGTTTCCTCCCTGTCTCGGGAGAAAATAACAAAGAACGACACAGAATCCACCCCTTTCTCCGTCGAGCACGGCAAAAAGAGGCCCCGTCCTGGCGCACCAGGGCCGGAATTCTTTTCGGACCGAAGGATTGGGGGCAGAGCAGCGCGGGGAGCTGAGCGCCGGAAGGCGCGGGTTGCCCGCTGTCAGACGAGCCCGTCGCCGGCGTCCGACCCCGCCTTGGCGCGCCGGCGCGACAGGATGCCGACGATCAGGAAGAACACCCCGATCACCAGAAAGCTGAAAAGCGTTGTCAGCGTGCCCAGCGCATAGATCACCGGGGTGGTGACATTGGTGGTCATCCCGAAGATCTCCAGCGGCAGCGTATTGTGGCTGCCCGCGGTCAGCAGCGTGCGCGCGAACTCGTCATAGCTCAGCGTGAAGCCAAAGAGCGCGACCCCGATCAGCGAGGGCGCGATGATCGGCAGCACCACATGGGCAAAGGTCTGCCAGGACGATGCGCCCTGGTCGCGCGCGGCCTCTTCATAGGATTTGTCGAACCGGTTGAAGACCGCGAACATGATCAGCAGGCCAAAGGGCAGCGTCCAGGTCAGCTGCGCGCCGAAGCCTGAGGTCGCCCAGAAGACAGGGATGTCGAGCTGGTCAAAGATCAGCCCGACGCCCAGCGAGATCAGGATCGAGGGGATCACCAGCGATGTGACGGTCAGATAGAAGAGCGCGCCGGACCCCGCGAACCGGTGGCGAAAGGCCAACCCTGCCGCGACCGACACGATCACGGTCGTCACCATCACCATCAGGCCAAGCACGAAAGACCGCCAGAAGCTGCCCCAGATATCGCCCACGGCCTGCTCCTCGAAGAGATCGAAGAACCAGTAGACCGACACGCCGTTCATCGGAAAGGTCAGCCCGCCCTGGGGGCCCTGGAAACTCAGGATGCCGATGGTGATGATCGGCCCGTAGAGAAAGAGGATGAAGAGGCCGAAGAAGGCCGCCAGCAGATAGAAGCTCCGGGAGCGCGGTTCCATCCTAAAGCTCCTTTCTGATATCGACGAACCGCATCAGGATCGCGATCACAAGCAGAACGGTGCAGAGCAGCACCACCGCGGTGGCCGCCGCGGACGGGTATTGCAGCAACCCGATATCGTTGGAGATCAGCCGCCCCACATTGGCCGACTGGCTGCCCGACATGAAGCGCACGGTGATGAAATCGCCCATCACCAGCGTGATCACGAAGATCGTGCCGATCATGATGCCGGGCTTGCAGAGCGGGATGACCACGTTCCAGAGCGTCTGCCAGCCGCTCGCGCCATTGTCGCGCGCCGCCTCCAGAAGCGACGGGTCGATGCGCATCATGGAGTTGAAGATCGGCACCACCATGAAGAGCGTATAAAGATGTACGAAGGCCAGGATGACGGCGAAGTCGG
>JBCDBB010000222.1:0-3552 GCA_039184415.1 Pseudomonadota bacterium
CGAGGGCTATGCGATCTCCCCCGACTATGGCGGCGCCGACGCGGTGATCGTGAATACCTGCGGCTTTCTCGACAGCGCCCGGGTCGAAAGCCTGGAGGCCATCGGCGAGGCCCTGACCGAAAACGGCCGCGTCATTGTCACCGGCTGTCTGGGCGCCGAGGCCGATCTGATCACCGGCACGCACCCGACCGTCCTCGCCGTCACCGGCCCGCACCAGTACGAACAAGTGCTCGATGCCGTCCATGCGGCGGTGCCACCGGCGCCCGACCCCTTCATCGATCTGCTGCCGGCGAGTGCGGTAAGCCTCACGCCAAGACATTTCAGCTACTTGAAGATTTCGGAGGGCTGCAACCACAAATGCCGGTTTTGCATCATACCCGACATGCGCGGCAGGCTCGCCTCGCGCCCGGCCCATGCAGTGCTGCGCGAGGCCGAAAAGCTGGTTGAGGCGGGTGTCCGCGAGCTGTTGGTCATCAGCCAGGACACATCTGCCTACGGGGTCGACATTCGCCATGCCGAGGATCGCGGCCACCGCGCTCATATCACCGATCTGGCACGCGATCTGGGGGCGCTCGGGGCTTGGGTGCGGCTCCACTATGTCTATCCCTACCCCCATGTGCGCGAGCTTATCCCGCTCATGGCCGACACCGACAACGGTCTGCTGCCCTATCTCGACATACCCTTCCAGCACGCCCATCCCGACACGCTCAAACGCATGGCGCGCCCCGCTGCGAGCGCGAAGACCCTGGACGAGATCGCCGCCTGGCGCGCCATTTGTCCGGACCTGACCCTGCGCTCCACCTTCATCGTGGGCTATCCCGGCGAAACGGAAGCAGAGTTCCAGACCCTGCTCGACTGGCTCGATGAGGCGCAGCTCGACCGAGTGGGTTGTTTTCAGTATGAAAACGTGCCCGGCGCCCGGTCAAATGCGCTGTCCGATCACGTGGCGGACGAGGTCAAACAGGATCGCTGGAACCGCTTCATGGAAAAGGCGCAGGCCATCTCCGCGGCAAAGCTCTCGGCCAGGGTAGGACAGCATATGCAGGTCATCGTGGACATGGTCGACGATGAGGCCGCCACCTGCCGCACCATGGCCGATGCGCCGGAGATCGACGGAAACCTCTTTATCGACGAAGCGTTTGAGGATCTGAAACCCGGCGAAATCCGAACCGTCGAGATCGACGAAGCCGGCGATTACGACCTCTGGGGGAAATTGACCGATGATTGAAGCTGTTCTGCTCCGCGTCTCCTGTCCTGATCTACAGACTGCGCGCAAAATCGCCCACGCCGCGGTCGAGGCACAGCTGGTCGCCTGTGCCCATATCTCAGGCATCGAGAGCGTCTATCGCTGGCAGGACAGGGTCGAAAACGAGCATGAAACTGCAATTGCTTTCAAAACAGTGCAGCCACGTATCGACGCTCTCTGCCTGTTGATCCGCGACCGGCATCCCTATGAACTCCCCGCGATCGAGTGGCATGCGATCGAACCGGACGCCGAAACCACACTCTGGTTGCGGGAAACGACCAGCGGCTAGCGCGGCCCGCGCTGGAGCGGCGTGATGTTACGCTGCACCGCTTCGAAAGTGCGCCCGCGCACAGACTTGCCAGCGCACCTAGCGCACTCTCAGGACATCTCCCCGACTGGCCGAGGATGCTGAGGCCAAGCCCCTGTTCGAAAGCCTCCTGCGATCGACGGCCTCAGTATCCTCGGATTTTCGATCCGGTCGGGGCGGGCAGGACCCGCTTCGAAAAGCCGGCTTAGTCGTTGTTTGCGGCTGTAGGCCTGTCCGATACCCGCTCGATCCGGTCGAATACGGTGCGATTGACGCATGTCTCCGGGACATCGCTCGTGTCGTCGCTTTCCAACGCAAGCTTCAGCCAGCGGCCACACCCACCGTCGCGTTCCCACCCGCAGCCGCGGCAGCGGGTCACCAGCCCGGCCCAATCTTCGTGGCTCAGCGTACCATCGTCCATCGCCTTTTGGAGATCGACGCCCGCCGCCTTGGCCATCGCGACGGCAAGCCAGTAGTGGTGATTTTCGTCGCCGAGCGGTTTGACCTCGGGTGCGGCACTCTGAGACATCTGGACGCTCCTATGCGTGACCGCATCATCAAGCGCAGATCCCCGTCCACGTACCTTGATCCAGATCATACCAAGAGCTTTAGGGGTGGCGCGTCAGTTTAGCTGCGCAGCCACTTCGCGGACGACGCGAATGCGTTCGGCGTTGGGCGGGTGCGAACCCAGGAACTGGTCGCCAGGATCAGGCAGACGGTTGAAGAACTGCGCCCCTCGCACCGGATCGAAACCGGCGCGCGCAGCGATCACCGCGCCCAACGCGTCGGCCTCCAGTTCGAACTGCTTGGAAAACACCCGCGAGCCTACGGCCTGACCAAGCTGACTTGCGCTTGCGCGTCCCGAAGATGGTGCGCCGCTCGCAGCCGCCGCGGCCTCGAGCGCGGCGCCGAGCGCCCCGGCCGCCTGGGCACGCTGGGTCAGGTGACCCTCGATATGGTGTGCCGCCTCATGTCCGATGACGAAGGCGATCTCGTCGCCATTGCTGAACTCTTCCACGATACCGCGGGTAAACACGAGAATCGGCTGGCCGCGCCGGTTCACCGTCTGAAAAGCGTTGACCCCCTGACCGGGTCGTTCGTCGATCAGGATCGTGAAATTGCAGGACCCGCGCGTGTTGGCCTGCCGGCAGACGGAGCGCGCCACCGGTTCGACCCGCCCGGCTACGGCTGCAAACTGTTGCGTCGCGGCGTCTGTCTTGACGACGCGTTGCGGTGCACCGGTCTGGGGCCCCGGCTGCGGGGGAACGCGCGAGACCGTACAGGCGGACAGGATCGCCAGCAGGACCAGGAGCGGTGTGAGGCGGAAAAGCTTTCTCATGGCACTCAGAATGACCCGACGCTGCGTCAATGGCGAGGACGCTCTGCGGCTCTTGCCTCATCTCGCGCGATATTTACTCCAACGCAGAGGCGACCCGGCGGACGGTCGCCGTCCGCGCCGGATCCGGGGGGTGGATCTCGAGGAAACGCTTCGCACCTTCGGGCGCGCGGTCAAAGAACGCGGCACCCGCGACGGGGTCGAAGCCCGCCTCTGCCGTGATCCGTGTTGCCAGCGCGTCGGCGGCGATTTCCTCACTGGGCTTGAAACTGCGCGAGCCGGACGCTGAGTTGAGGCGGATGGCGGTGTTGACCAGTGACTGGACATTGCCACTTATCGCACCTTGCGCGCCCGACAAGAGCGTCTGGGCGATGGCCATCTGATTGCCGCCGCGGCGGTGACCTTCGGTGTGATGACCCGCCATATGCGCCAGCACAAAGGCGAGTTCGTCGTCGCTGCGTGTCGTTTCCAGCAGCGCCCCGGTCGCCATGATCAGCGCCGCACCATCGTCAGTGCGCGTTACCAGCGCGCCCGCGGGCACGTCGGCGCGCGGGTCCAGCCGGAACCGGAAGCCACAGGTGCCCGCATCGCCCTGCTGGGTACAGACACGGGTGGCCGCCGGACCGAGCTTGCGGCGCACGCGGTCGAACTGGCGGATCCGCG
>JBCDBB010000223.1:0-3497 GCA_039184415.1 Pseudomonadota bacterium
CCTGAAACCGCTGATGGCCGGTCCGAACTGGGCGATGAGCCTGATCAAGGCGCCGTCGCGCGCCCCCCGCCACGATTTGCCCGGGCGTATCGTCGGACCCCGCTGAGCGGAAAGGCGCGGGCGCGCTTGAAGACCTGCCCGGTTTCGCGCAAATCCAGACCTGCGATTTGCCAAAAAAGTGGGCGATTTAGAGATGCTGAGACCGCGGCGGGTCACTCAGGCACCCTTGTCGGGTGCAATAGATGCTGTTGCAAAGCCGCAATCCGGACGAAAGCCCGCGCTATCAGGCAGAAAAAGCCCGCATCATTACGTTACGTTACCTGGTTTGGACACTTGTTCGAAACAGTCGGTTCGCTTAACTGGAGCTGTAACCAAATTGTCAAGTGTTAGTATAATGATGCTCAAATCCAAGCAATTCTTCGCCGCTATTGCCGTTGCATGTTTTTCTGCCTCGGCATCCTTCGCAGCTTCGGTACCGGCCCCGTCCGTCGACGATGTTCAGACTATCCTGTCTGATCTGTCGAACCGGAACGTGCGTCTGAACAGTACCTTTTTCGATCCGGGGGACAGGGGACATGCCTATGTCTTCACCGGCCCGGTTGATCTTGCCATCATCGGCAGCGGCAATAACAACTCCCGCTCCGAACTGCTGGCATTCGCGCGTACCGGTGACAAACGCAATGGCGGCTCCGCCAACCCCTTTGTCGATGACGGGGAAGCCGGAAACCGGATCGATCTGTTCATTGACGGTCTGGGTAACATGACGGACGACCTTGCCGCTCTGGTTGCGGGGCTGGGCACGGACTGGCTCAGCACTGCGACGGTGGCACCGGGCGAGTTCTTTGCCTTCAACGTCAAAGGCACGCGTCGCAACGCGCCGATCGACACCGTGGTGTTCACAGGCGACTATTACAGCCCGCTCTTTGCGGGGTCGCCGGGTGACAACACCGCGCCCGTTCCGCTGCCGGCCGGTGCGCTGCTGCTTCTCACCGGGTTGGGAAGTATTGTCCTGGTGCGTCGCCGCACGCGTCGCGCCTAGACACCCTGCCACAGAGCCGGCCCTGTTGGCCGGCTCTCTGCGCCGACCGGTTGAGGCCCTACTCCGGGAGTTCGGTCACGTCGCTGTCGGCGTCAAGCGCCTTCACGAGCGAGGCGAAGCGCGCCTGAGCCACTTCGCTGTAGAGCGGTTTGCTCTCGGGTCCGATCTGCAACACCAGTAACTTGCGTCCCGGGTGCCACTTCAGACGCCCCATCTGGTCGGACCGTTGCGCGCTGAACATCGCGCCGAACCGCATCGCCTTGCCAAGGATTTCGGCCTCGCGCTGCAAGGGCTCTTCCACCAGTTCCAGAACTCGGTCGAGACGCTCCGCGCGGCTGTTCTTGTAGCGGTGCAGCAGAGCGAGTCCCAGAAAGATCCGTTCGCCATGGCTCAGCCCGCCCAGATTGGCGCGGGTGGCATAGTCGAAGCAGACCTCCGCCCGGTAATCGGGGTGGGCCCGCCAGGTGACATCGTGGAGCAGGCAGGCGGCCTTGACCACGCGCAGGCGCGATTTCGGAAAGCGCGGGAAGAGCGGCTTGACGAAGTTATACAGCACCTTGCCAAAGCCGGGCACGCGGGCGTCCTTGGCTTCGGCGAAGCGGCAGGCCTCGATCAGCGGATCGCGCTCGCGCAGGTCGTCGGGCATCTGCTCCCACAACAGGCCTTCGCGAAGGCCGTAGCTGGAAACATAGACCTCCTTCGGGCGGAGATGCTTGAGCACGCTGTCGAGAACCAGCGCGGCCGTCGGGATCAGCCCCATCCGTTCCGCGCCGATGCCGGTCAGCTGACGCATCGTGGCGATGTCGGTATTGGCGATCCATTTCAGGGTGCGGCGGAGATTGTTGGGCGGCATCCGGTACTCATGCAGCACCTTGAGCGGATAGTTGCGGCGCGCCATGTCGAGCTTGGCAATCGCCCGCCAGGACCCGCCGACCAGGAAAAGACGACGGGCGGCGCCCGCGAAGCCCGCGCAAAACGGCGCCATTTCACCGTCGATATGTTTGCGAAGTGCGCCCTTGCCGCGCTTGGTGTCCTGCAGCTTGAGCGGACCGAGTGCCGCGGTCTCGCAGGCCCCGACGCGCCCTTGATCGAGCGCCGCAAGCTCCAGGGACGACCCGCCGATATCGCAAACGACGCCGGTTGCGGACGGCCAGCCGAGCAAAACCCCCTGGGCCGAAAGCCGCGCCTCGTCCGGGCCGTCGATGATGAAGGCTTTGATCCCCGTGCGTCGGGCGATTTCCTCCTGGAACTCGGCCCCGTCCTCGGCATTGCGCATGGCGGCTGTCGCGACCGCGGTGAGCGGCGCCACGCCAAAGCCCGCGCTGAGCGCCTGAAAACGCTCGAGTGCGGCGAGCGCCCGTTCCCGGCCCTTGGGGTTCAGCCGGCCGGTCTCTGTCAGACCCGCCCCAAGACCGCAAAGCACCTTTTCATTGAAGAAATAGGCTGGCGAGCGTGCCGCACCGTCGAAAATCACGAGTCGGACGGAGTTCGAGCCGATATCGACAACGCCGACCCTTGACAGGTGCCGGGTCGCCGGATCGTCGAAGAGCGGTCGACCGAACGGACCCCAACTGCTGATTTCGGTTGTCTCGACACCGTCCATCGCAGACCCCGTCCAGATTCCGCCGCAGTTTTACGCGGGTCCGGCGCCGGGTCAATCGCCGCGCATGTCGCGGCAGGCCAGAACATCGCGCTGGTCAACGTTTCCACGCGAGTTTCTTGGTGTGGCTCACCAGGTCTTGCCCGTTTGCAGGCGCCCGAGCTTCGTCATCAGAGAGCGCTGCGTCCGTCATGCAGCCCGCCTTTGCCGAACAGGTCGAACGGCGGCTAGAGAGGGGCTTCGACCACCGGTTCGGGGCGTTGGGCCAGTCTGGGGACGTCCGCGGCCCCGGCGGATCCACGTCCCGACAGCGACGGGTTTTCCATGAAGAACTGGTGGCAGTTGAACAGCGTCTTGCCATTTTCGGGCAGGGTGCGTGCGTATCGGCCATCGGGGCGCAATACCCAGCTCGATGCCTCATCGGCGAGGTTGGCGGCCATGATCTGGTCGACGATCTGGGCCTTCACGGTCGGGTTCTCGCACTCGACCAGTGTCTCGACCCGGCGGTTGAGATTGCGCCCCATCCAGTCGGCAGAGGAGATATAGACCCGCGCCTTGGGTGACGGCAGCCCGTGCCCGTCGCCGAAACAGACGATACGGGAATGTTCCAGAAACCTGCCGACGATGGACTTTACCCGGATGTTTTCGCTCAGGCCCGTGATCCCGGGCCGGACCCCGCAGATGCCCCGGATGACCAGATCGATCTGCACGCCTGCCTGGCTCGCAGCATAGAGCGCATCGATCACCTCTGGCTCGATAAGCGAGTTCAGCTTTGCCCAGACCATCGCGGGGCGCCCGGCCTTGGCGTGGGCCGCCTCGGCCTTGAGCGAGTCCAGCAGGCGCTGTTTCAGGGTGAGC
>JBCDBB010000224.1:0-3437 GCA_039184415.1 Pseudomonadota bacterium
CCTCGCCGCTGCGGTTGCGGCACGCGCCGGGCGAAAGGAGACGGCGCTCACTGGCCTTGAGACGGAGCGGGCGGCGGCGCGGCCGACCCGGCCCGTGTCGCCGCTCACGCGCCTTGGCGAGATCGCGTCCGAGACCATCGCGCGCACCACGCGGGCGACACGCACAGGGTTCGATGACGGAGCCCGCGCGCGGCGGGATGCCTTTGAGGCGGCGCGGGATCGGGCCGATGCAGAGTGGCGGCGCATGTCACCAGAGGCGCGGCGCGAGGCAGAGCGGGATCCCCTCAGCATCCATTGGCGACCGCCGGAACAGCGCCTCAACGCACACGCCGCGCAGCAGCGGCGCGAACCGACGGTGGCCGTCGAGCGGCCACGGGACGAGCGGGCGCACAACCGGGAAGGAGAGCGCCAGCAGCCTGCACGGAGCATAGAGGAGCTCTTTCGGCGCGACGCGGCCAAGAAGGCACGGGAAGCCAGGGCGCCACAGCCCACGCCGAAGCAGGATCGCGGCTTTGAGCGGTAGGACCCAATGCGAAGCCGGTCGTAGGCCCAAGACAGCGCGCGTCGTCACTTAGCGCTCCGGATTGCGGCCGTTCGATGGGCGCTGTGGACTCAGCCGGAGTGCGGACAGAGCAGCCATTTCGATGCTCTGCTGCAGAGGTGCCACAACGAGCGAGGCATGGACGATCTGCCCGCCGATCGGCACATGCCCCGTCTTCGGCGATTGCTAAGCGGAGGCCTTCATCATGCGCTTGAGCGCGCCGGTCTCAGTCATTCGATTGCAGAAGTGGCGGATCATGCTCTCGTCCAGACGTGCTGCTCGGCGCGGCTCTGCGACGGCAGCACATTGTGGGCGGCAGGAGTGGCGCACAGGGGCGGGGGCGAAGGCTGCAGCCGTCGCCCCCCTCTCCCAGATCAAGGACCCACGCTCAACGCAGGCTGGCGGTCTCCAGGCCGTTCACCTCCGCCACGGAACGGTGGTGCATGCCGGGCCAATTTCGCTCCGCCTTGGAGAGGATGCCTGCCTTATCCTTGCTGTAGGCCTCGAAAACTGCGGCGTTGAGGAAGAGATAGAGCTTGCCATCGACGACGTCGGCGTAGCGCGGATCGCCGTCGAGCTTCTTGCCGAGCGCAACGCCGAGCGCGCAGAATCCACCATAGCGCGGCATGTAGCGCTCGGGATCGGCCGCGAAGCGCGTCATCGTCACTTCGTCGGCGAAATAGTAGGCGACGTTGTCATGGACAGCGGTGAAGCGGGCATGGCCGAACGTCACTTCCAGCCCGTCTGCGAGCGCGACAGCGTCGGTGCCACGAAGCGCGACGCCCTGGCCTTCCACGGTGGTGCCGGTGGAAATGTTGTACTCGTCCGCGGCGAATGCCGCGTCCGCTGAGGCCATTGCGCCGATGAAGGTGGCGGCGATCAGGATGGAATTGCGGGTCATCTGGATGGTCCCTTTCTGTAAGCCCATGTGGGCAGGGTGATCCTGCGCAGACGCGCAGAGGGAGAGGGCGCCGCTCGGAGCGGCGTCCTGCAGGTCCGGCGGGGCCGCCGCCGGAGGGTCATGTCGGCAATGGCTTTCGGGCGATCTTGCCGACAGGGGACCGGACGAAGACCTCGAACGCCTTTGCGAAGGCTGGTCGTAGACCAAGGTGTCAGGCGCCCTGAGCGATCCGGTCGACGGCCTGGTCAGTCCACCAGACGGCGTTGGCGATCATGCGGAAGTTGATCAGGGCAGCCAGATAACCGTCACCTTCGGGCACCTTCGCGCCGGCTGTCGCATCGCGCACGACCGCTACTTCGAAGCCGGTCTCCAGCAGCTCGCGCATATGGCTTTCGACGCATAGATTGGCGGACATGCCGGCGAGAATCACCTTGTCGATGCCGATCTTGCGCAGCTGCAGGACTAGGTCGTTCTGCTCGGGCCCATAGACCTTGTGTGGCGAGCAGACGATAGTCTTGCCGTCCTCGATGTACGGCTTGTACTGCGGCATCCAGTCGGCGCCCGACCCTTCGAACCCTTCGAGGTCCAGCGGATCCTTGCGATCGAACATCTTGATGCCGTGCATCACCCGCTCGAGCGTGCCTTCGAACTGCCACTTGTGGTCCTGCGGATAGTAGTAGTGCGGCGAGATCACGACCGGCATGTCCGAGGCCTTGGCGGCGATGAACAGACGCTCGAGATTGTCGACGACGCCTTGCTCGGTCACGCTCTCGCCCACGACACCCCAGGCCACGCCGTTCGGGTCGAGGAAGTCGATCTGAGGATCGACCACGACCAGTGCGGTGCGTTTCGGGTCGATCTGCATGTCGATCTTGGGCAGACCAGGATTGGAAGGATCGGCATAGGCTGCCCGGGCTTCGTCGGTGGCGGCCAATGCATCAGAGCCGACAAGCGCGGTCGCACCGGCTGCAGCGGCGCCCGCCACCCCGGTCAAGACCCGCCGGCGGGTCTGGCCGACAAACTCCGCGTCGGCAACTGCATCATGATTGCGTTTGATGGTCATCGTGGTCTCCTTCGTTTCTGAGTTTCCGGCACGAACCATTCGTGCCGCAGGTCAGCGGGGGGTCGATCCGTCAGGCCGGAAGGCAAAACTCCCTCCTTCGCGGCCTTGCTGTGCCGCGGGTTGTCTTTGATCTTGTCCACTTTCCTCTTGGATTGGCGCCGATTGGTCGGCGCCAAATTCCCGCGTCAGGCGTGGCCGGTCATGGCGGCGCGAAGGCAATCGGGCCGGGTGTCTCCCGGTTCACAGCCCCAACTCCGACAGACCGTCACTGCCCCCAGGCCGGGGGCCGCTGTTCCAGTGGAACAGACGATCTGCCGCCGCTATCGGGACGTCGTTGATTGAGGCGATGCGGCGGCGCATCAGGCCGTCTCCGTCGAATTCCCAGTTCTCGTTGCCGTAGGACCGGAACCAGTTGTCGCTGTCGTCGCGCCATTCATAGGCAAAGCGCACCGCGATACGATCTGCAGTGTACGCCCAGAGCTCTTTGATCAGCCGATAGTCTAGCTCGCGGCGCCATTTCCGCGTCAGGAACAGGACGATCTCCGCGCGCCCCTGAAGAAATTCGGACCGGTTTCGCCAGACGCTGTCCACCGAGTACGCCAGGGCGACCGCATCCGGGTCCTTACTGTTCCAGGCGTCCTCGGCGTTGCGAACCTTCCTGACGGCCGCGGCATGATCGAACGGGGGGAGGGGAGGGCGGGTCATCTCCAAGGTTCCTCTGCTGACTTATGGTGTACCGATCTGTCCATTCTAAGGTTTACCGATCGGTGCACTTTGTCAATGAGATATCGGACTTTCTGAGGGCCCCCTTGCTCAGTCCTAAAATTAACCAATAATATCAGCTGTTTGTGGAGGTAGCTTGATCATCTGGCCAGAAACCATATATGAACAGATCGGTTCATAATGAGAGCGAATCATGCGGCAGACCAAAC
>JBCDBB010000225.1:0-3288 GCA_039184415.1 Pseudomonadota bacterium
ACACGGCCATGTCGCGGGCATTGTAGAGCACCCCATCCTCCTGCTTGTAGGCGCTGTCATGCTCCTCATCGACGACGATCAGACCGAGATCGGCGAAGGGGAGAAAGAGGGCGGAGCGTGCGCCAATGACGAGGCTCGCCTGACCCTCGGCCACCATGCGCCAGCACCGCCGCCGCGCGGCCTGGGTGACACCGGAATGCCATTCGGCGGGCCGTGCGCCGAAGCGTTCCTCCACGCGTGACAGGAACTCGCCAGTGAGCGCGATCTCGGGCAACAGGACCAGCGCCTGGCGCTTGGCGCGCAGCGCCTCGGCCACCGCCTCCAGATAGACCTCGGTCTTGCCGGAGCCCGTGACGCCTTGCAGCAGCGTCGTGCCGTAGCCGCCATCGGCCAGTTTCGCGCGAAGTGCTGCCGCAGCCTCAGCCTGGCTGTCGGTCAGGGCGAGCCCGGGCCGGTCAGGGTCGAGCCGGGCAAAAGGCGTGTCCCGCGGTGCGGCATCCTCGGCAATAGTCCCTGCCTCGATCAGGCCGCGCACGACTCCGCCGCTGACGCCTGCCGCCTCGGCCAGCTCGCTTGCACCGACGGGCTGACCGCCGAACGCGTCGAGCGCGTCCATCACACGGATCCGCGCATCGGTCATCCGCGCAGGCGCCGGTCCGCCGGGGCGGAGCACCCGCTGCATCGGCGCGCCATCGAGCAGCCCCGGTACACGCGTGGCCAGCCGCAGCATGGCCGGCAGCGGTGTCAGCGTGTAAGCGGCGGCGCGTTCAAGAAAGGCCCGCATCTCGGCGCGCATCGGCGGCAGGTCGAGCACCCGCCCGACGGGGCGGAGCTTTTCCAGCGGCCAGTCGCCGCTCCCGGCGCCCCAGACTACCCCGGCAACCCGGCGCGGGCCCAGAGGCACCTCGACATAGGCGCCCGGCGCGAGCCCCGTCTCCGGCGCGCGATAGTCGAGACAGCCGTCGAGCGGCTGGGCCGTCAGCACGCCGACAGATGTTTCCGGCAGGAGCCCAGGGAAGGTCATACACTAGGGATTAGGCGCAGGGACGTCGGAAGAAAAGGTCTCTGCGCCTCCAGCGGCGTGCAGGGCTGCCGCCGCGCCAAACACGTCAACTCGGCATCGATCGATTGAGGATTTCTGAAACTTCCGAACCTGCGTAAAACGTCACGCCTCGCCGCCCCAAAGGCGCATCGGTTTAAACACTGAGCATTGCTGACCCGTCACGGATACAGATGGCCATCCTTTGACCGATGGCAGCATGGACCAGCACGTTTTCCAAGGGTTACGGGCCCGTCCGCGATGTAGGCGCGAATGGTTCTCCCGAAGCGTTTCGCCCTGTGGTAGCTGACATAGGCAGTGGAGGACGAAACGGTGAGGGAGATGGAAGACGCGGCGTTGAAGAAGAGCGGCCTCACAGAGAGCCAGGCAAGGGCCATGGATCAGGCGGCCCATGCCGCGCGGGCCTATCGCGAGACGCTTCCGCAGATGCCTGCGCGCCCGACACTGAGCCTCGATGAGGCCGCCGGGCGGTTTCTGAGCCCGCTCCCGGACGCCGGCATGGCGGAGGACACGGTGATCGCGCAGATGATCAAGGACGCGGACGGCGCCCTTCACAGCATGGCGAACCCGACCTTCTTTGGCTATGTCATCGGCGCGTCACACCCCGTCGGGGTCGCTGCGGATATGCTCGTCTCGGCCTGGGGGCAGAACGCGGGCTCTTCGTTCGAGACGCCAGCGGTGACGGGGATGGAGCGCGCCGTCTGCGATTGGGTGATCGATCTGCTGGGTCTGCCACCCGAGAGCGGCGCCGGATTGGTGACGGGTGGGACCGTGGCAAGTGTCGTCGGCGTCACGGCCGCGCGTCACCAGCTCTTGAAAGCGCAGAATTGGGATGTCGAGGCGGACGGCCTGTTCGGCGCGCCCGAGATCCCGGTGCTGATCGGGCGGCACGCGCATTCCGCGCCATTCGCGGCCCTAAGGTATGCGGGCTTCGGCGCCGCGCGCGCTCATATCGTCGATACCGACAGCGAGGGACGGGTCGACACGGACGCCTTTCGGAGCGCGTTGGAGCAGATCGACGCGCCGCCGCTCGTCATCCTGCAGGCCGGGCAGATCAACACGGGCGCCTTCGACCCTTTCTCGGAGCTGATCCCGATGGTTCGGGACAGGCGGGGCTGGGTCCATGTCGATGGGGCATTCGGGCTTTGGCTGGCGGCCGTCCCAGAGCTGGAACATCGTCTGGCCGGTGTCCGGGATGCGGACAGCTGGGCCGTCGATCTACACAAATGGCTCAACGCACCCTTCGACGCCGGCATGGCAATCGTTCGAGACCGCGCGCCGCTGGTTGCGTCGATGTCGGCGCGTGGCGCTTATCTGCCGCAGACGACTGGGTTTTCGGAACCCACGGACTCGACCCCTGAGCTGTCGCGCCGAGCACGCGGTGTTCCGAGCTATGCGATCCTGCGACATCTCGGCGCCTCCGGCGTCCGAGAGATGGTGGCCCGCCACTGCGCGCTGGCACGGCGCATTGCGGCAACGATTTCGGCCGAACCCGGGTTTGTCGTTCTGAATGAGGTTCACAGCAACCAGGTCGCAATTGCGTGCGGAGTTGGGCCAGACGCGGACGACCTCACGATGCGTGTCCTGAACCGCGTGCAGGAGCGTGGTAAGGTCTACCCGACCCACGGCGAATGGGCCGGCCGGCAGATCATCCGGGCCTCGGTGATCGGCTACGCAATGCAGGAGGCTGATGCAGATCTCTTGTCGAGCGAGATTATTGAAGCCTTCCGGTGGTGCGCCGACAACGCGTGACGATCAAGGCCGCCGGGCCCGGACTTTGAGCTTTCGGATCGGGCCCGGCATTTGAAGCAAAGCCCGACCTCAATAGACGTACCAGAATCACCAAGTGAGCTGTCAGTCGGGACTCCCGTCCGGCGATCGTTTGCGCTACCAGTCGCGCAAGCCCAGTCCGGGAGCAGAGGGGATCGCCACATGAAATTCTTCGTAGATAGTGCCGAAATTGACGCCATCGCCGAGTTGAACGAGCTTGGGATGGTCGATGGGGTCACCACCAACCCCTCGCTGATCCTGAAATCGGGGCGCGATATCCTGGAAGTCACCAAGGAGATCTGCGCGCTGGTCGATGGCCCAGTGAGCGCCGAGGTCGTCGCGCTCAAATCCGACGAGATGATCACCGAGGGCCGCAAGCTCGCCGAGATCGCGCCCAATGTGACAGTGAAGGTGCCCCTGACCTGGGACGGGCTGAAGGCCTGCAAAGTGCTCTCGGG
>JBCDBB010000226.1:0-3221 GCA_039184415.1 Pseudomonadota bacterium
ATCGCGCGCACCCATTTGGAATGGCGTTAGGCCGACATGATGATGGGCGTTGATCAGGCCCGGGATCGCCACGCGGCCTCTACCTCCAATGCGCTCGGCATCGGGGTGGGCACGTGCGAGGTCATCGGCGGGACCTATCGTGGAGATGGTCTCGCCCTCGATCAGAACGGCGGTGTCATCGAGGATCACAGGCGTGCCGTCGGGCCCGAAGCCTGTCACCACGTGATCGGCATGAAGGAGACGGGTCATCTTACAACCTTCCTGGCAAGGCGTGCGCGGGTCAGGCGCAACGCGGCGGGGATCGGTTCAATGAGGGGGACGGGAGCGTGGGGTGCGATGGCGCGTGCCGCTACGGCAAGCGGTCCGCCACCAATGACCACGACCTCAGCCCCGCTTCGGGCAGCGCTGTGGCATGCGGTAAGGAGTGCCTCTTGCAGTGCACGCGGGTTGGCGTGGAGCTGCGCTGGAACACCTTTTGTGATCCAGGTGCCCGCGAAGTCCGTGAGGCCGAGCAATCTGGCTGTGCCCGCAATGATATGGCTCAGATCAGGCGTCGTCGTGACCACGGCGACACGGCCAAGGGCGTCAGCCTCTCGCAAGCTCGCCTCCGCAATCCCGGTTACGGGAACCTTCAGTCGCCTGCGCAAGGCGACGCATCCCGGGTCACCGAAGGCTGCCACGATCACGGCCCGGTCGGTCCGGAGGTGCGGGCCGAGGTACAAAACTGCGTGCGCGGCGTGTTCGAGCGCGCGCGGATTGGTGATGAGCGACACGCCGAAAGGAGCCGTGACGCCACGAAGCTGCAGATCAGGTGCCGTTGCCCGCGCGATACGTAGCATCGCCGAGGTCGTCGCGAAGGATGTATTCGGGTTTACGAGTGCAATCATGCGGGGTAGGCGGCGACGAAGGCGCGCGCAAGCTCGCCGCGTCGTGCGAGCCAGAGCCGATCGCGCCGCGCGTCTAGTAAAGTCAGAATGCGCTCAAAGGCCGCGAAGCGCCCGGGGCGACCGACGATACGCAAGTGAAAGCCAATATTGAGAAGGCGCGGCAGACCCCGCGCGGCCTCTGCCTCCAGCACATCGAGCGCATCTGTGACGTAAGCGAGCATATCGTCGGCGCGGACGAAGCCATTTGGGTGAAAAAACTTCATATCATTTGCATCGAGCGCGTAAGGCACAACGATCAGCCCCGACTGGCAACGGTAGGGCAGGTCGTCGTCGAAACCGTTTGACGTATACAAATAGCCGCGCTCCGCCAGAAGGGCGCGGGTCCAGGGGCTCTCGGCGCCGCGGCAGAAAAACCCTTGTGGCGCGGCACCCGTGGCGTTCGCGATGGCGGCGGCCGTGCGATCCAGGTCTGCGGCCTCATCCTCTGGTGTGTCATACTCGGCATGAGGCCGCCAGAGCCAGCCGTGGCTGGCGGTCTCGTGCCCGTCCCTGGCCAGCATTTCGAGGACGGGCGCTGCGCGCGCGGCAGCGCGACCGCAGGCGAACAGCGTAGCAGGCACTTTGTGCCGACGAAGCGCATCCGCCATGCGCCAGGCTCCGGCGCGGGTGCCATAAGCGAAGATCTGGGCCTGGCCCGGATCGGGGCGGCCTTCCGGCACAACGGAAACGACCTCACCGATCCGCTCGCTCGCCGGATCACCATCGCTCACCTGGCGCTCCGCGCCCTCTTCGACGTTGACGACGACCGACACGGCAAGGCGTTTCCCGTTGGGCCAAGTCAGGTCGGGCCAATCGCCACCATAGCCGATCAGATCCCGGGTCATGCTGCAAAGTCCGCTGGGGCCGGCGTCGGGTTCCAGGCCGGTAAGCCAGTAGCACTCCGCCAGGCTCGGGCGATCTCAGCCCGCGTCGCGATCCACGTATCTTTCCCGGCGATATGATCCAGCAGTGCTTCCAATCCGCCGATCCGAGCCGGACGCCCGATGATCCGCGTATGTAACCCGATGGAAAGCATGCGCGGGGCATCGCGCGCCTCACTCAAGAGCCGGTCGAACCCAGCGATACAGTAGCGCGCGAAATCCTCTGCGAAGACGAAGCCGCCATTGTTGTAAAAGCGCATGTCGTTGGTGTCGAAGGCGTAAGGCAAGACGACATGGGGACCTTGGAGCGTTTGGACCGTATAGGGAATGTCGTCGTTGTAAGCATTCGAGTCGTAGAGAAATCCGCCTTGTTCGATCAGCAAATCGCGAGTCCGTGCTGAGGTTGCAGAGCGTGTGTGCCAGCCCAGCGGCGGGCTCCCCGCGGTGCCGGTGATGGTTTCGACCGTGCGGGCAATGGCGCGCCGTTCGGTCGCCTCATCCATGCCCGCATGTCGCTCCCATCGCCAGCCATGCGCGGCAACCTCGTGGCCATCGGCGACAGCCTCGGCGGCGATCCACGGCGTTGCCTCCAACGCACGACCGCACGCGTTTAGAGTTACGGGACAGCCCCGGTCTGCCAGTGCGGCGCGGATGCGTGGCCAGCCGGCGCGGGGACCGTATTCGAAATGACTTTCCATACACGGATCCGGTGCGTGCTCGACCCGCTCAACTGCCTCGTATATGTGCTCGTTACGCTCGTCACCCGCGGAAAGCGACAGCTCTGCACCCTCCTCGATGTTGACGACAAGCGAGACGGCCAAACCCGCACCATTCGGCCATCGGACCGGCGGCGGCGTACCGCGATAGCCCGTAAAATCGCGGCTCATTGAGCGCCCCCGGCGGCGTCCATGAACCGGCGACAGAAATCGGCGTCCCAACGGATAAGGTCATCAGCACTCGTCCCTTCCCGCATTAACGCGCTGGAAACAACAACGCCGTCGGCGCTGGCGAGGGCTTGGGCGACATTGTGTTCCGTTACGCCGCCTCCGATCAAAAGAGGGCGATGGATGCTATTGGCGCGGACTGCGTCGACCTGTGCAAGGCTGTCTGCAAAGTTGGAGCCGGTGATCACCAGGCCGTCCGCACCCGTTTTCACAGCCCATCCCGCAGCGGTTGGCTGGTCCTCGTTGGAAAGAGGGCGCACGGTACGGTCATGGACATCGGCTAGGATGACGACACTATCCGCGCGCAGGGCGGCGCGGTGTGCGACAGCTTCGGCACCAAGCGCTTGGCGTGTTCCTTCGGCGCCGACAGCACTACCGACAAAATCTTTCAGGCGGACGAACGACGCTCCTGATGCCTCCGACTCCGTTACTGCTGCGGTCGGGTCATGCGCTTCGATGATGATCCCGAG
>JBCDBB010000227.1:0-3145 GCA_039184415.1 Pseudomonadota bacterium
CAGCGCTGGCACTTCGGGCAGTAGAATGTCGATCGTCCGGACTGCACGATCCGGCGGATCTTGCCGCGGCATCCCGCACGCCGGCAAGGCTCGTCTTCGCGGTCGTAGACCCGGAACGTGTGCTGGAAATAGCCGAGCTCGCCATCGGCCTGGCGATAGTCGCGCAGCGACGAGCCGCCCGCCGCGATGGCATCCCCAAGCGTCGCCCGGATCTCGCCGGTCAGCGTCTCGACCCGGGCCGCCGAGATACTGCCCGCCAGCCGGGTCGGATGGACACCGGCGCGGTGCAATGCCTCGCACACATATATATTGCCGAGACCTGCGACCGTCCGCTGATCCAGCAGCGCCGCTTTGACCGGACTTTGGCGATTTTTGAAAGCCGCGATCAGCACCCCGGCATGAA
The DNA here is from genome assembly GCA_039184415.1 of Pseudomonadota bacterium. Classification (GTDB taxonomy): domain Bacteria; phylum Pseudomonadota; class Alphaproteobacteria; order Rhodobacterales; family Rhodobacteraceae; genus JANSYP01. The sequence continues at coordinate 404 of JBCDBB010000227.1, forward strand.
AAGCGTTGCCCAGCGGCTCGGGACCCAGGGTCGCCAGATGCTTGTGCCTGGCCAGATCGGCGGTCGGCCACAGATCCATCGCGCCGAAGCGGCGCGCATCGTTATAGGTCACGGTCGTGCCGTCGTCGGTGGTCACGATGACATGGTCATGCTTGCCGGGCGCCGCGCGTGCGTGATGCAGGACGGCCGCTTCCTGCCCCTCGATCAGCATCCGCCCTGACATGCCGAGGTGGATCATCCACGTCTCTGGCCCGTTGGCACCATCGTCCAGATCCACGAGCAGCCATTTCGACCGGCGTCTCAGCGCAGCGACCCTTCGGCCCTGAAGCCGTTTGCCGAACCGTGGCGGCAGCGGCCAGCGCAGATCTGGCCGTCTTTGATCGACATGCTCCAGAATGCGGTCCTTCAGGACCGGCTCCAGACCGCGCCGAACCGTTTCGACCTCCGGTAGCTCAGGCATCGCGCCGCATGCGGGTTGTGGATCGACCTCGTGCGTTAACCAAATGTTTCTCTCCCCTGACAGAAAGTGACGGATTAGCGAGCGTTGTTTCAGCCCCCTTCACATTCCTCAACCCCGCTCTTTATCCGGGGAGACGAACGCTGATTGACGTTAACGGAAAGGTAAACGCATGGCAGCCTCCGCTCCTTCACGGCGCCTCGACACGCCCGGTCTGATCACCACGATCCTCTTCGCAGGCGCCGCGGCCACAGTGGCCTTCGATCTCTTCGGTCAGTTCATAAGCCCGCTGCTGAAATCCGTCGCATCGCCCTATCTGGGCGCCAAGCTGGCCCCGGTGCCGCTGGCCCAAACGGTGCTGGCCAAGTTCACCGGCATTCCCGGCAAAGAGCTGCGCGCCCTGGGCATTCCTTACGGCATGCACATCCTGACCGGCCTGATCGCCTATCCACTGGGCTGGCTTCTGGTGGTAAGGCCTATCTGGCAGCGGGTCATGCCCAACATGCACTGGAGCCTTGCGGCCATCGCGTACGGCATCGGCCTCTGGATCTTCGCGCTCTACTTCATGGCCCACCTGGTCGCTGGCAACCCGCCGTTTCTGGGCTGGGGGTCGATCACTTGGGTCGCTCTGTGGGGGCATATCGTCTTCGCTTTGGTCGCGGCCGGCGTGATCGAGGCACGCCGCCCCGCCGGGTTGTCCGGGGCTGCGCCGACAGGAACCTGACGACCGACCCGGCGCTGCCGCAATTCTGCCGCAGCGCCGGGAGTTTTCCTTTCAGCCCCATGCGCTATGCTGTCCTGCATGAGCGACCAGCGTACCACCCATTTCGGTTTCGAAGAGATCGACGAGGCCGACAAGGCAGGCCGGGTCCACGGCGTCTTCTCATCCGTGGCCAGCCGCTACGACATTATGAACGATCTGATGTCCGCGGGCATTCATCGCCTCTGGAAACAAGCACTGGTCGACTGGCTGGCGCCGCGGCCCGGCATGCATCTTCTGGATGTGGCGGGCGGAACAGGAGACATCGCGTTTCGCGTCCTCGACCGGGTCAAGAGCAATGCCCAGGTCACGGTCTGCGATATGACCCAGGCCATGCTGGACGAAGGCGCTCGCCGGGCCGAAGCGCGCGGCGCTCCCGCCATAGACTGGGTTGCGGGCGACGCCATGGCGCTGCCGTTCGCGGACAGCACCTTTGATGCCTACACAATCGCGTTCGGCATCCGGAACGTGACACGCATCGAAGACGCGCTGGCCCAAGCCTACCGGGTCCTGCGTCCAGGCGGGCGGTTCCTCTGCCTTGAGTTCAGCCAGATCCCAAACCCGGGCCTGCAATGGGCTTATGACCGATATTCATTCAACATCATTCCGCCGCTTGGGCAGGTGATCGCGGGTGACCGCGACAGCTACCAATACCTGGTCGAATCGATCCGCCGCTTCCCGGATCAAGAGACTTTTGCGGGCATGATCCGCAACAGCGGGTTCGAGCGGGTCGCCTACCGCAACTTCTCCATGGGCATCGTCGCGCTCCATTCGGGCTGGAAATTGTGAGCTGGCTCAGCGCGCCGAACCACCTTTGGCGTCTGCTCAGAACCGGCGCCACGTTCGAGCGGACCGGCGCCATGGGCGAATTGCTCGATGCGCTGGACGTGCGCGGCTGGCCCAGGCTGGTGATCCGTGCCGTCGCGGCGCCGGTCGGATTCTTCGGGCGCACCGGTGACCCGTCCCTGCCTCCGGTGGCCCGCGCGCTCCAGGCCATGGGTCCGGCCTATGTGAAGTTCGGTCAGATCCTGTCGACCCGGCGCGACATCGTCGGAGACGAACTTGTCGCACAGCTCCGCTATCTTCAGGACCGGCTGCCGCCCTTCCCGATCGAAGAGGCCCGCGCCGAGATCGAGAGCGAATTTGGCCCGAGGATCTGGGACAAACTGACGGATCTGGGCGAGCCGGTCGCCGCCGCTTCAATTGCCCAAGTGCATCCTGCGATCTGGCTGCCCACCGGCGACAAGGTCGCCGTTAAGGTTCTACGCCCCGGTGTACGCCGCTCGTTTATGCAGGATATCGGCGCCTTTCACTTCATCGCCCGCGTCATCGAATGGTTGGTGCCCATGTCGCGCCGCCTGCGCCCCGGCGCGGTCGTCGCGCACTTCGAAAGCGTGGTGATGGCCGAGTTGGACCTGCGCCTCGAGGCCGCCGCGGCCAGCGAATACCGCGAGCGGACCCGGGGCGATCCCGGCATCCGCATTCCCGTGATCCAGTGGGAGGGAACCTCGCGGCGCATCATGAC
>JBCDBB010000228.1:0-2962 GCA_039184415.1 Pseudomonadota bacterium
CTCGTATGAAACAGTGATACCGCGTTCCGCCAAAAGATCCTCCACGTCACGCAGGCTCAGGGCGAACCGATGGTCGGCCCATACAGCGTAACCGATGACGCTCCGGGGAAACCGGAAGCCCTTGATCCGGGAAAGGTCTGCGATGTTCAGCATGAAGACGAACTACCCTGCCGCCTCGGTAGCAGCAACCTGACAAAGCTGTCAGGATCTCTTCGGCCATGCCGAAATTCATCACGTCGCCGGAATAGTTGCCATAAAGGAAGAGCACGCCAGCACCCCCGTCCGCCGCAAAGCCTGCATCAGCAATCTGCGGCGGCGAGGGCGAGGCGAAGATGTTGCCAAGGGGCGCAGCATCGGCGAGCCCACGGCCGACATAGCCCGCGAAGGCCGGCTCATGGCCCGAGCCGCCGCCGACCACGATCCCGACCTTGCCGTCCCGGGTCCCGTTGACCGCAACGATAGCACGCCCGGTACGCCCTTCGACCCGCAGGTGATCGGGATGAGCGGTTAGCATGCCGGCTATCAGATCCTCGATCAAACGGTCGGGATCGTTGGTCAGTTTGCTGCTCTTGGCCATGGCAGGGTCCTCCGCACCGTCCTGGGGTCATAACACGACGCCGTGGCGCGCCGAGAGCGTTTCGCGCGCATCGGCCAGTTCCGCGCTCTTCCGGGCCGCGTCCCAACCCAGGGCACGGGCCATCAGCGCGGCAATCTTGAGGAGCGCGGGCGTAGTCAGGCGTCCGGTCACGGCCAGCTGAGTTCGGCGGAGTAGCATATCCTCTAGATGCTGCGTCTGTTCGGTCTGCGCGATCCAATCGATCTCGACTTCGCTATGGTCGGGCAGGTCGGGTAGCGGCACCGGGCTGGAGCCTTCCTGGGCGAGCACCATGCGCGCGACCGTTCCATAGCGGTCGAGAAGCATGCGGACCCGGTCGGGGGCGGCTCCGGTCTCTTGCGCGACCTGTTCGATCCAGGCGATGCGGTCAGCCTCTGTCACGGGCATGTTGTGTCCGCCACCGATGGAAAGCTCCGCCGTTGAAATGCGCCGCGCAACGCCCAGACGGTCCAGCACCATGTCAGCCACCTCGGCACCGAAGGCGCGGAAAGTCGTCCATTTGCCGCCCACGAGTGAGATGACGGCAAAGGGCCGGTCGCCCTCGGGCTCCGCCACCGGGGCCGCATGGTCACGGCTGATCAAGCCCGGCGCGGTCCCGTTTGAGTTGGGCAGCGGACGGATACCGGAGTACCGATAGACGATCTGCGAGTCGTCGAAACTGAGGCCCGGGAGAAGCGCGCGAAGCCCGGCCATGAAATAGTCAATCTCACCCTCGTCACAGGTGACGTGGTCGGGGTCGTCGGCGGGAATGTCCGTCGATCCGACGAGCGCGCGGCCGTGATAGGGAAAGACCAGCAGGATCCGGCCGTCATCGGCTTCGAAATAGATCATGCGGCCGTCGAGTTGCCGCACAAGCTCGGGATGATCGAGCAGGATATGCGATCCCTTCGTGCCGCCGATCAACTCTGTGCCCAACCCCAGATGGCGGTTCACATTATCGATCCAGGGCCCGGCCGCGTTTACGACCAACCGCGGGGAGACGCGCGTGACAGTCTCCTCCGGCCCGGTGATCTCGATGGTACCTCCGGCGCGGCCCGAAATTCGCGTCCAGTTCATTGCGGCAGAGCCCGGCATCGCCCTGAGCCCGTCCTGAACCAGTTCCAGCATAAGCCGTTCCGGCGCCGTGACGACCGCGTCGTAATAGGTGCCGACCGCAACGATCTGCGGGGTCAGCGCAGGAACCTCATCGATGGCGCGGGCGCGGCCAACCATTCGGTGGCGCGGCATCACGCGGGCACGTGCACCGTAGAAATCGTAAAGGCGCAGGCCGATCTTGACCAGCAGCGCGCCCCGGCTGCGAGGCGCCGTGGTCGAGCCGAAAAGCGTGCGGATCGCGGCCCCTATGCCCTTGGTCCAGGAATAGATCGGGATCATGGTCGGCAGCGGTTTGACCAGATGGGCGGCATTGCGCAGCAGCAGATTGCGCTCATAGGTGGACTCTGCAACGAGCCGCAGCTCACCGGTTTCCAGATACTTCAGCCCGCCATGGATCAGCCGGGACGGCGCGGCGCTGGTGCCCGATCCGAAATCGCCCTTGTCGATGATCAGGCAGCGCAGCCCCTGTTCACAGAGATCCCGGAAAAGGCCTGCTCCGTTGATGCCCGCGCCGATGATCAGGACGTCGTAGTCTTCGGCGCGTGCGTCAGTCACGGACGGCACCGCGTGGCTGGTCGCCCAGCACATCAAGGCGCCGCCAGATGCCGGACATCTCATCTCCGATCTCACGGAAGAGCCCGTAGCGCGCCTTGTAATGGGCGGTGCGATCGGGATCGGGGCGATAACGCGTCGAGATCGGTCCCAGATCGCGCGGGTCGGCATCGAAACGGGCGAACGCCCCGACCGCCGCGCCGGCACAGAGCGCTGCCCCCCAGGCCGCGGCCTCGTCGGTGTCGGTTACGGTCACGGGCATGTTCAGGATGTCGGCAAACAGCTGGGCGACCGCAGGGTTCCGCGAGGCGCCGCCGGTCAGGCGCGCCTCGGCCGGCGCGAACCCGTCGCGGAGCGCCTCGATATGCTGGCGGTGGTTGAAGACCACGCCTTCCAGAAGGGCAGCCAGCAGGTCGCCGCGTTCGTGCCAGCCACGCAGACCCAGAAAGCCCGCGCTCGGACCTGCCCCCATTGGCGAGCCGAAGAGATAAGGGTGGTAGAGGATGGATGAGGCGCGGGCGAACGCGGCGTCCAGTTCGCCGGCCAATGCGTCATGTATCGTCTTCCCGTCCTGTTCGGCCAGGGCCCGGTCCGCGGCACAGAACGTGTCCAGAAACCAGTCGTAATTGGTCGTCGAGGCGGGCGAGATCGCCATGTTGTTCCAGCGCCCCGGTTCCACAGCGTTGCGGCAGAACCAGC
>JBCDBB010000229.1:0-2839 GCA_039184415.1 Pseudomonadota bacterium
ATGTGGTCGCGATGCCGCCCGGGGCGGCATTCTCGCCTTTAACTGCCACACAATCGGGCAGTTCGCGAATGCTCAGAGTTCCCCGAGCCGGGTGTGCGCGTCTTCGATCGCCCGCATACGCTGGCGTCCTGCCGGTCCCGAGCTATTGATCACCCGCGCCGCGACCAGGTTACACACGGCCATCACCGAACTGTGGTTCAAGAGCGGCCCGGGCGCACTGGTGGCACAGGAAATCTTCCAACGCGCGGGCAGCGCATCGAGCCGCGGCAGATCGCCGATCAGCACCACATCCGCGCTGGTTTCGGCCAGCGCCTCCACAAGACGTCCGAGCGCGGCCGGCGCACGGCGGAGCGCAAACAGGACGATGCAATCGCCGCGCCCCAGACCCGGCAGGCTCTCTGCCAGTGTCTCGCCATCCCTGGGCAAGACGCTGATTTCCCGACAAACCTGCGACAGCTGCCAGCCCAGATAGCGGGCAAAGGGCTGGCCCGCGCGAAACCCGATCACGCGCACATGCGGCGCTGCCAGAATGGCCGTCGCGACGGCATCGAGCGCGGCATCGTCAAGAAGCGAGTAGGTCCGTTCGAGGTTCAGCCGCGACTGTTCGAGATGCCCCGCGACGACCCCATCGGTCGGCACGCTCGCAGAGCCGAAGCGAAAGAGCGGCGCCCCGATCTGCTGCTCGGCGCGCACCGCCTGGCGCGCATCCTCAAAGGATGCATAGCCAAGCTTGCGGACAAAGCGCGACACCGTCGCGTTCGACACATTGGCAAGCTGCGCAAGTTCCGTCGCGGTGTAGCTCGCCAGATCGCCGGGGAAATTGAGCACGACATCGGCCAGGCGCCGTTCGCTGGCATGGAGCTCCGGCAGAGCGTCACGGATCCGGGCAACGAGGGAGGTACGCGAAGCGCTCGACATGGCGTGAAATCTATTTTGCACGGGACCGGTCGTAAAGCCCCGGTGCGCTTGTCGGACACCGGTTGACCCGGTCCGTTGCAGAGCGTCCATACAATGGACGCCGCCATGCATGCGGATCCGGAACAGCGGTCGGGGATCTGCCCTGCGGTCCCCCGCCCGACACGCCCCGGTCATCCCGCCGTTCCCTCCAGTTTTGCCAGAAGAGAGCGACGGCAGGCCCGCGCCCGGACCACGCCCGGACGCGACAGAACCGTCAGCTCAGGTGATAGACCTCCTGCAGACCGTAGACCGGGGTGTCGATCCCTTCCATCCGCGCCTTGATCTGCAGGCTGAGGAACTGCGAATAATGCCGCGACTGGTGCAGGTTGCCGCCATGGAACCAGAGCGCCTCCTGCTGCGTCGGTTTCCACATGTTGCGCTCTTCGCCCTCCCAGGGCCCCGGGTCCTTGGTCGTGTCCGATCCGAGCCCCCAGACCTTGCCGACCCTGTCGGCCATCTCCTGGCCCATCAGGTCTGCGACCCAGCCATTCATGGAGTTGTAGCCCGTGGCATAGACGATCAGGTCGGCCTCCAGCTTGGTGCCATCGTCCAGGATCACCCCGTCCTCGACCACCTCGGTGACCTGCCCGCGCTGCAGCTTGATCTCGCCATCGATGATGAGCTGGCTGGCGCCGATATCGATATAGTAGCCCGACCCGCGGCGGAGATACTTCATGAAGAGCCCGCTGTCGTCATCGCCCCAGTCCAGCCAGAACCCCGCTTTTTCGAGCCCCGCGTAGAAGTCGACATCGCGCTTCTTCATCTCGGCATAGGCCGGGACCTGGAACCCGGCGAGGATCGCGTAAGGCAGCGAGGCAAAGATCAGGTCCGCCTTTTCGGTCGTAACCCCCGCCGCGACGGCCTCTTCGGAATAGAGCGCGCCGAGACCCACATCCATCAGCGTGTCGGAGCGCACGATATGGGTGGAGGAGCGCTGGACCATCGTCACATCGACCTCGCCCTCCCAGAGCGCGGCGCAGATGTCATGGGCGGAATTGTTGGACCCCACCACCACGGCCTTCTTGCCGCGATAGGCGTCCGGGCCGGGGTGCTTGGACGAATGCTGCTGATCGCCCTTGAACGTCTCCATGCCCGGGAACTCTGGCATCCGCGCCTTGCCGGACATACCCGTGGCCATCACAAGCTGTTTGGGCTTCAGCACGACCTCTTCGCCGTCGCGGTCCACCACCACGGTCCATTCCTTGGCGTCTTCGTCGTAGCTGGCGGATTTCGCCGTGGTCTTGGACCAGTAATTCAGCTCCATCACCTTAGTGTACATCTCCAGCCAGTCGCCGATCTTGTCCTTGGGGCTGAAGACGGGCCAGTTCTCGGGGAACTTGATGTAGGGCAGATGGTCGTACCAGACCGGATCATGCAGGCAGAGCGACTTGTAGCGGTTGCGCCAGCTGTCGCCGGGGCGGTCGTTGCGCTCCACGATGATCGTCGGCACGCCGAGTTGGCGCAGACGCGCGCCCAGCGCGATGCCGCCCTGCCCGCCGCCGATGATCAGGCAATAGGGCTGCGTGCTGTAGCCCAGCTCCGCGGCTTCCTGCTCGCGCTCTTCCTTCCAGGTTGCGCGATTGCGGCCCGCGCCATGCTTGGCGCCGAGCGGGCGGGCGAACCCCTTGTGCTCCTCATGACCCTTCAGTTCGACCATCGTGGTCAGCAGGGTCCAGATCTTGCCGTCCTTCAGACGCATCAGCCCATAGCCGCGCGCGACGTCGGTTTCGAACTGGATCCAGGCGGTGGTGACGCCATCCTCTTCGGTCGGCAGCTCACCTTCGGCCAGCGCCCAGCCCCGCGGCCTGGTCGTGGCCAGCTGATGGCGCAGCATATCCTCGACCTGGTCCTTGCCCTCCACGGTCTTGATGTTCCAGGTGAA
>JBCDBB010000230.1:0-2747 GCA_039184415.1 Pseudomonadota bacterium
CCGGCGTTTCGGCATTCAGCGGCCGGTCGTTCAGCACCACGAGCCCGGTCTTGCCGTCGACGGACTCGTCGCTGGCCAGCGCCCGCGTCGCCGTCAGCTGCAAGGGCAGCGTCACCCCAAGAAACGTCGCCGTGCCGGTCAGGGCAAAACCGCCGAGCAGGCCCCGGCGCGTGGCGTCCGGCTGTTGGGTGTCGGTATCGTCTAGCATCGAAATTCCTCCCTTTGGCGGGCGTCGGATCTCTGCCCGGTTCGCCCATAGGTGAAATGTAGGAGAGGAACCCGTTTCCGCAAATATCTAAAATACGGAATTTGATCCCGATCGCGCGCCCGGGGAGGAACGCTTGACCGGTTCGCACCGGTTCGAGACGATTGGAGCGGACAGCCAGGGGGAGAGGACAGATGGCGAAGGGCTACTGGATCGTGAACATGACGGTCGCGGACGCGGCGGCGTTCGAGCGCTACAAGACGGCCAACGCCGCACCGCTGGCAGCGTATGGCGGGCGGTTTCTGGTCCGGGGCGGCGAACAGGAGGTGATGGAGGGCGAATCTCGGCCGCGCACCAGCGTCGTGGAGTTCCCGAGCCTTGCCGCGGCGCGGGACTGTTACAACTCGCCCGGATACCGCGACGCAATCGCAGTGCGCGACGGGGCCGCCGAGATGGATTTCTTGATCATCGAGGGCTATGATGGCTGACCGCTGCGCCCCGGGACCAGGGGGTCGCGCGCCATGCGCATAGAGCGCTACGGGCGCCTGATGGTCTGGGTCTTCGACCGGCCCGAACAGTCCAACGGAATCGACGCCGAGACCATGGCGGCGATGGAGGGCGCGCTCGGGGTGCTGGAGGCATCGGAGGCCGTGAGCTGTCTGCTGGTGCGTGGCGAAGGCGGCGTCTTTTCCGCTGGGCTCGACGCGGAACTGCTGGAGACCTGCTTTGCCGACCGCGCCCGGTTTGCCGCGGCCGCACAGCGGCTGGCCCGGGTCAATGCGCGGCTGGAGGCGGTGCCGCAGATCACGATCGCCTGCATCGAGGGCATCTGCCGGCTGGGCGGGCTGGAGCTGGCGCTGGCCTGCGATCTGGTGGTTGCGGGCGACGGCGCGGAGATCAGCGACGGGCATCTCGGCTTCGACGCGATGCCGGGCGGTGGCGGAACATGCCGGCTGCCGGTGCGGCTCGGTTATGGCGGCGCGCTGCGGTTCCTGCTGACCTCGCCGGTGCTGAACGCTGCCGAGGCCCGTGGCCTGGGCCTGGTGGATGTCGACGCATCCGGGGGCGATGCGGCGGCGGAGGCCCGCGCGCTCGCCGATCTGGTGACAGCGCGCGACCCCGGGCTGATGCGAGACGTCAAGGCCAGCCTCCGCGCGGCCGCCCCGGCCGCAACAAACCAGACATACCTTCAGGCTTTCCGGCGATCGGTGATCGACCGGCTCGTGCCGGAGTGAGATGGGCGTCGGGTCATGTCGGGCTTTGTCCGATGGACCGCGGGCTGAGCGTGCGACCAAGGCAGAGAGGTTTTCGGGCGCCGAGGCATCATCGCGCGGACAACAGGGTATAGCGGAGCAGCGAAGCTCAGCGAAACCAGTGCGATTGCGGGCTGTCCTGGGTCTGAAGTTGAGCCGAAACGGACGCTTTTCTAGACGCGGGCCCGTGATGCCAAGCGGGACACGCCGCGAAAACCAGCGCCCTGCGGTTACGAGACCCGTCCTTTGGCGACGCCGAAATCGGTGTGCAGCGCGGTGCATCGGCGATATGCCGGTGGGCGAAGTAACTGAGCAAAGCCGTTGCCCATGCCCGATGATGTCGACCCGCAAATCCAAGCGCTCCTGGATCTGACCGCCCAGCTCGGCCTGCCGAAGGTCCAGGATCTGAGCACCGAGGACGCCCGCAAGATGTCGGCCAGTCTGGCCGCGGCGCGGCGGGCCGAGTATCCGCCCCCTCCGGTGGAGGAGGTTGCAGACATGACCACGGGTCCGGACCGGGGACGCGTGCCGGTGCGGGTGTACCGGACGACCAAGACGGCGCAAGCGCCGGTGATCGTCTACTACCACGGGGGCGGCCATGTCATCGGGACGCTCGACACCTATGACACGCTGGCGAGCTATCTCGCGCTCCAGACGCAATGCACCCTTGTCTCGGTGGATTATCGCATGGGGCCGGAGAGCCCGTTTCCGGCGGCGGTGGAAGATGCCTATGACGCGGCCTGTTGGGTGGCGGAGAACCATGAGGCGCTGCGCATCGACCCTGCGCGCCTGGCGGTCTGCGGAGACAGCGCCGGGGCAAATCTTGCCGCGGTCGTAGCGCTGATGGCACGCGACAACGGATTTCCGGCGCTTTCTGCGCAAGTGCTCGTCTATCCGGTGATCGATTATCGCGGCGGCACGGCCTCCTACGAGCGCTACGGAGAGGGCTACGGCATTCTCGAAACACCGACCGTCAATTGGTTCCGCACGCGGTACCTGCCCGACCCTAAGGACCATGTGGATTGGCGCGCGAATCCGGGCCTGGCCGGGTCGCATGCAGAACTGCCACCGGCGCTGGTGCTGCTGGCCGAATGCGATGTGCTGCATGATGAAGGCCTCGCATATGCGGAGACCTTGCGGCAGGCCGGCTGCGCCGTCGAATGCGTCACCTATCCGGGCATGATCCACGGCTTTTTCAGCTATCTGGGTCTGGTCGACGCCACCGCGCGCGCGCACGCGGACGTGGCGAAGTTTCTGACCGGGATCTGGGCGCGGTCCGGATAGGCCAC
>JBCDBB010000231.1:0-2733 GCA_039184415.1 Pseudomonadota bacterium
AGCGCGAGCAGATCGGTCTGATGAAGGCCTTCGGCTACACCAACGCGGAAGTGGGCGCGCACTACTTTCGAATGGTCCTTGCCATTGCCGCGGGCGGCGCGCTCATTGGCTGCGCGTTGGGCATCGCGGGTGGACGCGCCATGGTCGGGGTCTATACGCAGTTCTACAAGTTTCCCTTCCTGATCTTCGATCTCGATGAAGCATCTTTCCTGGTTGGTGTGGGCGTGAGCATCGCGGCCGCCTCTGCTGGCGGGGTACTCGTCCTGCGGCGCGTTTTCGCGCTGACCCCGGCCGAGGCGATGCGCCCCCCTGCCCCCGCGGATTACAGCCGGACCGGCCAGATCGGGCGGGCCTTCACCCGCTACCTCGATCAGCCGACCAGAATGGTCCTGCGCCGGATCACGCGGCAACCCTTTCGGATGAGCGGGGCAGTGATTGGCATTGCCTGCGGGATGGCGCTCTCAGCCTCGACGATCACGATCTATGCCGGGTTTGAGCGGACGATCAACCTGACCTTCAGTGTGGTCGATCGCAGCGACATCACCGTGACGTTTACCCACGCCGTCTCCGACAAAACGATCTTTGAGATGCAGCGGCGCGAAGGCGTGATCCGGGTCGAACCGGTGCGCAACGTCGCGGTGGTGATGCGCAACGGGTTGGAGGAGCATCGCGGCGCGATCACCGGGATGGTGCCGGATGCCGCGCTCAATCGCGCGCTTGATGCAGGTGGTGACGCCATCCCGATCCGGCGCGATGGGCTCGTGGTATCCGAAACGCTGGCGGGCATCCTCAACCTCGCACCGGGCGACACCGTGTCCGTCGATGTGCGCGAGGGGCGGCAACCCGTCCTTGAGCTACCCGTGGTTTCGCTCGCCGACAGCCTCCTCGGTGCGCCGGCCTACATGGAGATCTCGGCCCTTAACGCCGTGTTGAAGGAACCGGGCCGCGTCTCGGGCGCCTACCTCCTGATCGACGACGCCCATGCGGCGGAGATCTACGATTGGCTGAAGGACATGCCCGTCGTCGCCGGGGTCAACCTCAAGAGCGAGGCGCAGGATGCCTTTGTGAAAATGATCGACCAAGGTGCGGGCTGGTCGCGATTCATCATCGGCGCGCTCGCCTTCATCATCACCTTCGGGATCGTCTACAACGCCGCGCGCATCGCCTATGCCGAGCGCGCGAGGGATCTGGCGAGCTTGCGGGTGATCGGGTTTTCGCGCGGTGAGGCGGCTTATGTGCTTCTAGGCGAACTGGCCGCGGTGGTGATCGTGGCGATGCCGCTCGGCACGCTTCTGGGACACTACGTGGCCACGCTGATGGCACGCGCCTACTCAACCGAGGTCTACCAGATCCCAGCGATTTTCGACGCGGCGACCTATGGCGCCGCCGCGCTTGTCGTGATCGCGGCAGCGGTCATGTCGGGCATCTTGGTCAAGCGTGACCTCGACCGGGCCGACCTCGTCGCGGCCCTCAAGACACGGGAATAATCGGAGAAGGAAATGGCGCAGTCTCGAAAATGGTCCCGAACGGTGTTGACGGCACTGGCGCTATTGGTGGTCGCAGGCGCAGTCTGGATTGCCGTGCGCCCGCAGCCGATGCTTGTGGATTTCGGCACGGTGACGCGCGGGCCGATGATGGTAACGATCGACGAGGAAGGGCGGACGCGGGTCCATGACCGCTATACTGTGTCCACGCCTGTCGCGGGCCGGCTCATGCGTGTGCGCGTCGATCCCGGTGATCCAGTCACGCGCGGGGTGACCGTTGTTGCACAGATGCGGCCCACGAACCCCGCAGTGCTCGACGTGCGGACCCGCGAGCAGGCGCTTGCCGCGCTGAGCGCCGCAGAGGCCGCATTGCGCGTGGCGCGCGCCGATTTGAGCGCAGCCACGGCAGAGCACGATCTGGCCCAAACCGACCTCGCCCGGACGCGGCAACTGGCCGAAAGCGGGACTGCCGCACCCGTCGCGCTCGACCGCGCGCTGGGGGAGGCACGCGCGGCATCTGCCCGGCTTGATACTGCCGAGGCCGCGATCTCGGTGCGCGAGGCTGAGGTCGCCAATGCCCGGGCGCAGCTCATCGGCTTTGACGATCAGCTTCTGGCAGGCGCGCTCGACGACGGCTTCGGCGACGACATCCCACTCTACGCCCCGATCGACGGGCGAATCCTGCGTATCATCCAGCAAAGCGAAACGGTTCTGCCCGCCGGGGCGCCGGTGATGGAAATCGGCGACGTGACCTCGGACCTCGAGGTGGTGGTCGATCTCATTTCGTCCGACGCGGTGCAGATCACGGAAGGCAATCGCGTCCTGATCGAGGATTGGGGCGGACCGACCGTTCTGACGGGCCGCGTCTCGCGGGTCGATCCCTTTGGCTTCACCCGGTTCTCCGCCCTTGGGGTGGAAGAGCAACGCGTCGGCGTCACCGTTGAGTTCGATGACCCGGCAGAGGACCGGGCCGCACTGGGCCATGGCTTCCGTGTCGAGGCCCGCGTTGTGGTTTGGTAGGCGGAGGACACGCTCATCGTCCCGGCAAGTGCTCTCTTTCGCGACGGCGACGGCTGGGCCGTCTTCCGACTGGAGGAGGGTCGCGCGGTCCAACGCCCGGTGGAGATCGGCCGCATGAACGGCACCCAAGCCGAACTCGTCGGCGGGCTTGATGCGGGCGACACGGTTGTCATCTACCCCTCGGCCGGGCTGCAAGATGGAATGAGCATCGCTGAACGGCTGGCGGGAT
>JBCDBB010000232.1:0-2662 GCA_039184415.1 Pseudomonadota bacterium
CATTGCCCTCAACCGCCAGGCCCAGGCCGTCAAGCTCGGCGTCAAGGCCGCGAGCGGCACGCCGCGGGAATTCACCACGATCACCGTCACCGACGGCATCGCCATGGGGCACGAAGGCATGCGGTCCTCGCTCGCCTCGCGCGAGGCAATCGCCGACACAGTGGAACTGACCATGCGCGGCCATTGCTATGATGCCATCGTCGGTCTGGCGGGCTGTGACAAATCTCTGCCGGGGATGATGATGGCAATGGTGCGCCTGAACGTGGCCTCGGTCTTCATCTATGGCGGATCAATCCTGCCGGGGCGGCTCGATGGCAAGGACGTGACTGTCCAGGACGTGTTCGAAGCCGTCGGCCAGAACCAGGCCGGCAATCTCAGCGAAGAGGCGCTGACCGTGCTGGAGCGCGTCGCCTGCCCGTCCGCGGGGGCCTGCGGTGGACAGTTCACCGCCAATACCATGGCCTGCGTGTCCGAAGCGATCGGCCTCGCGTTGCCCAACTCCTCGGGCGCGCCCGCGCCCTATGAGAGCCGCGACCAGTATGCCGAGGCCAGCGGCACCGCGGTGATGAACCTGCTCGAAAAGAACATCCGGGCTCGGGATATCGTGACGCTGAAATCGCTTCAGAATGCTGCGCGGGTGGTGGCCTGCACCGGTGGGTCGACCAATGCCGGGCTGCACCTGCCGGCCATCGCCCATGAGGCGGGGATCGATTTCGACCTCGACGATGTCTGTGAGATCTTCCGTGACACCCCCTATTTCGTCGATCTGAAACCGGGCGGGAAATATGTCGCCAAGGACCTCTACGAGGCCGGCGGGGTCCCCGTCGTCATGAAAGAGCTCCGCCGCGCCGGACTGATGCATGAAGACTGCGTGACCGCCACCGGGCGTTCGATCGGCGAAGAACTCGATCTGGTCGAGCGCGAGGCCGATGGCCGTGTGATCTATTCCGTGGATGCGCCGATCACCCCCACCGGCGGCGTGGTCGGGCTCAAGGGCAATCTCGCGCCGGAAGGCGCCATCGTCAAAGTCGCCGGTATGGCAGAAGAACACCAAGTATTTACCGGTCCGGCGCGAGTATTCGAATGCGAAGAAGAGGCCTTCGCGGCCGTTCAGGCGCGTGAATACAAGGAGGGCGAGGTGCTGGTGATCCGCAATGAAGGCCCCGCAGGAGGCCCGGGCATGCGCGAGATGCTTTCGACGACCGCGGCGCTGTCGGGCCAGGGCATGGGCAAAAAGGTGGCCCTGATCACCGATGGCCGTTTTTCAGGGGCGACACGCGGGTTCTGTGTCGGACATGTCGGCCCCGAGGCGGCCCATGGCGGACCGATCGCCCTGCTGCGCGACGGCGATATGATCACCATCGACGCGATCAAGGGCGAAATCAGCGTTGCACTCAATGATGATGAGCTTGACGGACGCAAGGCCCATTGGAGCGGCCCGCGCGAGACGATCTACGCCTCCGGCGCGATCTGGAAGTTCGCCCAGCAGGTGGGCGCAACCCGGCTCGGCGCTGTGACGCATCCCGGCGGCAAGGCTGAACGCCACGTCTATGGCGATATCTGACCTCCTTGGACACAAGACGGCGGCCGCAGGGCTCGCCGTCTCGCTCTGCCTCGCGGGTTGCGCGGGGAACGCGCCGGCGCTGGTCAGCCGCAGCTTTACACCGCTGACCGGGCCGCCGGTCACCTATCTGCTGGTCCAGGACGACGCAGTGACGATCAAGGGACCGCCCGGCTATTGCATCGACGCCACGTCCACGCGCGACCGCTCTGATGGCGTGTTCGTCATGCTCGGAGATTGCGCCCGGCTCTATAGCTCGGGAACGGAAAGTCCCGAGATCTCGGCGGTACTCACGGCGCTCGTCTCCGGGCCGTCCGATCAAGAGCAGCGCCCGAGCCCCGCGCAGCTAGAGAGGTTTTTCCGGTCCGAGGCAGGGCGCGCGGCGCTGTCTCTGGATGGTGACGCCGCGACGGTCGCGATCGATCAGACCCGGGTGGCTGGCGACGCCCTCCTGTTCCTCATGCGCGACGCAAGCGATGCCCGGCCGGAAGGTCTGTCGGACCGAAGCTGGCGCGCCGTATTGACCCTGCGCAACCGGCTGGTATCGCTTGCCGTCACCGCGCATCTGGAAGAGCCCTTGGAGGACCGTGACGCGCGCCGCCTGCTCGAACAGTTTGTCACCTCGATGCGGGACGCGAACTCAAACGGTGGTCCCAAAGCGGAGTGACGTCTTTGAACCCAGGCCGACAAAAGGGCCAACGAGTCCGGCGCGACGGTATTCGATAGCAGTCGGCGACAATGCGCGTTCCGATTGAGCGCTGCCCGCGCGTCCGTCAACCATCAATTGGTGGTCGCGCAGGATCAGGAGGTCAACTCGACCCGCGGATCGCTGTGCTCGACCGGCTCCGCCCCCCAATCCGCACTCTGCATCTCGTGCAGGCGGCTTGCCGTACGCTCGAATTCAAAGGATCCAGCACCCTCCAGATACAGCCGCTCCGGGATGTCCGCGGCGGTCACGATTAGTTTCACGTGAGCCTCGTAGAGCGTGTCGATCAAGGTCACGAAGCGTTTGGCCTCGTTGAACTTGTTGATGTCCAGAACCGGCACGTCCTCCAGGATCAGTACCCGTACCGCACCCGCGACGGCCAGATAGTCGGCAGG
>JBCDBB010000233.1:0-2600 GCA_039184415.1 Pseudomonadota bacterium
CGAGCATTGCGGCGAGCAGATTGTGTGCGCTGGTGATGGCGTGAAAATCACCGGTAAAATGCAGATTCATATCCTCCATCGGCACGACCTGGGCATGGCCACCGCCGGCTGCGCCGCCCTTCATCCCGAAACAGGGGCCGAGCGAGGCCTCGCGGATGCAGATCGCGGCCTTCTTGCCGATGGCGTTCAGCCCGTCGCCGAGCCCCACAGTGGTCGTCGTTTTGCCCTCGCCCGCGGGCGTTGGGTTGATCGCCGTGACGAGGATCAGCTTGCCGTTGGGCCGGGTGGCGAGAGACTTGATGAACGTCTCCGACACCTTGGCCTTGTCATGGCCGTAGGGCAGCAGATCGTCGCTTGGGATGCCGAGCTTTGCCCCGATCTCCTGGATCGGTTTCTTGTTGGCTGCGCGGGCGATTTCAATGTCGGTCATAGGGTCTTCCAGGTCAGGGGTGATATCAGGTGCCGAACTCGTCGCCGGGTTTCAGCCCGACGCTTTGGGCCCAGTCGGTGGCCGGGACCTTGTCGCCACCATCGGGGCGGACGCGTTTGACGAGCACGCGACCGCCGACGCATTGAACTTCGATACCGTCATCGGTGATCGCGCGGACGCGGCTGGATATCCCGTCACCCGGAACGCGGGCCGCATCGAAAATGCCGAGCTTGGCGCCTTGATAGGTCGTATGGGCGCCCGGTGCCGGATTGGTGCCGCGGATCAGGTTGTAGACCTGTCCGACGGGGCGATTCCACTCCACCTTGGCATGGCGGGCGGTACAGCGACGCTCATAGCTTGCCTCGCTTTCGTCGGCGACGATGCGGGGCGGGTTGCCCTTGCGATAGAGCTCGACCACCTCAAGGACAGAGTCCACCGCGGGCTGGTAGATCTTCTTGAAATAGAGATCGATCACCGTGTCATCTGGGCCGATATCGCAGTGCCACTGCAGCAGACAGTCGCCTTCGTCGAGCCCGTCGGACGGGTAGAACCAGGAAAAGCCGGACGCCGTGTCGCCCATGATGATCGGCCAGTTCACAGCAGAAGGCCCGCGGTATTTCGGCAGAATCGACGGATGAAAGCAGATCGACCCGTGGGTCGGCGTGTCCCGGGCGGCCTCGGGCACGAACACATTCACAAAGGCCATGACCATCAGGTCGGCCTCATGGCTTGCGAGTGTTTCGAGCGCTGCCGCGTCGTCGAAGTTCGCCGGCTGATGCACCGGCAGGCCCTTTTCCTGCGCAAAGGCCTTGATCGGGTCAGCAGGCTTGCCGTCCTTGTCCGGCTCGCAATAGACCGCCACGACCTCGTCGGTCCCGCTGTCCAGAAGCTTCGCCAGCACGTCTTTCCCGAAGGCCTGCTGGCCCATTACGATCAATCGCATTCGTCCCTCCCAAAGAGCCCGGCCGGTTCTGCTGCCGGCACTGGGCCCCGGTCTTTACCTCGTCGTTACTCTGCTGCGACCTTGCTGCTGTCGCCGACCGCGCCGCTATCGAGCACGCGAGCGAGATCCTCCCCGTCATAGCCGAGGACCTGTTGCAGGATTTCGGTCGTATGTTCTCCCAAAAGCGGCGAGCGCGTCACTTCCACCGGACTGTCGGAGAGCTTGATCGGACAGCCAACAGAGACATAAGTCCCGCGTTCGGGATGCTCGACATCCACGATCGTGCCGGTCTTGCGCAGCCCGTCATCCTCCATGATCTCCTTCATCGACAGGATCGGCCCCACGGGGATGTTGAGCGGATTGCAGATCTCCATGACCTCGTACTTGGTCTTGGTCTTCGTCCATTCCTCGATCCGGTCGAAGATCGCGGTGAGCTTGTCCAACCGCTCGGGCGGTTTGGCGTAGCCCTCGGCGGTCTTCCAGTCTGGCTCACCGATCACATCGCAGACATGCTCCCAAACCGCGGCCTGGATGATGAAATAGGTGTAGGCGTTGGGGTCGGTCTCCCAGCCCTTGCATTTCAGGATCTTCCCGGGCTGACCGCCACCGGAGTCGTTGCCCGCCCGCGGGGTCGCTTCGCCAAAGGGGATGCCCTCGCCGAACTGGCTGTATTCCTTCAGCGGACCGGCATCGAGACGCTGCTGGTCGCGCAGTTTCACCCTGCAGAGGTTCAGCACCCCGTCTTGCATCGGCGCCAGCACTTTCTGGCCGCGCCCTGATTTCTCGCGCTGATAGAGCGCCGTGACGATGCCGAGCGCGAGGTGCAGCCCCGTTCCGCTGTCGCCGATCTGCGCGCCGGTCACCAGCGGCGGCCCGTCGAGAAACCCGGTGGTCGAGGCCGACCCGCCGGCGCATTGCGCGACATTCTCATAGACCTTGCAGTCCTCGTACTTGCCCGGGCCGAAGCCCTTCACCGAGGCCATGATGATGCGCGGGTTGATCTCCTGGATCCGCTCCCAGCTGAAGCCCATCCGGTCGAGCGCGCCGGGGGCGAAGTTTTCCACCAGCACATCGCAGGTCTCGATGAGCTTGGTCAGAACCTCTTTGCCGGTCTCATTTTTGGAGTTCAGCTCGATCGACCGCTTGTTGTGGTTGAGCATCGTGAAATACAGCGAGTCTGCGCCAGGCACGTCCACAAGCTGCTTGCGCGTCGCATCGCCCACGCCG
>JBCDBB010000234.1:0-2565 GCA_039184415.1 Pseudomonadota bacterium
CGTAGAGCCAGTCGAACCGCCGCAGCGCGGCCCCCGGTGCGATCCGATCGCTCAGACGCAGCGCCGCATGGGCCGCCTGGCGCACCCCCGGCACCCCCAGGTGATAGAGCCGCGCATTGCGGTTGGCCGCCGCCACGATCCTGCGGCAGCGGTCCCGGCGCAGCGCCTGATACTGTGCGAGCGCGGCGGGAATGCTCTCCTGCGCCGCCAGCCGGTCGGTCAGAACCCAGGCATCCTCGATCGCCATGCAGGCCCCCTGCGCCAGAAAGGGCAGCGTCGGATGCACCGCATCGCCCAGGAGCACCAGCCGCCCGCCGCTCCAGACCTCGGCGACCTCATGGCGGAAGAGCCCCCAGAGATGGACGTCCTCGACCTGCGCCAGCAAATCCGGCACCGGTCCGCCGAAATCGGCAAAGGCCGCGCGCAGATTGTCCGCATCATCGGCATGCTGCCATCCTTCCGGCGCCCAGGTCCTGCGCTCCTGCACCGCCACCAGGTTCATCACCCGCCGGTCGCGCAGCGGATAGGCCACCAGATGCCGCCCCGGTCCCAGCAAAAGCTGCACGCGCGGCGCGGCGGGCGCCTTGAGCGGCACCAGCGCACGCCAGGCGACCTGTCCGGTGAAGCCGGGGTCCGGCGCGGGCCCCAGGCCCGTGCGCGAGATGCCGCGTACCCCGTCCGCGCCGATGACCAGCGGCGCGGTCCCATGGCCGCCCTCTTCGAAATCGAGCCGCACGCCCGAAGCGCCCGAGCGGACCTGCATGACGCGGACACCGAGGCGAATCTGCACGCCGGCCTTGCGCGCCTCATCGACCAGAATCGTGATCAGGTCGGCCCGGTGCACCAGATGCCACCCGCCCCACTCCGCCATGCCCGCCAGATCGAGTCGCAGGATCGGGGCGCCATGGCGAAAATCGGACATCTCAACGGCCTCGGCGGCCGGCGAACAGGCGGCGACACGCTCGGCCACGCCCAGCGCGTCGAGCACCCGCATCGCATTGGGGCTGATCTGGAGACCGGCGCCGATCTCGCGCAGCGCCTCGGCCTGCTCCAGCACCATGACCCGCGCACCGCGCCGGGCCAGCGCCAGGGCGACCGTGAGCCCGCCGATCCCGGCGCCGAGCACCGTCACCGCGCGCCCGGCCAGAGGCGCCTCGGCCCGGTCGAGAACCGGGCCGTCGAGATAGGTCAGCCCGGTCACCATGGGCCGGAATCGCGTGCGGGCGCGCTCACGCCGCGATCAGTCGTCGCGATGCACCTTTTCGCGGCGCTCGTGGCGCTCCTGCGCCTCCAGGCTGAGCGTCGTGGTGGGCCGCGCCGCCAGCCGCTTGAGCGAAATCGGCTCACCGGTGTCCTGGCAATAGCCATATTCACCCTCGTCGATCCGGCGCAGGGCTGAGTCGATCTTGGCCACCAGCTTGCGCTGACGGTCGCGAATCCTCAGCTCCAGCGCCCGGTCGGTTTCCTCCGACGCGCGGTCGGCGACATCGGGAATATTGCGGGTGCCGTCCTGCAACCCTTCGATGGTATGCTTGCTCTCTTCAAGAAGCGCGTTTTTTTGCTTGGTCAGTTCGCGGCGAAACCACTCAAGCTGCCGTTCATTCATGAACGCCTCGTCCTCCGCGGGACGATAATCCTCGGGCAGAAAAATCTCAGCTTTCATCGCTGCTCCCTTCGCGTGTCCGGCTTCTGATTGGCCATTTAGGTCAGACATCCGGGTCCCTCCCGGGGCGTCGGATACATCAACAACCCCTTCATGTCACGTCGTTTCCGCGTTGTCGTGACGTCGGATGAAGTGTCGCACACAGTGGCCCTGCGGACACAGGCGCGACGGCCGGTCTGTTGCCGCCAAAGGCAGCTGTGCTACGGTCCGCGCACCAGGCGCCAGACCGGCGCCAGGCAGGTCAGGGCTGCGCCCGTGAGACTGCGTGAGGGGTTCGAGATGACGTTGCAGTTTACCGGGACCGACAGCTATGTCGCGACCGAAGATCTGACCATCGCGGTGAATGCGGCGGTCACTCTGGAACGCCCGCTCCTGGTCAAGGGAGAGCCCGGCACCGGCAAGACCGAACTGGCCCGCCAGGTCGCCGCAGGGCTCGGCCTGCCGATGCTGGAATGGAACGTCAAATCCACCACCCGCGCCCAGCAGGGGCTCTATGAATATGACGCGGTCTCACGGCTGCGCGACAGCCAACTTGGCGAAGAACGCGTCCACGATGTCTCCAACTATATCCGCCAGGGCAAGCTCTGGCAGGCCTTCACCGCCGAGGGCAAGGTCGTGCTCCTGATCGACGAGATCGACAAGGCCGATATCGAATTCCCTAACGACCTGCTGCAGGAACTCGACCGGATGGAGTTCCATGTCTACGAAACCGGCGAGACGATCACCGCGCGCCAGCGCCCGATCGTCATCATCACCTCGAACAATGAAAAGGAACTGCCCGACGCCTTCCTGCGCCGCTGTTTCTTTCACTATATCCGCTTCCCGGACACCGAGACGATGCAGAGGATCGTCAATGTTCACTTCCCGGACCTGAAATCACGGCTGCTGCGCGAAGCAATGAC
>JBCDBB010000235.1:0-2540 GCA_039184415.1 Pseudomonadota bacterium
ATTTCGGCGAGATACATTTTCTCGTTGATAGAGCCCATGACGATGAGCGGCCGCTTGGCGTGGATCTCGGCGCGAACCTTGTCATTGTCGGTCTTGCGCCCGGCGACCAGGGCGGTGGCCAGCGCGCAGGGCAACCCCAGGTCGCTTTCCATGAAGTGTCGAATGCCGCGGGCATAGGTTTCGTTAGCAACTACAGCAAAGCTCGCAGTGGCAAAGAAATCCTGGGTGACCGAGCGCCAGAGATCCCAGACCGGCTTGATGGTCGAATGCTTCTCCGTCTCGATGAAGGGTACGGGATCAAGCCCGGTCAGATCGCCCAGTTTGCGCAGAAACTTGGTCGTGCTGTCGATACCGATGGGCGCTTGAAGATATGGCTTTCCAAGGACTTCCGCGAGGCCCCGGCCAAACTCGCGATACATGCAGATGTTCACATCGGCATTCACGAGGTTGCGCATCTCGGCCAGATGGGCGCCCAGCGGCATGACCATGTTGATCTCGGCCCCGATGCCTTCGACCAGTCGCCGGATCTCGGCGAGGTCAGAGGGCATGTTGAAGGTGCCGTACATCGGCCCGACGATGTTCACGCGCGGCTTCGCGCCCTCGGGGCGTTTCTTCTCGGGCGGCATACGCCCCTTGGTCTGGCCGAACTCCGTGAAGAGCCAGGTCATCGCCCGGTCGGCGGCCTCCCACTGGTCCTCATCAATGGTGCGCGGCAAAAAGCGTTGGATATTGGTGCCTTGCGGGGTGACGCCGCCGCCGATCATCTCGGCGATCGAGCCTGTAACGACCACCGCGGGCAGCACGGGATCGAGTGTCTTCCAGGCCCGCTTCATCGCACCCTCGGTACCGTCCCGGCCGAGCTCCTCCTCGCCGAGACCCGTGGTCACGATGGGCAGCTCATGGGGCGGCAGCGCGTCTGTATAGTGCAGGACTGAGGTCACCGGCAGGTTCTCGCAGCCCACAGGGCCATCGATGACAACCTGCAGTCCCTTGCAGGCGGTGAAGGCGTAAACCGCCCCCCAATAGCCGCCGGCCCGGTCGTGATCCTGGATCAGCATGGCCGCCTCCGGGTCGAAAACCGTTGTCTGCAACGCGTCGGTATTGCGTCGGTATCGCGTCGGTGGAGAGCACAGGCGGCAGGTGAGCCCGCCATATGATCTGACGGCGCGCGCGCGCATTCTGCGCGGGCAATCGCTTTCGCGCGCTGTGGCGAGATATGAAGGTACTTCGCCACTAGATCATCTCCTGCGCCTTGGCGGCGCGCTGCTGCTTGGCCAGCTTTTTGGCGTGCATTTCGCGGAATTTCGGCTGGAGATTCGGATCTCCCTCCCAGACGCCGGCGGTGTCGCCCTCACCGACGCCTTCGAAGAAGCCGCGCATCGTCTCCATCCGCTCGGCATTGCCCATCGCCGCGGTGACCACCTCAGCGAGGCTGCCTGCCCCTGCAGGGCCCATCAGCGGGCGAGCGGAAATGAGATTGGTGTAGTAGAGCCCCGGAATGGCCAGTTCCTTGGCCTTCTGGACGACCGGCGTGGTGCCGATGGCCAGATCGGGCCGCACCCCTTCCATCGCGGCGCAATCGTCTTCGAGCGAGGCGCGGTACTGAACCTTTGTGCCCCGGGTCTCCAGCCATTCCGCATCCGGCGCCGACCAGGGTGTCTTGGGACAGGCGGTGCCGACGTATGGAACATTCGCGCCGCTTTCGATCAACAGACGCGCGACCAGAAGTTCCGACCCCTCATAGCCCGAGAGCGTAATCGTGCCATTGATCCGCGCGCCTGAGAGCGCCCCCTTGATTGCGGGCAGGAAGGCGTTCTGGGCCGCGGCCACCTGCGCCGCGGGAACGCCCGTCGCCTCGCCGATCGCGGCAAGCCAGGCGGCCGTCCCGTCATGTCCCACGGGGGCGGACCCGACGATGGGCCGGCCGGCGGCCTCGAACTCCCGCACGGCGGCGGTATAGAATGGATGGATCGCCGCGCAGACGCTTGCATCCAGCGCGGCATAGAGTTCGCGCCATTCCCGGCAGGGCACGACCGGCCCGGTGGCGAGTCCCATGGGCGCGAGCATCGCGCCGATCATCATCGGATCGGCCGGGAACATCTCTCCCAGCATCGCCACGGTCGGACGGTCGGATTTGCCGGAAGCGGGTGCCTGGACCGGACCGGCTTCAATCTCGGCGCGGGCATAGTTCAGCATCGCGCCGGCCAGGATGTCCTTGGCCTCCGCGTGGGTCGGCACGCCGAACCGTCGGCTACGTGCCCTTCAACTCGGAGACGCTCGTCACGGGAAAGCTCTTCGAAGACCTGCGGGATGCCGTCTACGAGCTGGCCAAACCCGAGGAGGTCGACGCGGTCGTCGTGATCAACCTTTGCGTGCCGACGGCCTCCGGCGTGCCGCTCCGGCTCCTTCCCAAGCAGATCGACGGCGTCCGCATCATCGGCATCGACGTCCCGGGCTTCGGCGTGCCGACACACGCTGAAGCCAAGGATGTGCTCGCCGGTGCGATGCTCGCCTTTGCCCGACGGGAAGCCGAAGAGGGC
>JBCDBB010000236.1:0-2538 GCA_039184415.1 Pseudomonadota bacterium
GATCCACTCCCTGGGTGCGGTGTCGATCGGCGATAATGTCGAGCTTGGCGCAAATTCCTGCATTGACCGCGGGACGCTGACCAACACGCGCATCGGCGACGGTACAAAGCTCGATAACCTCGTGCATGTCGGGCATAACGTAACGGTAGGACAGGATTGCCTGCTCTGTGGTCAGGTCGGCATCGCAGGTTCCACGCAGATCGGCGACAGATGTGTCTTTGGTGGGCAGGCGGGGGCTGCCGACAACATCAGGATCGCCGACGATGTGATCGTGTCGGGGGCCACCAAGGTCCGAACGCATCAGCCCAAGGGGCGCATTCTGCTGGGAGATCCCGCAATCCCGATGGATCGTGCCGTGGAGGTGATCAAGGCGACGCGACGCCTTCCGCGGCTCGCCCGGGACGTTGCTGCGCTGCGAAAGCATCTTCCAAAGGACGGGGGCAGCGACTAAATGGGCGCACCGGGCGTGGGCGCGGCACGGCAAGGGGGCTCCATGGACACATCGGTACGCGACAGGGTGATTGAGATCATCGCGGAGCAAGCCGTCCTGGAGCCATCGGACGTCACGCTCGACGCGACACTGGAGGATCTCGGCATCGACAGTCTGGGCCTCGTGGAAGCCATCTTTAGTATCGAAGAGGCGTTCGACCTGTCGGTGCCCTTCAATGCGAATGAGCCGTCGCAGAGCGATTTCGACATTTCCTCGGTCGCGGCCATTGTCGCGGCGGTAGAGGGGTTGGTTGCGGATCAGACGAGCGCGTGAAACGGGTCGTTGTCACCGGGCAAGGCGCGATCAATGCGCTCGGACGGTCTGCGACCGAGACATCCCGTGCCATGGCGGAGGGCGTCTGCGGGATTGGCCCGATTGACATCCGCGACGTCGATCGTCTTGCGATCCAGATCGGCGGTCAGGTGCGTGACTACGATGCGGAAGCGCAGTTCAACCGCCAGCAAATCGCGCTCTATGACCGGTTCACACAGTTTACTCTGCTCGCGGCGCGGGAGGCGATCGGGCAGGCCGGGCTCAGCTTCGCAGGGGACCTCGCGGCGGATGCCGGTGTCGTCCTCGGCACGGCAGCGGGTGGCATGCAGACATGGGACGACAACTTTCGCTCCGTCTACGAAGACGGCAAGAACCGCGTCCATCCGTTTGTCGTCCCAAAGCTGATGAACAACGCCGCCGCGTCGCACATCTCGATGGAGTATAACCTCAAGGGGCCCTCCTATTCAGTCGCGACAGCCTGTGCATCGTCCAACCACGCGATGGGCCAGGCGTTCCATCTTATTCGGGGAGGGGGCGCACGGGTCGTGGTGACCGGAGGGTCGGAGGCGATGCTGACCTTTGGCGGCGTGAAGGCGTGGGAAGGGCTGCGTGTGATGTCCAAGGACGCGTGTCGTCCTTTCTCAGCCAACCGGAACGGGATGGTGCAGGGCGAGGGCGCGGCGGTTTTCGTCTTTGAAGACTATGACCACGCGCGAGCGCGCGGCGCTGACATCCTCGCCGAGGTGATCGGCTTTGCCATGACCTCCGACGCCTCCGACATTGTGATGCCCTCCACGAAGGGGGCCGCGCGCACGATGGCGCTGGCGCTGCGGGATGCGCGGCTTTCACCCGATGAGGTCGGCTACATCAACGCACACGGAACCGGCACGGCGGCCAACGACAAGACGGAATGCGCGGCGGTTGCCGACACGTTCGGTGCGCATGCGGACCGGCTGATGATCTCTTCCACAAAGTCGATGCATGGTCACCTGATCGGCGGCACGGGTGCTGTGGAGCTACTGGCCTGCATTATGGCGCTGCGCGAGGGGATCGTCGCTCCGACGATCGGCTACGAGGAGCCGGATCCGGAATGCGCGCTCGACGTGGTTCCGAATGTGGCCCGGGAGGCCGCGGTTGAGATCGCGATGTCGAATGCGTTCGCATTTGGCGGCTTCAACGCGGTGCTGGTGCTGCGTCGGGTATAAAGCCACTCGTGCGCGCGTCCAAGTCCAACGATCGACAGAGGGGGCGATGCGTACGGAGGCCCGTTCCGGCGTGCCTCAAGCCGCATGTGCGAGACCCGCTGGCGCGTGCTGGTGACCTTCCCCTGGCGAATGGGGCGGGTTTGATTTGGAGTGTTCCGGTTGGGGTTCGGTGGTGAGCGGCAGCGTGGAGACCGCAAGCGTCGCACCCGCTGGCGCGGTGGGGTTCGTCACGATCTCCGTTGGGGAGAGGTGTGCGAGCGCCGAACGCCGGCGCTTGGTGGTGTAGGGCGCGCCATCGCCCGATGTCTTGCCGCGCGTGGCGAAGGGCTCAGAACCCGTGGAGGGTCAGGCACTTATGGCGGAACGTTGCGTCGAAGCGCGCCACGAAGGCGGTCTGCTCTGGCTTTCCGGGCGCGATGACACGTCGCCGCACGCCGGTTCGCTCGGACCCGTCGAACATGGCCTTGCTGGTGCCGTCGGGTCCGCTGGCGAGGATGATCTCCTCTGGGCGCCTCATGCGGAGGACCGGATCATCAAGCAACCGCGCGACCCTTACCCCAGAGATCGAAA
>JBCDBB010000237.1:0-2527 GCA_039184415.1 Pseudomonadota bacterium
GACCGCCGTCATGCGCAAGCTCATCATCCTCGCAAAAGCCTTGCTCCGAGATCAGCGGTCCTGGAGCGAAAGTGCAGCTTGACACAGCACGGATCCTCTAGGGCCTGTTGAGGTTCGGGATTCCCAATAGCCATCTGTTCTGATTCAAGCTCTCAAAACACGAGGGCAGTCAATGACAAGAATGATCCTGACGGACGCGCAGTGGGTTTTGATGGAGCCCCATTGCTTGGGGAAAGCATCGGATCCGGGCCGGACCGGCGGTGACGGGCGCTTGTTTCTAGAGGCGGTGCTTTGGATTGCGCGTACCGGGGCGCCTTGGCGCGACCTTCCGGAGATCTTCGGACACTGGAACACGGTCTTCAAACGGTTCCGTCGCGGTCCCGTCACTGGGTCAAAGCCGATGTTTTCAAACGGATTTTCGACGCGGTATCGGCTGACCCGGACATGGAATATGCGATGGTGGACGGCACGATCTGCAAGGTCCATCGCCATGGTCAGGGGGCCAAGGGGGGACTGAAAGCCAGGCCATAGGACGCTCTCGCGGCGGCGTGACGTCGAAAATCCTCGTGATGTGCGATGCGTTGGGCGCCATGGTGGACTTCGAACTCCTGGCGGGCCAGCGCTACGACACGGTTTGTGTGACGGACCTGATCGACGGCTGGAATTTCGACGGGTTCATCGCAGACAAGGCCTTCGACGCTGGCTGGATCGTCGAGGAGATGGAGCGGCGGGGCGCAGACATCGTGATCTCGCAACACCCCAAGCGCACGGCTCCGAGGGCGATCGATGAAGAGGTCTACAAATGGCGCCATCTGGTGGAGAACTACATCGGAAAGCTGAAGGAATTCAAATGCATCGCCATGCGCCTGCAAGACCGACACCAGTTTCGCCGCCATGATCCACGCCGCAGCCGCCGTCATAAACTCCAGATGAAACTCAACAGACCCTAGAGATGCTGTGGGGTCGTTAGCGGTTCGTTCGCGCGACTCAGATAGTCATGTCGTGGGAGGGGGGCGCTCGGAGAGCGAAGAATGCGCGAGCATCAAGTCGACAGCGTCTCGTTACGTTCCGATTACGAGGGATCGACTGCCGGTTCCAGCCGCCATGCCGCGATCCGCGGCCATCGTTCCTGTCAGGTGGCGCGACCAAGGCATGCCGCCAAGCGTTCGGCGATGTCGGCGAGATCGTCCTCGGGTGCGACGAGTGCCAGGCGGAGTTGCCCCGCCGCCGCGGCGCCGAAGCTTTCGCCCGGCATCACCGCCACATGCTCTTCCTCCAGAAAACGCGCCGCAAACGCCGTCCCCGAAAGCCCGGACGGTCGAATGTCGAGCATCAGATACATCCCACCTTCGGGCGGCACCGCTCGGCACGGTGCATCTGCCGGCAGTGCCTCAAGCGCAGCAACCGCCCGCGCCCGATAGCGCGCCGTAAGCGCCGCCTCGAAATCCGCGCAGTCGGCGAGCGCCGTCTCGGCCGCGGCCTGGATGAAGGCCGGCACGCCATAGGTCGTCGAGGAGACGAAGGCGCTGCCCTTCCCGACCGCCGCATCCGGTCCTGCGAGATACCCGACGCGCCAGCCGGTCATCGCATGGCTTTTCGAGAGTGAGTTCACGACAAGCGTCCGCCCCGCCATCCCGGGCAGCGTGCTCGGGCTCACATGCACGAGCCCGTCCGCGACATGACCGTCATAGACCTCGTCCGAGATCAGCCAAAGATCGTGCCGCCGGCAGAGCCCCGCGATCTCGGCCAAAAGCTCCGCCGGATAGACCCGACCCGTCGGGTTGTTCGGCGTGTTGATCAGGATCGCGCGCGTCCGCGGGCCGATCGCCGCCGCGATGGCCGCAGGGTCCGGCAAGAAGCCGTCATCCGCGCGGGCAGCCACGACCACCGGCACCCCGCCCGTGCTGCGGATCGTCTGCGGGTAGCTGGCATAGTAAGGTGCGATCATCACGCATTCGTCGCCCTCGTCGAGGGTCAGCGCGCAGGCGATCTGCAGCGCCGCTTGGCCGCCCATGGTGAGCTGCACGCCCTCCGGCCCCACATCGTGGCCATGGCGACGGGCGCGCCCGACCAACAGGGCCCTCAGACGCGCAGTACCCCCGCTCGGCGCGTAACCGAGCGGCCCGGTGCGCAATGCTGCGGCAGCCGCCTCGACGATGCGCGGATCGGTGCGCGTATCATGATCGCCGATGGCGAGGTTCCAGACCTTGACGCCCTCGTCGAGCAGTTCGCGGGCACGCATATACATGCCCCAGCCGTCGTCGCCGCTCTCCCCCAGGATGCCGCGCGCCGTGCGCGACAGCGGGGCAGGGGCGATCGCAGGCTGAATGCCGCCCTCAGGCGCCAAGGCGCGTCACTCCTCGGGGAAGCTGACGGGGACAAAGCGCAGATCGCCGCCCGCATGCACCAGCAGCAGCACCGCCTTCTTGCCCTCACCCTTCACACGCTCGACCTGGGTCTCGACATCGTCGGCGGTGGAAACCGGCTCTTGGCCGACCTCGACGATCACCTGACCGGCCGCCAATCC
>JBCDBB010000238.1:0-2232 GCA_039184415.1 Pseudomonadota bacterium
AGCGCCATCAACGACACGCTCTCGGGTTCGGTTGTCGACAGCGACATCGACACGAGCTTCAGCGGCTTCGAGTGATCTCGGCCACATCTGCCGAGTTTGGAATTCGGGAGGGGCTGCGAGAGCGGCCCCTTCGCTTTTTTGCGTCCGAAGCGCCGCGTTTTCCCGTTTAGGCTGTGACTTAGGGCGCACGCTTTTGCAAATTGCGACCGGTCGGTCAGCATTTGGTTAATCGATTTCTTGGTATGCCCTCCCTGCACATGGTATTCGGGAACGAGTGAGCTCTCGTTCTGCAAAGGGGAGAGTGTCATGCACGATCTGAAGGGGTTCTTCCAAGACGAGCGTGGGGCTGTTTCGGTCGAGTGGGTGGCGGTTACGTTTGCGCTGATGGTGGGGTCGATCTGGTTTGCCTACACGTTGATGGCCGGCGGTGTTGCGCCGGTGCGCGAGGAGGTCAACCGCGACTTCAACCGCGTGACGATCCAGCCGGACGGAAACTGACCCGCCCGGCAGCCTCTGGACCGACGGGCATTCGCTTGATGCATCTCAGGTTTTGAGGCATATCGGCTAGGGAAGGTGCCGCTCCGCCCGCTCCGGGTTGGCGGCCCTTAGGGTGACAAGCGGCGAGGCGGACCATGAAAATCATTGCAATTCTGGTGTTGATATTCGGCGTGGCCTTGGCCGGTGGCGCGATCTACTTCGCGTCGATCTATTTCGACGAGTTCGAAGCGCGGATGGCCGCCCAGGGAGATCAGGGGCCGAAGACCGTCAACGTCATCGTTGCCAAGCAGACCCTGAAATACGGGACGGCAATCGAGCCCAACAAGCATCTGCGCTGGGTTGCCTGGCCCGAGAACGCGCTTCCGGAAGGGGCGTTTACCGAGGCGGAGGCCCTGCTCGGTACCGAAGAGATGACCGACCGCACCCGGATCGTTCTGAGACAGATCGAGCCCGGTGAGCCGATCCTCGAGAACAAGATCAGCGGCTTTGGTGAGCGTGAGCGCATGGCGATGCAGCTCGAGGAAGGCAAGCGCGCATTCAGCATCCGGATCGATGCCGTCTCCGGCGTGGCCGGCTTCATTGCCCCGGGCGACCGGGTCGATGTGCTGATGACACGGAACGTCAACGGCTCGCTCGCCAGCACGATTGTCCTGCAGAACATCCGCGTGATTGCCGTCGATCACGAGACCAACCAGCAGTCTAATGCGCCGCGGATCGCGCGGACGGCCACGCTCGAGGTGACCTCGGAGGTGGCGCAGAAGCTGCAGCTTGCACAGCAGATCGGCCGGCTTTCGCTGACCTTGCGGGGGCTGAGCGGTGACGATGTGGACGCGGTTCCGGACAAGCCTCAGACCGTGAGCGTTCAGGATCTGCTCGGGATCGAGGACGCGCCGGCGCCCGCCCCGGCCCCGGCTCCTGCCCCGCGGACGGCCGTGACTGTGCGCCGGGGTGGCGCCATCGCCGATCGCCTTGAGTTCCAGGATGAGTAGGCCCGTCAGCGGCTTACTCTAAAAGCGAGGTTTTCCCGTTAACCGGTTGAGTGTTGGTCTGTTTTGTTGTTTACTCTGCCAGGACGGCGGGGGCGAGTTTTGCCTGTGTTGGAAACAGAACGAGACAATGAGGGACCGAAGTCATGACACGCGGGATAATTCGGGCGGCGTGCCTGGCCCTGCTGGCGTTTGTTACCGTCGGCAGCGGATGGGCTGAAGCCCAAAGCGTTCTCAGGGTACAGCGCGGGCTAGCATCAAACGATATTGTGGTTCTCGTGAACCGGGCCGTGGTGGTCGAAAGCTCACAGCCCTTCACAGAACTGTCGGTGGCACAGCCGGAGATCTCCGACGTGCAGCCCCTGTCGGATCGGTCGATCTACGTGCTCGGCCGGCGTCGCGGCAAAACCACGCTGACGCTGCTCGGCGAGGGGGGGCGTCTCATCAGCAACGTCACGATCGTGGTGCAGCCGGATCTCGCTGAGCTGAAACAGCGGCTCGCGTCCGTGCTCCCTGAGGAAGAGATCGAGGTCCGCCAGGCCGGCGGTGGGATCATCCTTTCGGGTGTCGTCAGCGGCAAGGATAAGCTGGACCGGGCACTGACGCTTGCGCGCGCCTATGCCGGCAACGCCGTCACCAACATGATGTCGGTCGGTGGAACGCAGCAGGTCGCCCTCAAGGTCCGGGTCGCCGAGATGTCGCGGAACGCGGTCAAGGATATCGGTGTCAGCATCGGTCTTCTCGGCTC
>JBCDBB010000239.1:0-2212 GCA_039184415.1 Pseudomonadota bacterium
AGCGTGAAGCTCTTGCCGATGCCGCCCTTGCCATAGATCGCGATGATCTGGGTGTGCTTTGTGGGCTCGGACTGCGGAACCTCCAGCGTCGGTTCCTGGGCGGCCTCATGTTTCAGCCGGTCGTCGAAATCTTTCAGGTTGGGGACGTCGTCGAGGCTCATGCCGTGGCGCTCCAATCGATGATCATTTTCAGACAGGCCGGGTCGTCGAAGGCGGTCTGATAGGCCTTCGGCGCATCGGTTGCTGCGCTGGTGTGGGTGATAAGTCCCTCAAGCGAGAGCGCGCCGCTTTCCACCAGTTGGCGGGTGGCGTGCAGGTCCTCGCGGTCCCACTCTGCGGCGATGCGCAGGCGGGCTTCTTTCATGAATGCCGGCGGAAAGGCGAACTGCAGCGGCTGGGTGTAGAACCCGGCCAGAACGATCTCGCCACCCTTGGAAATCCGGGTAATGAGCTGATCCAGAAGCCCGGCATTGCCCGATGCGTCATAAATCGCGCTGTAGTTGCGGCGCGGGTCGGAATCGGGGGTCAGCACCTCGTAGCCTTCGGCCCCGCCCTGGCGGATCGGATCGATCTCCCAGACTGTGGGCGCCGCGCCTCCGGCGGCGATGGTCAGCCGCGCGAGCAGCCGGCCAAGAACGCCGTGGCCGACGATCAGGTCGGGCAGCGCCCGGTCAAGACCGGCGAGCGCGTGGCGGGCCGTGGCAGCGAGCGCGAGGAGTGATCCCTCGGCGCCAAGCCCCGCATCGATCCGCGTGACCCGGCCGGCATCGGTCACCAAACGACGTGCGGCACCCCCGAAGAGACCCCGGACCTCGCCGTAGCAATTGGCGCCGGGCACGAAGACCCGCTCGCCGGGGGTGAACCCGGTCTCGGGCTTGGCCTCGACCACCTCACCGGCGGCCTCGTAGCCGGGAATCAGCGGATAGCCCATGCCCGGAAAGGGCGGCATCTGGCCGGACCAGAAGAGTTTTTCGGTCCCGGTGGAGATGCCGGAATGGGTGATCTCGACAACGAGATCCTTCGGTCCAGGCACGGCGATCGCAACGCTGTCCAGGCTGAGATCGCGGGCGCCGTGGAGGATCACGGCCTGGCTTTCGAACCCTGAGGTCATCGAGGCGGGCATGGCACGGTTTCCCTGTCTGTTTGGCGGCCCCAGGATCGGACGGGACTCACCTGCGTCATCTTGTGCGTTAGTGTAATTCTAACCTGACACTCTGCTCTGTCAAACGTTTTAGACAGAAAATGTGTCAATCTAACCTGACACTCAGGGCGCGACTGCCGTAACGACCGATGTCAGGAAGCGACGCCGCGTTCTGGGTGTGCGGATCTGGGTGAAGCCTGCGCGCGCACAGGCGGCTGCTATCTCGGCCTGACTGCGCGCCCGCCCGGTACGCATCGCCATGCAATAAAAAGCAAAATAGACATCTCCTGCCCGGTGCGGCCGGTCGCCACCGGCCATGGGCTCGGTCACGATCAGCCGGCCTCCAGGGGGCAGAGCCGCGCGCACCGCCGCCAAAAGCGCATCGACCGTATCGTCGGCGTGATCGTAGAGAACGCGCACCAGACTGACAGCATCGGCTCCGCGCGGCAGCGGATCGTCGCGAAAACTGCCCGGTTGCAGCAAAACCCGGTCCGACATCTCGGCATCGGCCAGTCGCGCCTCGGCCCCCGGCAGCACTGCGGGCAGATCGAATAGCGTCGCGGTGAGGTCGGGATAACGCTGCAGGACCGCGGTCAGGAAGGCGCCGGTGCCGCCGCCAACATCCATCAGCCGACGCATGCCGCAGAAGGACACCGCGGCCAGCGTCTCCTCGGCGACCAGCGCCTGGCTGTCGGCCATGAGCTGGCTGTAGATCGCAGCGCGCCCTGGATCCTCCGCCGCACCGGCCCCGAAGACATACGGCCAGACCTGGGCGAGTTCCGTATCGGCCTCGCCCCGCAGAAGCGCGACGGGATCACCCATGTCGCGATAGAAAGCGCCATGGTGGCGAATCATCGGAATGACGCCCGGCACGGTGAGCAGCGCCGCGCCGCGGGGCGCCAGATCATAACTTGCGCCACCGCGCTGCCGAACGAGCAGCCCGAGCGCGGCGCCGGCCTGCAGAAGTGCTGCCATCCGCTGAGCCGGCACTCCGGCGCGGATCGCGAGGGCCTCCACCGTCCGCGGCCCGTCGCGAAGGGCCTCCAGCAGTTCAAGCTCGACCAGTGCCAG
>JBCDBB010000240.1:0-1932 GCA_039184415.1 Pseudomonadota bacterium
GCGCGGCGCAGCGGAGAAACCGCTTCGGACGCCCGGCGCAGTGCCAGCAAGGCCGTCCCGATATCGCGGTCACGGCGATGGCCGGGCGGATACGCCTCGGCCACCTGCAGCGCCGCCTGAAAATCGCCGGCCTGAAACAGCGTGAAGAAGGTCGATGCCATCAGGCGCTCCCGGCAGGTGACGTGCGACGCTGATCGCGCAGAGCGACGATAAGGATAGCTCTCGCGCCAATCAATCGGCTGCTTGGACTGCGTGTTTCGCGAACTGACGCGCACTGATCATCGCTTGCGCCCGCGCATGTCCCGCCGCACGATCGCGCGTCTGAAAAAGGTCCTGTCCGATGCTCAAAGCACTGAACCCCACCACGATCCGGCCACCCTTCGCGAACTATTCCCACGGCATCGAAGCACCGCCGGGCTGCAGCCTTGTCACCCTGTCCGGGCAGTTGGGGGTCACCGCCGATGATCTGGCACCGGATGGCGCCCGGGACCAGGCCGAGGTCTGCTTTGCCAACATCGATGCGATCCTGCAGGACGCAGGGATGACGCGCGCCAGTGTCATGCGCATCAACGCCTATGTGACCGACCGCACCCATATGCCGGGCTACATGGCCGCGCGGGATCAATGGATCGAGAGGCTCGACCCGCCGCCGGCCTCCACCCTGATGATTGTCTCGGGCTTTACCCGGCCGGAGTTCAAGGTGGAGATCGAGGTTCTTGCCGCGCGGTGGCCGGACTGACCGCGCTTTGCCTGCCGCCAGGCTTTATGTTGTTTGGGCATCGCCCGCCGCGCTTCTACCGAGCGATACTCCGCCTGACACCGGCATGATCATCGACAAGCCCGTTAGACGCGCTTGAAACATGCCATTCCTGCATCGTCGACGATCGGGCCGGACCCTCGTCCGGCCCACGGTTTTGGCTGTCAGCCCGCCGCGGCCTCCGCGCCCAGACCGTTGACATAAGCCAGGCAGTCATCCAGCGAGATCACGTCGCCGTATTTGGCATCGATGTCGAACAGATTGGCCTCGTGCGGCCCTTCGGCCCGGTCGCCGCAGCCGTCGCGCACCACAACGGTCCGGTACCCGTACTGCAGCGAATCCACCGCCGACGCCCGGACGCAGCCCGAGGTCGTGCAGCCGACAATCACGCAGGTGTCCACGCCGTTCTCGCGGTACCACGCGTCCAGATCGGTGCCGAAAAACGAGGATGCGAACCGTTTGGAGACGATGTTCTCGCCCGCCATCGGCGCGATCCGGTCATCGACCTTCACCATGTGAGAGCCCTTTTTCAGCAGGCTGAGCGAGGGGACCTTCTCGATGAAGACACCGGCGTCCGAATAGTCGTGCTCGTATTCCACGACCGTGTAGGCAATGGGCAGGCTTTTGACCCGGAAGGCGGACAACAGGGCGTTGGTCGCGTCCAGCTGGCTGTCGAAATTGCCGCCCAGCGGCGAGGTCGGATCGGTGAAACCGTTGATGAAATCGACGATCAGCAGCCCCGGCCGCGCGCCGTATCCGGACCGGGACGCAAAGCCCTTGGACTTGTAGCTGGCCAGCGTTTCCTCTTTCCAATCCACCATCTCTGCCTCCCGGGCTGTTGTGTCAGGCGCTTGCACAGCGGCCGGACCTGTTCCAAGGTTAGTGCGATCTTGCCCTGTGGGCAACGCGGGCACAGCGGGGGGTAATGCAATGCCGAGACCGACAGGCGGGAAACGCGGCCCGTACGGCAGCATGGCCGGCGAACGCTATCAGCCGAAATCGCTGATCGGCGGGGCCTCGCCCTCGGTCGCCAACCGCTCGCTGGCCAAGGCAGGCGGAAAGAAGGAAATCCTCTGCGCCTTCGGGATCGACGTCGATGCGGTGGCAGGCTGGCTTGGATCCTACGGTGGAGAGGACAGCCCCTGCGACATCTCCCGCGGGCTCTTCGCGGGCGA
>JBCDBB010000241.1:0-1883 GCA_039184415.1 Pseudomonadota bacterium
CTAGATCGAAGGCGACCAGGAACTGCTCGGTCGTCACGTATGTGTAGGGTGCCCCGCGCCGCGGAGATCGCGGACCGGTCACGATGAGCCCCTTGGCATGCAGCCGCCCGATCAGATCACGACTGATCTCCTTGCCGAATATATCCTTGAGCCCGTCCCGGGTGATCGGCTGGTGATAGGCGATGGCGGCGAGCACGGCGACATCGTATTCGCGCAGATCGAGGTCTTGGTCTCCGACATCCGCGGCCGTCCGGATCGCCGCCGCATAGGCCGGCCGGGTCCGGAGCACCCATCCACCGGCGACCTTAGCAACTTCAAAGGACCGTCCTTCAAGATCGGCTATGAGATCGTCGATCAGGAGATCAACCGAGGCCCCCTGCCCCACCACGCGCGCCAGGTCCTCGCGCGGCACGGGCGAGGCAGAGGCAAAGAGCACCGCTTCGATCCGGCGCAACCATTCACGCCAGCGGAGTTCGATTGGCAGGTCTTCCAGCTCCCGGTCCAGCACCTGATCTGCGTGGTCCTTCGCCATCGCTCAAATACCGTAGAGCCGAAAGGTGTCGCGTCCGGTCAACTCGCGCACAGCGCCCAACTCGACCAGCCGGTCACAGAAGCGGCGCGCGGCCCGACCGGACCGGAGCGAGGTAAGCGCCGTCGGAGCCACCGCGTCTTGGCTCAGGAACAGCGCGACAGCCTCGTCGGATCCCTTTGCCCGGAGCTTCGGCGCAACCTCGTTCAAGCGCGCGGCGCGACGGGCAAGATCGGCGGCCTCCTGTGTTGCCTGCGCGGCAGCCGCGAGGATCGCCCGATGGCAGGCCAGGCGCAGCTCGTCACCCGACTTCCGAAGATCGGCCCGCTTGAGACCGAGCGCGAGGAGCGGCAGGACATGGCTCCACCCGAGCGCCTTCGCCAATGCCGCCTCGGCCAGGATAAGGGCCGTAGCGGGATCCCGCGGTCGATCCGCGAGAACCGCCTGCAGCACGGACGCGGCACGCGGGACCGGCGCCCCCTGCCCCGCATCGAGCCAAACGGCAATCTGGTCGGCGTCGATCTCGGACAAAGCCCGGTGCAGGGCTTTGACAGAAACCGGTCGCTCCACCGCGCGGTGCCAGGACAAGGTGATCTCGCCCGCTGGACCGGGGCTGTCGCCGGACTGCAGAAACGCCACCGCATCGCGCAACTCTGCGGCCCGTTCCGGGCGTCCCTGATGGGTCACACAGGCCTCCGCCGCGCGCAATGCCATCCGTGCGCGGAACAAGCTCTGGGGCACGTCGTCCCGGCTCAGCACCAGATGCAGATGACTGAGCACCGCCCCGGACAAAAACGCCACATCTCCAGGGGTTTCCAGCCGCGCCCAGGTGACCCAGGACGGCATCCGGGGTAGTGTTTCATGATCGCCAGCGAGGTTGATACGGGCATAGGTCATGCCACAAGACTATCCTGTCGCGGCGCTTTTGCCTACCAGATAGTGTATATACCGCCCCACCCTGCCGCTCTCTGCTATGTCCAATAAGTTTGCATTATCGGACATAATGGATATAGGCTCCCAGCCATGGCCGATACCTCCCAAAACGAGCCCCAGAAGCACGAGAAATCGCGCTCAGCGCCCGCTGAGACGTCGCCCATCAATCAGATCGACCAGAGACACGCTGAAATCGCCCTGCCCCCGCACATTGCGCCGTCTGGCACGCTCAACCATCTGGTCGACGCCGCACGCGACTATGCCCGCGCCGCCACCTCGCAGAACACGCAAAAAGCCTACGCCGCGGACTGGAAACACTTCGCCCGGTGGTGCCGCCAGAAGGGCGCAGACCCCCTGCCCCCCTCGCCAGAACTGATTGGGCTCTACCTGACCGATCTCGCCACACCAGCGAGCAAGACCC
>JBCDBB010000242.1:0-1713 GCA_039184415.1 Pseudomonadota bacterium
CCGGTCCGCGGTCAGCGTCAGGAAGGCATGCACCGCGGTGACGGTGCCGATGTGAAAACAGCTGTCGGCCGTCGGGGTGCGGGTATCCGCCGGGTCGGCTCCGTGCGCGATCTGCGTGGCCGCCTGGGAAGCGACCTGGGCCCGCAGGGCGGCCAGTGTGGTGGTCGAGCCCGGCGCCACGATGCCGAGATTGCCGTTGTTGGCGTGCAGCGCGTCGACGAGGATCTGGTTCGGCATCTCGAACAGGCGGATCAGCGGCGCGACCTGATCGCCGTTGAAATTGGCGATCTTTTCCTCTCGCGGGAAGGTCTGGATGTCATTCAGCACGATGCCGCTGCGAAACCCGGACCCGGTGCCTGCCGCATGGCCGACAAAGTAGTTGACCAGCGCCCCGGCGCCGTTCTCGTAGCCGATCCGTGTCCTGCTGATCGAGAGCCGGCCGTGGTCCTCGTCCGGGGCTACCGCACCCTCGACCCCGATCCGGAGATAGGCGATCTCGGCCCCGTTTGTCTGGCGCCCGCCCGTGATCACGCCGGCAGGCCCGCCGGCAAACAGGCAGTTGTGGATCCGGCAGAACCCCTTGTCGATGCGGATGTAGCCGTCCCTATCGGCATAGACGGCCCGCGGGGCGAAGCCGAACCAGCAGTCCTCGAACGAGATGAAATCGCAGTTGAGTGCATGCAGCGGGTGCTTGATCCGGTTGAAGTAACAGCCCTTGAAGGTGAGCGAGCTGGAGCGGTTGGTGTACGAGACGCCGATGCCGGTCTCGTGGCCGAACGGATCGGTCACCAGCACCATCCCCTCGAACGCAACCCGCGCGCCGGAGATGTTCGAGGCGTTGATCTGCACGCAGCCGCGCCGCGTGGCCTCGATCGTGAACCCGTGAAACGCAAGGTCGAGCACCGCGCCGGTGCAGATGAACACGAAGTCGTCGAAATCGGTGGTCGTCACCACCACGTTCTGGCCGCAGATGTCGAGCCGCGGCGCGTCCAGGACGATCGGGGCGCTGACCAGATAGGCCCGGCCAATGCCGAGATCGATCCGGACGCGCGAGAACGAGACCCGGTCCGCGCCGGTCAGCTGGATCGCGTTGCCGTTGGCATTGAAGTAGAGTGCGGTCTGGAAACAGGCCGTCAGTGCGGCATGGTCGTCGGTGGTGCCGTCGGCCACGGCGCCGAACTGCTGCGGGCGCAGGCCCGTCGGGTCGGGGATGATCTCCCACCACGCGCCATCGCCGGAGCGGACCTTGCCGGCATGGGCCGGCTCCGCACCGACCCGGCGGTAGAGCGCGCTGCCCCGGTCCTCCGGCACCGTGTGCCCGACGGTGCTGACGACCGTCGTCTCCGGCGGGATGGAGGTCCCGGCCAGATCGGCCGGCGTGTCGAACTGGGCCTGGGCCAGACCGGGCAGGGGTGCGATCGCGATGGCCCCGGCCGTCCGGCCAAAGGTCGCGGCGGCCGGCTGGCGGAGAATCTGGTCGATCAGTTTCATGCGGTGTCCTTGACGGTTCTCGAACGCGGGCGGG
The DNA here is from genome assembly GCA_039184415.1 of Pseudomonadota bacterium. GTDB lineage: Bacteria > Pseudomonadota > Alphaproteobacteria > Rhodobacterales > Rhodobacteraceae > JANSYP01. The sequence goes on from JBCDBB010000242.1 coordinate 1,526, forward strand.
CGGTAACCGTCAGAGCGTATTGCAGGAGCCGGAGAGGTATCTGGGAGGCGCTGTGCGCGGCCCGGCAAGATATGCTCTCACGATCGGGCAACCCTGATTTCCGGCGCACCTTGGGACATCATCGTTAAGAAGCCGTTACGGCTGTTGTCCCGCCGTCATGTCTGTGGCAGAGCGCCCGGACCGCCAGA
>JBCDBB010000243.1:0-1707 GCA_039184415.1 Pseudomonadota bacterium
CCCTGCTCAAGCGTGGTGGTCCGAGCATGTCGCGCGGCGGTTGCAGTGCGAGAGCCGAGGGCGTACCGTCCCGCCGATCGCCACTCCCGCATCCGAGACCGGAGGTTGAAATGCCGCTGTCTGTGCCGACCTTTGCGCGCCTGGCCTGTCTCGGAGCGGTCGTTGCACTGGCTGCCTGTTCGGCGCCGCTGACCGAATCGTCCTATCCCGAGCAGGACATCCTGAGCGTCGATGGGCGCGACTATCTGGTGCGCAGCCGCTTCGACCCGATCCAACGCTCCTGGTACACGGACGTGTTGCCGCGGCTCGGGCCGGCCGAAGCGATTGAGCGCGAGGCGGCGGTCGCATTGGTCACCGAGACCTGGGGACCCCGGGTTTGCGACGGCGAAGCGCTGGTGGTCGAGCGCCGCTTCTACAGCGTTCTTGGCGAAGAGGAAGCGGTCACAGAGTATCCGACCCGGGGCGGCTGGCAGGTGGTCGCCGATTGCGGCGGCGGGATCCTCTAACCCGCGCTCACAAAAAAGCCCCAAACCTGGGGCTCTCGATCAGGTCCTGGAAACTGACTAGATGCAGGCTCGCGCTCTCCGACGCGCGACAAGCCCCGCACCTCCAATTGCCGACAGGAGCAAGAGGGCCGATGCTGGGACCGGCACCGGTGCGATGGCTGAGGGCACCGACACCGTGAAGCTCGCTGTTGCGTTCGTCGCTGCCGAACCGATGCTGCCCTCAATCACAAAGCTGCCCGTCACAGGATTGTAGAATCCGCCGCTGTCCGCGATGTTGACCAGCCCCCGGAACTCGTACTCGATGATCCCCGGCCCTGCCGAACTAGCAGAGGCAACCGCCGTGTTGGCGATGGTAAAGGAAAGTGTCCCCGTTTCGGAGCCCGGACCGTTCGGCCCAGCAATCTCTCCGGGTGTCAGCACGGACCGGTCATAGCCGATGGTGAACAGCTCGCCGTTGTTCAGCCCGCCCGGCGCCAGCACGAGCTGAAACGGATCGAGGTCTGGGCTGAACGCATCGGTGCCCGCAAACTCCTGTGTTCCCGCCATCGAGTTTGCGCCGGTCACGTTGAAGATCAATAGATCGTCGGGATCGAGCGGTGCACCATCGCTCGGCGGCGGCCCTGCAGCGATGTTGAAGCCAGCGGTGAACTGGAACGTCGCAAAGGTCAGCGGATCGTTGAAGACAGTGGCCTGGGCGGACCCTGCGCCGAGCGCCATGCCCGCGCCCACAAGTGCCAGTGCAAACCTATTCATTGGAGTACGCCCTTTCGAACGCGTAAATACCGATCTACAATTGCTAGCAGGATCGCCGGTTGCTGTCAAAGAAGTTGACTAAAATTCCTGGCCTTATCGAGACAATGGACACTTTGGCGCAGGCTGTCGCGAAAAACCGTCTCGCGCTGATACAGATGTACCCGGCTTGCCCGACCGGGTGTCTGGCGCGTTCCGCTTGTCACCCGCGCGCCACCGGATTATGAGCCGTCCAGATCTGACTGTTTGACGAGGACGCCATGGCCGGCCATTCCAAATGGGCGAACATCCAGCACCGCAAGGGGCGTCAGGATGCTGCCCGATCGAAGCTGTTCTCAAAGCTTGCCAAGGAGATCACCGTCGCCGCCAAGATGGGCGACCCGGACCCGGACAAGAACCCGCGCCTCCGGCTTGCCGTCAAGGAGGCCAAGTCGAACTCGGTGCCGAAGGA
>JBCDBB010000244.1:0-1592 GCA_039184415.1 Pseudomonadota bacterium
CGCCGAGACCGATCCTATGCCCGAGGCGGACCCCGCGGATGCGGGCGGGTCGTCGGTCACCGCTGTTGCAGCTGCTGATCCGATGCCGCCCAAGGACCCGGCCGATATCGCCGGCGCGGCGGTTGAGGTTGCGCCGGTGACTGGGCCCGTGGCGTCCGTCGGATCGCTGGATACAGAAGCCGCAACAGGTCGAGATGTTGCTGCGACCGAAGAGGCGGTGACGGCGGTTGTTCCCTCTGGTCCCGATGCGCCCACCGCCGTGGCGTCGGCCACCGCGCTGAGCGGGTCCACCTCCGTTGGCTCGGTGAGCAGCCCGGTCGCCGGTTCGGATGATCCGTCGGGCCCGAGCGCGCAGGCGTCTGGACAGAGCGACGGTTCGGCAATTGCGTCGGCCGGCCTTTCGGATCTCAAGAACATCAGACTTCGGGTCTACGCGCCAAGCTCTCTCTCCAATGCGAGCATTGCGCCGACACTCGCCTCGCTCACGGCTCTCGGGGTCAAGGTGCGTTCGGCCGATCGCGTCGACTTCCGGGTGCGCGCGACCCAGGTTCGTTTGTATCACGAAGCCGACCGCCAGGGCGCGATAAAGATTGCTGAAGCCACCGGGGCGCGGCTTCGGGACTTTACCGACTATTCGCCATCGCCGCCGTTTGGCACTGTGGAGCTTTGGCTTGCGGGCACATCGCTTCGGGCTACGACGGTGCAGTCGACCCCGCTCGAACTCGCGTCGGCACCAAGGAGGGCTCCGTTTTCCGGATTCTTCCAGTGGCTGAACGAGATCAATAGCCAACCGTCCACCTTTCCTGCGCGCGAACGCGAAGACGATGAAGGCATCGGGCCGGTTGGAGGACGGGAGAATAACCGTGCCGCTGGCGCGCGGGATAGCGTGAGCAGCGCCGAAGCGGGCGGGCACCCAGGGAATGCAACGGCTGCGCGATCGGACCAAAAGGACAAAGCGAGGGCCGCCGCACAAGTCGACACCAAGGACAACCCCTAGGGCATAGCGCGCCGAAACTACCGACGCGCTTTCGCGCAGTCCTCGTCGGGTTTGCGTGCCCTGGCCCATGGGTGGGCCGGGGTCGAGCGGCTGCCAACTGACTCGGAACGGCCATCAGACGCCCGAATTGATGCGGACGGATGTGCCGCTTGTCGCGAACTGGAGCGGCGGGCGCGGATACAACCATCTTTATCGCGCGCCAGCGGCTGGGATCTGTCCTGAAAGCGTACTGGCGGAACGCGGTTTTGAGCCGTCTCTGGGTTGTAGGCGGTTGTATCAAGAACCTCCGTTATTGAGCGTTCTCTCCTGGGTTGCGGTTCAGGTTCACCTAAGGCTTGACACGGTCGAAAAGTGATCGGGTCACCGGGAACACGCGTATCTGAGGCAACAAAGCGTATCCAAAACGCGAACAATCCGCCGGGGAGGTGGCCATGCCGAAGGACCGATTGGACGAAGATGTCCCAACCGCGCTTGAGCTCGAAACGGTTCGACAGAGCGCGGAGGAAGCCCCGTCTATCCCGGTCCTTTTGAAGAGCACGAACTGGGATCGCAGGCTTGCCGAGGCGCGGGAGCGTCGGCAGGCGGTCCTTGCGGC